>CANQXU010000019.1 GCA_947627865.1 uncultured Paenochrobactrum sp. | reverse complement strand
GGAATTGCGAATGTCTTTGGCTGGATTTTAGTGGCTGAACGCATTCCTCAAATGCTGGCCGGAGCTGTTTTGTCTATTACGGAAAATAAGTTCGTCATTATTATCCTGATCAATCTGCTGCTGCTTTTTGTTGGTATGTTTATGGAAACGATCGCAGCTTTGATTATTCTTTTTGTGCCATTATTAACATTGGCGACATCTGTTGGCATCGAACCATTGCACTTTGCTTGTTTTGCCGTGTTGAACCTCATGATCGGTCTGACAACCCCGCCTGTTGGTGTTTGTCTTTTCGTTGCGTCCAATATTGCGCGGCAGCCACTTTCACCAGTCATCAAGGCAATTATTCCGTATATTATTACGAATATTATCGTCTTGCTCATGGTTAGCTATATTCCGGCACTTGCGACTTGGCTGCCGAACACTTTAATGCCTTGAGGTATAAGCTATGACGTTTGTACAAGATAATCGCGCTGTCACCCTCCACGGAAAAAATGACTTGCGCATAGAGTTGGCGGCAGTAGGCGAGCCAAAAGATGGCGAAGTTCTTGTTTCCGTACTCGCTGGCGGAATTTGCGGCTCGGATCTTCATTATTGGCATGATGGCGGAATTGGCACGATACGCGTGCGAGAACCAATTATTCTTGGCCATGAAGCTGCTGGTCGCATTGAGAAGCTGGGTGAGGGCGTGGATGGTCTGAATGTTGGCCAGATTGTTGCGCTCAACCCCTCTCATCCTTGCGGCGAATGTGGTTTTTGCGCGCAAGGTCTCAGCAGACATTGCGTCAACATGCGGTTCAAAGGTTCGGCAATGTATTTGCCGCATGAGCAAGGTATGTTTCGTGAAAAGCTCACAATAAATGCGAAGCAATGTGTGCCTGTCGCCAAGAATGTTTCTGCTGGTGCCGCTGCTTGTGCCGAACCTTTGGCAGTCTGTCTGCATGCTGCCAATCGAGGTGAGGCAATTGGTGGTTCACTGCAAGGAAAGGTGATTTTAGTGACAGGTGCAGGGCCAATCGGTGCTCTGTGTGTGGCAGTGGCACGACAACGCGGTGCAGCAACAATTATCGTTACCGATATTGAGGACACTGTCTTGGACATTGCCCGCCAAATGGGGGCTGACCATTGTATCAATACAAGAAAAGACCCCGATGGCTTGGCGCAATGGCAGCAGGGCAAGGGGCGTGTTGATCTGGTCTTTGAATGTTCTGCTGCAGTGCCGGCTATACAAGATGCTGCTTCTGCATTGCGTCCGCTTGGTACTTTTGTGCAAGTAGGAGTGGCTGGCTCGACGCCCATACCTTTAAATATTTTTGTGAGTAAAGAAATCAGTTTTATAGGCTCGCATCGTTTCGAGGACGAGTTTGCAGATGCGGTGTGTTTAATCAATTCCGGTCAGATTGATCCAACACCAATGATCACCGCGACATATCCGATCACGAATGTTGAAGAGGCGTTTAAAGCCGCTTCTGACCGCTCGTTGGCGGTAAAAGTGCAACTCTCCTTCTCCGAAGCATAAGCAAAAACAGAAAGATAATAGAATGAGACAAACATGGCGTTGGTTTGGTCCTAAAGACTTGTGCTCTGTTGATGATATGCTGCAAGCTGGTGTGGAGGGTGTGGTCACTGCCTTGCATCATGTGCCTACAGGCGCTGTTTGGACACTTGAAGAGATCAAGAAACGGCAAAAAGAATTATCTGTCATGAAGGACGGAGCCGCATCCGGTCTGAAATGGGAAGTTGTTGAAAGCCTGCCAGTTTCTGAAGATATCAAGCGGCAAAAGGGAAATTGGCGCGAGCATATTGAAAACTGGAAACAGTCGATGCGCCATTTGCATGCGGCTGGTATTGAGGTGATCTGCTATAATTTCATGCCGATCCTCGATTGGACGCGTACGGATTTAGCTTTCCGGCTGGCCAATGGTGCTACATGCATGCGTTATGATGCCATTGATTTTGCAGCAATGGATTTGTTCATTCTTGAGCGGAGTGGTGCCTTTGACGATTATGCTGATGCGATAATAGAAGCGGCAAGAGAACGTTTTGCAACTATGAGTGATGCCCGTAAGCAGGAATTGATGGGCAATGTTATTTTCGGTCTGCCGGGTGCAGCAGAGCGCATGTCGCTGGAAGATGTCAAAGAGCATTTGGCAGCTTATGATAATATTTCAGCTGATAGGCTGCGCCAGCATTTGGTGGATTTTCTGAGCGAAGTCAGCCCTCTTGCCGAAGAGTTAGGGATGCGGATTTGTTGCCATCCCGATGACCCTCCGTTCCCCTTGCTTGGTTTGCCACGCATCATGTCTACAGAAGATGATTATCGCCAGATTATGGAAGCGGTTGACGTTCCAGCTAGCGGCATCACTTTGTGTACGGGCTCCCTTGGCGCGCGCGCCGATAATGATTTACCTGCTATGATCAAGCGTTGGGGGCATCGTATACATTTTATGCATTTGCGTAATGTTACTCTCGAAGATGAGCGCCTTGGCGGTTCTTTCTATGAGGCAGCACATCTTGAGGGACATTCGGACATGGTAGCAATTATTGCTGCGACATTGGCCGAGGAGGAGCGCCGCAAAATTGAAGGTCGGACTGATTGGCAAATTCCTTTCCGCCCTGATCACGGACAAGACATTCTTGATGATTTAAACCGGAAAGCACAACCTGGTTATCCCGCGATTGGACGCTTGAAAGGACTGGCGGAGTTGCGAGGTATCATCACTGCGTTGTCTCATCCTTCAGTCAAGGTAAAAGGATAATGACTGTCTCGGCTGATAGACTAACCGCGCATTCTTTTCGCAAGAAAGAAGCCCATTGGCCCGACTATATACCTGAGCAACATGACACGGGCATTGTACATTTAGGTTTAGGCAATTTTGCCCGTGCTCATTTACTGGCTTATACTGATAAAGCTATCGGGCAATATGGTGGTGACTGGCGGGTTGTGGGCGTTTCTTTGCGTAGTCAAGCGATTGCAGGTCAACTAAATCCGCAAGATGGGCGTTATACGCTCATCACACGGGGCGCGGAAACAACAGGCGCTGTTATCGGATCTTTGAAAGAGGTTCTGGCAGGCGTCAATGTTGGAGAGCAGGCGCTTGAGGCTATGTGTGACGCAAAATGCCGGATTGTCAGCCTGACGGTCACTGAAAAAGCCTATGGGATTACCAGTGATGGCTCTCTTGATATCACTCATCCCGCCATTGAGCATGATTTATCGCAGCCTTCGCAGCCTGTGGGCGTGGTCGGATTAATTACGGCTGCTTTATCATGGCGTTATGAAAAGGGAATTAAGCCTTTTACAGTATTGAGTTGTGATAATCTTTCTCACAATGGCGCAAAATTGCGTAACGCTGTGATGGAGTTTGCCCGACTTCTCTATAATGAAAATCTTGTGCAATGGATTGAAGCGCAAGTTTGCTTTCCTTCCACTATGGTAGATCGTATCACACCGGCATCAACCAATGAGACAAGCAAGATTGCACACAGGCTTACAGGCTATCAAGATTTGGCTGCTGTTGAAACGGAGCCGTTTCATCAATGGGTTATTGAAGATAAATTTGCTGACGGGCGCCCTGCATGGGAAGCTATGGGGGCAATTTTCGTTGAGGATGTTGCCCCATATGAACAAATGAAATTACGAATGCTCAATGGCGCACATTCAATGATGGCTTATTGTGCAGGGCTTTCCAATAAAACTTATGTGCGTGATGTAATGGCGGACCACTTGCATCGAGCAATTGTCGGGCAATATCTTCAATCCGCTGCTGCTACAGTTGTCGGGCTGGATTTTGATTTGAGCGCTTATTCAAAAGCATTGGAAAAGCGTTTTGCCAATCCGGCAATTGCTCATGAAACAGCACAAATTGCGATGGATGGAACCCAAAAATTACCTCAGCGGATTACAGCGCCAGCCTTGGATGCATTAAAATTGGGCACTGAAAGCAAGCCATTTGCCTTTGCTCTTGCTGCTTGGATAGCATTTTTAAAGAAAAAACAACGCTCTGGTCATTTGCAGCTTACGGATGATCCAAAAGCTGCTCAGTTGATGGATGCGGTGGCTGATAAAAATGATGCTAAAGAACTTATAAAAGCGTTGGCTGAAATATGTCCCGATATTTTTCCAATAGCGTTAATCACAGGTCGTTTTGGCGATCAGCTACATACAGCGCTTGAGGAGATCCTGTCCAAGGGCATAGAGCATGCTATGCAGTGTGAGCTGCATGGGCAATAATCAGTAAAAACAGGGCACGACATATAGATTTTTAAGTGTCGTGCCACTGCTCAGATGTCCTAGATCAAGCCGCCATTTACATGCAGACTTTGTCCAGTAATATAACTTGCGTCTTTTGATAGCAAAAATTCAATTGCCGCCGCGACTTCATCGGTCTTTCCAAAACGTGCAAGCGGTATCCGGCTTGCAGTTGCTATGCGCTCAGCACTTTCAATTTTGGTTGCATTGCTGTCTTTTTCGATAAAACCGGGAACAACACAATTAACAGTGATATTGTCCGCTGACATAATTGCAGCTAGGCTTTTAACAGCGGTTTCAAGAGCACCTTTTGAAGCGGCAGAGATTGGGAATTGTCGCAGATCATTGCGAAAAACATGCGCTGTAAAGCTGCCGGTTGCAACAATACGGCCAGCGGGAGATGCTTTGAGCAAGTTGTGGGATGCACGCGCAATTTCAAAAAAGCTGAACAAATTACCACGAAATGCATATTCAATATCGTCAATTGTACCTTCTTCAAGTGATTTGAATAAGGGAAAGCCGGCATTGGCCGCAACAGCATCTAATCGGCCAAAACGTTTGTGAGCCGCATCGACCAATATTTCAGCCGAGCCACGTTCACTTAAATCGCATAATATGGTTTCGACTAAAGTGCCGCTTAGCTGAACATGCTTTGCGACTTCTTCCAGCTTTTCTACAGAGTTGCGCGCATGCAAAACAAGATTAGTTACCTTACCTGCTAAACGTTTGGCCAAGGCAGCACCGATGCCGGATGAAGCTCCAGTTATAAGAATAGTTTTCGTTTCCATTTTACTACCCCATACTCTTCTTACCAAAACGCTTTACCGAAAATGGTTCAATATTAATCGGAGGCGCTTTATTCATAGCTAAATCAGCGGCAATACGGGCCGTAATCGGCCCTGACGCAAGCCCTATATGACCATGGCCGAAAGCGTAGATGATATCTTGTGAATTTGACGCTTCGCTAATGACAGGCAAGCCATCTGAGGTTGAGGGACGATGCCCCATCCAATATTCAGTTTGCAAGTTTTCACGTTTGCCAAGTTCGGGGTAGGTGGAGAGGGCGTGGCGTATTAAAACTTCTACCCTGTTCCAATTGGGAGCCGTGTTTAGATGTGCAAGCTCAACCTGTCCGGCGATACGTAAGCCAGATGTAGTCGGCGTGTTTGCCATTTTCCCATCACTTGGCATGATTGGAAGGAGAGGTGAAGATTTGGCATTACGAATAACGCAATGATAGCCTCGTTCGCTTTCAAGCGGGATCTGGTCACCAGCATTTTTTGCAAGTTCTTTAGACCATATGCCCGCACAAATAACTGCGCGATCACAGGCTATGACACCACTATCGGTCAGGATTGAGCGCAATCTTCCATTTACAATATCAAAGCCAGTCGTGGCAGCTTGACGAAATTCTGCTCCATGCTTCATTGCTTGCTGGAAAATTTGCCACACATATTCTCCGGGATTAGAACTATGAGCACCCGCTTTAACAAGTACACCAAATTTATAATGTGCGCTTAGCGCTGGCTCATTTTTTCGCAGGCTTTTTTCATCTAATTCCTCCCATTCCAGCCCATTGTCTTTGCGCAAACGCCATGCCAAAGCTTCTGCTTCAAATGCTGCGCGATCAGGATAAGCATAAATGACGCCGCTTTGATTGATAAGGTCAGGACGTGCCAGATTTGCTGCTAATTGAAGATGTCTTTGAGGCGCATCCTGCAATATAGAGTTCAAGGCTTTTGCCGTTTTTTTAACCTTTGGGATGGTTGCGCCAGCTGCCATGAATTTCACAAGCCATGGTAGTAAATGGGGTAATGATTTCCATTTAATAGTTAAGGGGCTATTTTTATCCAATAAATAACCAGGAATTTTGCGCCATATTCCAGGCATTGACATAGGAATAATGGAAGCAGGGCTTATCCATGCGCCATTGCCGTAACTCGCTGCTTGTGGTTCACCCGGGATAGCCGGATCAATTATGGTGACCCGGCATCCACTTTTGGCCAATTCGTAAGCAGTTGTTGCTCCGATAATACCAGCCCCAATGACTACGACATGCAATGTCATGGCTTATATCCTTTAGTGCAATTATGCTTGCGTAATAATTTTGGCGTTTTCCCGGATTGAAGTCTCCGTCACGGATATGCCAAGGCCCGCACCATTTGGCACTACGACATTGCCAGCCTCATGCGCGACACGTTCCTCCAATATATCTTCGGTTAGCACGTGATGAGGCATATAAAACTCGCAGCCCAGCGAAATGCCTGGTGTGGCACTGATAAATTGCGTGGCAGCCGCCAATGCAATGCCACCTTCCCACAAAGTACCGCCATAGCCAGGGATATTCACACTATCAGCAATGGCCATGAGATTCTGTGCTTTTAAAATACCACCGGATTTCATGAGTTTTACGGAGATCGCATCTGCGGCTCCAAGCTGGATTAACTCCAATAAATCGCGTGGATTGAAACAGCTTTCATCCGCGAGAATAGGCGTATCCAAGGCAGCCGTAAATGATGCCATTGCGGTTAAGCAATCACGAGGCACAGGCTGCTCGATAAATGTTGGCTCGAATGCCTCAACATCACGAAGAATTTTAATGGCGCCAAAAGGTTTCAGTGCTTGATTGTAATCGACGCGTAAATCCACACTATGGCCGAAGTTCTTTCGGATCGCTTCCAAATGGGTTAAATCTTCGCGATGTGATTTGACGCCAGTTTTAACCTTATAAATGGTGTTTCCGTTTGGCACCATTTGGTGCATACGCTCAAGATCTGCATTAAAGTCAGGATCGGCAATTGAGAAGGACAGCGGAATATGATCACGCACCCGCCCGCCCAAGAGATCAGCAAGTGAGAGCCCTGATAGTTTGCCGACAATATCAAACATAGCCATTTCAACAGCAACTTTTGCTTCACCATGACCAACCAGCATACGGTCAAGATGCAACATGAGTTCACGTATACGATGAACTGGTCTGCCAATAAGATGAGGGCGGATATAGGTTTCCAGTGCTGAAAATGCACCTTCCGGCGTTCCGGTGAATACCTCCCAAGGAGCAGCTTCACCCCAGCCAATAATACCGCTTGAAGAGGTCATCTCAAGTATAACGCGTTTAACAGTACCTTTTACATTGCCGACGCCTTGTAAACGCGCCATTTTGATCGGGCTCTCGATAAGAAATAAGCGAATGCGTTCAATGGTTTCCATGTATATGCCACAGTGTTAAAATGGATGATCGGTGGATTGAATATAAAAGGCTGCTATTTAGAGGGCGCAGCTTTATTTTCCTTCCGTTTTAAGGGACCGGTTGATTGCCACGATGAAAATGGGCAAGGAAGGAGCGCGTTGCTTCTTCCTTGGGATGATCAATGACTTCACGCGCTGGGCCTTCTTCAACCACATAGCCATCTTTCATGAAAATAACCCGATCTGCCACATCACGGGCAAAGGTCATCTCATGCGTGACCACGACCATTGTCATGCCGTCAGCAGCCAGTTGCTGCATGGTTGCCAGCACTTCACCAACAAGCTCCGGATCGAGGGCGGAAGTTGCTTCGTCAAACAGCATAACTGAGGGTTCCATCGCCAAGGCGCGTGCAATGGCAACGCGTTGCTTTTGCCCGCCTGAAAGAGTGTCTGGATATTGATTTGCCTTTTCACTAAGGCCGACTTTTTCAAGCTGTTTATGAGCTAGTGTTGAAGCTGCATTTTTAGAGAGTTTTCTCACCTGAATAGGGGCTTCCATAATATTTTGCAGCACTGTCATATGTGGAAACAAATTAAAGTTTTGAAATACCATGCCTGTTCCAGCCCGAAAATTGGCAAGTTCACGGTTGGTCGGGGCTTGCTTCTTGGCACCAAAGCTAAAAGAGGTCTCTCCTATTCGCAGATCACCCCTATCTGGAGTAACCAGCAGGTTAATGCAGCGCAATAATGTCGATTTTCCAGATCCGGATGGGCCTAAAAGTGCCACGACACTGCCTGCATTCACGCTGATATTGATATCTTTCAAAACTTCCAGATCACCGAAGCTTTTGCGCAAACCTTTAATGTCAATCATTGGATTGTTGGGGAGATTAATGGCGGGATTAATAGGGCTATTCATCAGCGTGCTCCCAGTTTCTTTTCACCGCGGCGAACTAATATTGTGAGAGGGAATAGGATGATGAAATAAAGAATTGCAATTGTGGTATAGACTTCCAAGGGGCGGAAGCTGTCATGCGCCACCATTTGACCTTCATAAACAAGATCCGGAACGGCCAGAATGGACACCAGCGATGTATTTTTTAATTGGATGATGGCTTGGTTCATAAGAGCAGGAACCATCCGTCGGATTGCTTGTGGCAAAACGATACGGCGCATTGTCTGGTAGGGCATCATGCCAAGAGCAGATGATGCTTCTGATTGGCCTACATCAATGGAAACAATCCCGCCGCGAATAATTTCTGCATAAAATGAGCCGCCGTAACAAGAAAGGGCAATAAGTGCTGCACTCACAGGGGATAGCTCGATGCCGGATATGATAGGCAGTGCGTAATAAGCCCAAATGAGTTGTACAAGTAGCGGAGTACAGCGGAATATCTCAATAAATGTGAGGGCGGAAACGCGAAAAACAGAATAGCGGGATAGACTGCCGCTTGCAGCTATAAGCCCGATGAGCAGGCCTAAAACGACTGTTGCAATGGTAAAGGCTATGGTGACACCAACGCCTTGCAGCAGCAGCCAGCGATAGTCCCAGATGATCGAAAAATCCCAACTATACATATAATAACTCCGGAATTCACAACTTAGCTTTCTTGCATTTAACTTTCACAATTGCGGTTCCAGCGAATGAAAATCGCCAGATCAGTAATTATCGAATGAGTTAATGCGGTTGAGCTTTCGGACATTCCGAAAGCTCTTCTTAATCACTGTTCGTGAATGGGAAACTTATAATTGAGTATCGGCGGGGAAGTCTTTTTCGCTTACGCCGACCAGTTCCATGTTTTTGACGATTGCGTCATGGATAAAGCCATTTTCACGCTGTTTTGTAATCCACGCATCAACAAATTCTGCCCATGATTTATCATCCTCACGGCGGAAACCAGCATGTGAAGTAGTAAACTCTGTTGGTGTCGGAATAACCAATTTGCCCAATGACGGATTTTTAGCCAAGACAGTCATCGCAATGATGAGCACCAAACATTGTGCATCAGCACGCTTTGATTGCAGAGCAGCCGTTGCATCGCTTGCTGTTTTCAAGCGGGCAATATTGGCTTCAGGCAGCAAGCGTGTGACTGCTGCGTCATGGGATGAGCCAGCATCAACGCTGATTTTCATATCCGGACTATTAAAGTCTTCCCATGATTTTGCAGTCACATCATTATTTGTGATGAAGGTGAAAGAGTTATTGAAAACCGGTCCTGAAAAATCAATGATAGCCATACGTTGCGGCGTCGGGTTGAGACCGAAGAAAACATCAATCTTATTGGATTGAAGATCGAGGACTGAATTACCCCAAGTGGTTTCAAGAATCTCCAGCTCAAGCCCAAGCTCATCCGCTAAGGCTTTGCTGATATCAATATTAAAACCGCGCCATGAACCGTCTCGCAGGTTTTTTTGATAATAAGGCGCGCCGTCGGCGACAGCACCAATGCGCAGCTTTCCTGAGGCTTTGATACGTTCAAGCGAAGATTGTGATTGAGCATGAGAAATGGATGGAATTACAATGCTTGCACCGCCGGCAAGCGCAGCACTGCCCATGAGCTGACAAAAAAATCTGCGATTTATCATTTTATTCCCCTTTGTATTTTTGTTTGTTTTTTATTTATAGACCCAGTTTTATTATTGATTTTTTAGCTGGCAAGAGTGTTTTTTGCTGAATGGGAGATAAGAGAAAAAATTACAAGCTTCTATAAAGGGCTATGTTTATTGCTATCGCGCAGTCGAATTATATTCGCCAATTTTTCATGTTGTTCTCCCTCGGCTTTATTAAAGACTAAATGGTCACAACCTGAAAGAAAAACATTGAAAAGTTGGCCATGCATGAGTTTAACTCATGATAAGTGTATGGAGATATATGATGCGCCGATTTTTACCGTCTCTTTCTGCCTTGCAGGCTTTTGAAGCGGCAGCGAGCCATATGAGTTTTACGCGTGCCGCGGAAGATCTGGGCGTTACGCAAAGCGGTATTAGTCGTCAGATAAAGAATCTCGAAGATTATCTTGGGATGGCGTTATTCGAGCGCTCTGGCCCCAGACTGGTCTTAACGGAATCGGGAATATCTTATTACCGTGATGTCAGCCAGATGCTGGATAGTTTGCAAGAAGCCTCAATTGATGTGGTAAGAGGTCGAAAAGCCAACACGTCGTTATTAATTGGCGCACATCCCACATTCGTTTCGCGCTGGTTGGCACCAAGGCTTGGCTCATTTATCAGGGCGTATCCTGATATACCCCTAGAGATCACCCAACCACCACAAACAGCCGACTTTAGCTCCAGTGCAGTTGATATTTCGATATTGCGCGGGATTAATCCGTTGGTTGATGCCCGCTCTTATGAACTCTATCGTGAAACTCTGGTTGTGGTTGCAGCGCCTAGCTTGATACCGTTTGGCACAAAACTGGATAGAGAAAAACTCATAGAATACGCCTCATCCTTTATAATGCTACAAAACGCCAGTCGTCCGAGCATGTGGCTACACTGGATACGCTCTGTTGGCATTAAATATGTCGGCACAATAACAGGTCCCCGTTTTCCCAATAGCGATATGGTGATTAGTGCGGCAGTTGCGGGGGTTGGTTTGGCGATTGTTCCATTGCGCTTTGTTGAACGCGAGCTTAGCCGTGGTGAATTGCATACGCCATTTGATAATGCAGTACCTTCAGGGGATTCAATGTTTGTGGTCTATCCTGAGCGCAAAGCAAATCACAAAAGCCTGATCACTTTCAGAGATTGGCTCATGCGGGAAACACGTAGTTATCGAGGCAATGAGGATTGTGTCGAGCAATAGTGAAACAGCCCCGTCGCTTTAATGATGGCTCGTTTCTCGTTCATATTGCGTCTATCAATCAGTCCGGTGTCTAAAACTCTATAATACTAATTTGGTCACGGCCATTTTTCTTGCTTATATATAGTTGATGATCCGCATGTTGGAGCCAGAGATTTCCACTCATATCTGGTTGTGTTTTGGCAGATGCGATACCCATACTGACTGTTACAGTGGCGCTTACTTTCGAGCGGGAATGCGGAATGTTGAGAGCCTGAATATGTGATTGGATATCTTTTGCTGTTTCTAAAGCGGATTTGGGATCTGCACCAGGCAAAATACAGGCAAACTCTTCCCCGCCATAACGGGCAGTTACACCTGCCATTTTATGAACGGCGCGCGCAAGAGCTGATGCGACCATTGTAATGCAACGATCGCCTTCCGGATGGCCGTAAGTGTCATTAAAAAGTTTAAAGAAATCAATATCAAGCATGATGAAAGAAAACCAATCACCTGTGGGGGCAAGACGAGAGGTTTCTGCTTTTAAGGTTTCTTCCAGTTGTCGGCGGTTACTAAGGCCAGTTAATGCGTCGGTCACGGCCATTTGTGCCAGTTGATCACGAAAGCGTTTAAGTTCGATATGGTTAGAAACGCGAGCGCTTAAAACCACCGGATTAATCGGTTTGGTAACATAATCAATTGCGCCCACAGAAAGTCCACGGACTTCTGCATCCTGATCATCAAGCCCTGTGGTGAAAATTACAGGAACATCTGCCAATAAATGGTCACTTTTTAATCGTGTGCAAACCTCATAGCCATCAATTCCGGGCATCATTACATCCAGCAGAATAAGATCAGGCAATATGGAACGCGCGACTTCGAGAGCTTGCTCACCAGAGGTTGCAAAGCTGATGTCATAATTGTCTTCAAGTATGGCATTCATAATTTCGATGTTTGAAATTTCATCATCGACAATTAAAATTACTGCGCGTTCGCTCATTCATACTGCTCCGATAAGACGCCATACTGCTGGAAGGGACTGCATGGCTCACCTTATTTATTATTTTAAGCATAGGCTTAAATAGTAACCGCTTTAAAATTTCAGTGACTTAGAGACTGAAATTTTCTGCTTATCTAGGCTCCATCACCATCGGGAAAAGCTTCATCAAGGTGGTGTAGTGCCGTGTTGAAATCGAGCTTGTCGAGTGCTTGCTGAATCAGCATAAAACTTTCTTCATTCTCGGTAGAGGCACCAACCAACTGCCTTAGAGCATCAAAAGCGGCACGTGCTCTCATGTTCCGGCGATTGAGAAGCTCGCGGAAATGAGTAATTGAGGAAGCAATATCAGCAGCTTGAGGTGTTGAACTTGGCGAGCTTGTTATGGTTTCGCCTGTTTGTTTTAATGTGCCCGCTGCTTGTAAAGCAGGTTTCAATGCGGTCTCAAGCGCAAGCAACACAGGCTCAATACCTATGATTTGGTCACTTGCAATTGTATGCTCCAACTCCGCAGCAATGCGTGCAACATCAACAAGCTCCAAGGAGGCAGCCACACCTTTCAGTGTGTGGGCGAGACGACGCGCGCTAATATAATCAGCTTTGGCAATTTCTTCACGCAAGGCCACGGGCGCATTGGAAAACTCGTCATAAAAACCAAGGATAAGGCGGCGCAATAATGCTTCTTTGCCATTTACGCGTATGAGTGCGCGTTGTATGTCAAAGGGTGGCAATTGCTTCGGTAGCCCTAATGAGTTTTCATCGGGTTTTGCTTTTTCCATGCCCTCATATTTTGCTTGCCCTTTAGGAACGGGCTTAATCCAGCGCTCAAGCGTACCAATCAGGATCGCCGGATCAATAGGCTTGGCAATGTGATCATTCATGCCTGCATCAGCACAACGCTTACGTTCTTCTTCATAAGCATGTGCCGTAAGGGCAATAATTGGCAAAGTATCTGCTGACCATGAACGGCGGATATGTCGGGTTGCATCCAGACCATCCATCTCCGGCATTTGCACATCCATTAATATCGCAGCATATTGAGATCCGCAGCGATCGACACTCTCGCAGGCAATACGGCCATTTTCAGCAGTATCAATCTCTAAACCTGCATCTTTTAAGAGTTCAAACGCAATTTCACGGTTGATCGCATTATCTTCTACGAGCAGGACACGTTGGCCATTTAACTGATGCGAAATATGGTTGTCTTCTGGTGTTTTGTCAGTTGCCTTGTCGGGGATGGGGAATAGATCACTGATCGTTTGTAATATCTGCTGTGCATCTATTGGTTTTGGCAGGTAAGCTACAATCCCTGCGCGCGATGCTAAAGCCTTAAAGTCATCATTACCGTAGGCTGTTATCAAAATAATTTCTGGTAGTTTTGTGAGCTTGGTATTTGCATAAAGACTGCTTACCGTTTCCATCCCATCTTTGCCGGGCATTTTCCAATCCAGCAACAATAGATCGTATGCTGCGCCTTGAGCACTTGCGACTTCAAGCGCGCCAATTGCTTCATCGCCAGAAGCAACCAAATCAACCGTCATAGACCAATCGGCAAATATGCCTTGGAGTATTTCGCGTGACGCCGGATTGTCATCAGCAATTAGAATACGGAGTTTTTGAATATGAGCAGATGGTTTTTGAATAGGAGTTTGTAGATTATCCACATTCGAGAGCTTAACAGAAACGGTGAAAAGACTGCCTTTTTCAGGTGTACTCACGACCGTGATATCACCACCCATTTGCTCCGCAATTTGTTTGCTGATAACCAGACCTAGACCGGTGCCGCCAAATCGGCGGGTGGTAGAGCTGTCAGCTTGGCTGAATGAGCTAAACAACCGAGATTGCTGCTCTTCAGTCATTCCAATTCCTGTATCAGCGACTGCTATTTGTAATAAGTAGTCATCATTGACACCAGCTTTACCGTGGGCCCGAATGGTTACAGACCCGTTTTCACTGAACTTGATGGCATTGCTCATCAAATTGAGCACGACCTGCCCAAGGCGTAATTCATCGCCGACCAGATGTGCGGGTATATTTTCATCTACAAAGAGCTGTATCTGGACATTTTTATCACGCGCATCAGCACTGGTGAATTGTAGCTGATTATCCAGCATAGCGCGCAATTCAAATGCCCTGTTCTCGAGCGTTAATTTGCCAGCATCATTTTTAGAAAAATCGAGAATATCATTGATGAGACGTAACAATGCGGAACTGGCATCATTGATCTTTGATAAATAGTCTCGCTGACGCTCGTTGATATCTGTGCGCTGCATGAGATGGCTGAAGCCAAGAATAGCATTCAATGGGGTACGAATTTCGTGGCTCATATTGGCAAGAAACATACCTTTGGCTTTATAGGCTCGTTCGACCTCTGCAGAGTTTTTTTCAATTTCTACATTTTGGACTGCAATTTCTTCACGCATATTGTTGATGCTATTAATACAGGCAACAAGCATATCACTAAACCAGACGAGGACAGCGGCCTGAAAAGCAACAATGACGGCATGTAGAATGACACGGCTAAAATCACTGCCGCCAGAGAATACCAGTGATGGAATGAAGTAGCTTAATACCAAATGATGCAATGCAACCGCCAATGCGGCAATAATGGTCGTGCGTCGATCACACCAACCAATAGTGAGGGCTAGCATCGCAAAAAAATACAGATGCATGTCCATCATCCACACATGGCCACGCAAAAAATAGAGCAAGATTGCTGGTTCACCAACCAGCGCAATAGCCGAAACAAATCGCGTTGCTGGTGCAATATCTGATTGCCACCACATAAAGTTATATGTGATGGCCAAGAAGGCGCCTGCCAGAACGCCGCCGATTATGGAAGCTCCGGTCAGATAAGCGACTACAGCAAATAACGGCACATGCAGCCAGAACAAGAATACCAAAAAGCGCGCAAATCTTCTGCGAATGTCGTCAAGTTCAATAATCATATTTTACGCTTTCGGGCTATTCAAATCGAAGCAGGTAGAGAGTTGGTTTGGTTCAAAAACGAGCCAAGCACCTGCATCATAAAGTGCTTGCACTGCATCGGGCCGTTCAGAATAGACAATCATGACATTCGTACGCTCGTTAAACGAGATAATTTGTGCATCAGCTCTGTTTACAAGCTCTATTGCTTGGGACGCACCAGACCATGGATTTGACAAAACTGCGAATTGTCCGGTGTCGCCTTGCGGCAAGAGCATAGCATAGGCGAGAGCAAACAACCCAATCAAGAGAACGGAAAGGGCTGGTAGCAGGTCTTTAAGCTTCCACTGCATCGATTTATGAGAGGCAACCATAATTTAAATTATACTCATATGTTATTACTATGGTGCTTTTGGCAAGATATATATGGCAGAGTTTATTTGACTATTCTCTTACACCTTCTTTTTATTTTGTAAATGTTCCCCAGGTTAAAAATAAGCCATAGTTAGCGAGGATGATTGGCTTTATTTACTATCGAGGCGGTGCATAATTTTTAGGAGTTTTGTTGATGTCTAAATTGCGGCTAACTAAAATACCTGCTTCTGAGATCACACCTTTTTCCGTTTACCTAAAACGCCGTGAATTTTTGACGGGCGCTGCTGCAGGTTTAGGGATGGCTGTGATGGCTGGTAAAACAGCCTTAGCAGAGCCGCTGCAATCGACCAAGAGTGATTATGTTCTAGACGAAAAACTCACTCCTTTAAAAGATATCACCACTTACAATAACTTTTATGAATTCGGCCTTAATAAATCAGATCCTGTAAATTTATCAGGTGGCTTCAAGCCAAAACCATGGGCGATTGAAGTTGATGGTATGGTCAACAAGCCTGGCACTTTTGATATTGAGACGTTGATAAAAGACTTTCCTCTTGAGGAGCGTGTTTATCGTATGCGATGTGTCGAAGCATGGTCTATGGTCATCCCGTGGGATGGTTTTCAGCTATCGCATTTGCTGGATAGGGTGGAGCCACTGGCGAGCGCCAAATATGTTGTGTTTGAAACTGTCGTTCGCCCTTCGCAAATGCCGGGGCAATCAGGCCTCTTCCAATCCCTGAACTGGCCATATATTGAAGGTTTGCGGCTGGATGAAGCACGACACCCTCTAACCCTTCTCGCAGTTGGGCTTTATGGTGAGACATTACCGAACCAAAATGGTGCACCAATCCGTCTTGTCGTGCCTTGGAAATATGGTTTCAAAGGCATTAAGTCCATTGTACGCATTACGCTTACTGACAAACAGCCATTAAATACATGGAAGGCGACAAACAGTCAGGAATATGGATTTTACGCTAATGTTAATCCCGAGGTCGATCATCCACGATGGAGCCAAGCGAGCGAACGCCGTATAGGGGAGGGTGGTTTTTTTGGAGCCAACCGTCGACCAACCTTGCCTTTTAATGGTTATGCTGATCAGGTTGCCAGTCTCTATAGCGGAATGGATTTAAAGGTAAATTATTAATGCCTTTTGCACTCCGGCACGCGCTAAAACTGCAATGGCTTTCTGTTTGGTGGGTCTATATCCTCGGTTTATTACCAGCCGTCTGGGGTTTTTATCTTGGCGCGTCAGATCAGCTTGGCGCGGATCCGGTTAAAACATTCGAGCGTTTTTTAGGGCTTTGGGCAATCCGTTTTTTATTGCTAACATTATTGATTACACCGCTTCGCGATGTTTTTGGCTTGAACTATCTTCGCTACCGGCGCGCAACTGGTTTGCTCTGTTTTTATTATGCGCTGATGCATCTGTCTGTATATATGATACTGGATCAGGCGCTGGATATGTCACTGATCATTGACGATCTCTTGAAGCGGCCATTTATCATGCTTGGCATGGCGACTTTTGTTATTTTGTCGGTACTTGCACTCACTTCAAATAATGCGTCGATAAAGCGCCTTGGCAAGAAATGGGTCTGGCTGCACCGTTTTGTCTATATAGCGGTTATTTGCGGTGGCTTGCATTATGTCTTATCAACCAAGATTTTATCCATGGAACAGTATTTTTATGTCGGATTGCTGGTTGCTATGCTTGCCTACAGGGTTTACCGGCCTTTGATGATGAAGAAACGTAAATTAGCGAGGGCTGCGGCCAAGACGTAGAGTTTATAATTGGCGGTGTAAAAACTTTTAGTGTGGGGATCAGCCAATCAATCTTTAGCTAAAGCGCATTTGCCTCACTAATTATCTTTTTTAGCCTTATTTCGGCTTTATCTATCTCAAAATATAGGTTTTAACGGTATTTAACGAATATGCTTGATTTGAAAAACAAATTCTTTAAGCCTTAACTTTCATTGTAGTGTGCGCGGTTTGATTGTGCATACCATGAGTAAAAGGTTCATTGAGCCCAAGAGACCGCACGAAGAGAGACCTACATTTGGATAGCATTGAGCGCGCAATCCGCAACGCCTTGACCAAGGCTCAAGCGCAGACACCAAAACAAAGACAAGCCGTTTATGCATCTGTGTGGGCCGCACATGAACGAGCACTTACCGGACAAGCGCATAATTTAACCGATGAAGCGAAAGATCTGCGCCGTGGGCGGCTAAAAGAGATATTTCATCAGCTTGAAAATGAATTGCAGTCTCCAAGCACTCCTCAGCCTGTAAATGAGGAAGAGCATCAGCAAGAACAAGTGAATTTGCATGTTGCTCGCGATTATGCTTCTGATTATGTTCCGGGTTTTGATGCTGTGCCTGAAGGTTTTTCGGCGCAATCTGATTATCCGCAACCATCTCCGGAAAATACATATATTGAAGGCGCAGAAAAAACTGCCAAATCTAGAGCTGCGGATAAAAAGGCAAGAAAATTAGAACAGAAGGCAAAGAGGCCGCCATTCTGGCGAAGAGCTATCGTCCCAGTGACTTTCCTTGTCGCGTTTTTGATTATTGGTTTCTCTTTTTACAGCAGTTTCAATGGGTTTTCTGGCAGCTTTGCATCTTCAAACGGGGAAAGTAACTTTGCACCCTTACGCAAGGGCGAGCAGGACGAAAATCATAATTGGATAACTATTTTTGATCCTGCTGACGCTAGTCGCCTTACGACAAAAGGGCGTGCGATTGCAGAATTAAAAAATGAGGGTAATAGCCGGTTTTTACGTGTTATCTCACCAGGTGCATCCGATACTATTCGCATAGAAGTGGGTGAGGGCGTTCTTGCGCAATTAGCAGGAAAACGGGCAACTTTTGATATTTTAGCCCGTGGGGATACACTTGATAAGGCGCAAATGTCGGTTGTCTGCGACTTTGGCAATCTGGGAGACTGCGGAAGAAGGCGATTTGATGTTGGTATTGAGGCAGCCGATTATCTTTTTGATGTTGATTTCTCAAATATGAAGCAAGCGAAAACAACAGGTTGGTTGGAAATAGCAAGCGATATTAGTGGTCAGGGTGCTGCAATCGAGATATTGAATATTCGTGTTTTTGCTGAGTAGAACCAGTTGAAACTTCTTCAAATTCCTTAACAATATTCTTGATACAATATAGCCATATTCAGCCAATTTAGCTCCTAATAACTTGTGATTTACAGCTATTAGCTAGTATGTTTGAATTCAATAATGATAGCGAACTCGAAAATTTAAAACTTCATCCTTTGCTATCATCATTTACTTAAGGCAATTTTCATATTCATTATTCTCCTAATATTTACCAGAGCCTGTTCTTGGGCTCTGGTTTTTTAAGTAATTTATTTTGAATTATAAATTCTTGTGAGATATATATTAGTTAAATAATTTATGATTTGGCCGTTATATGCTGCTCATGAATATATCTGATAGAGAGTCATTATAGGTTGAGCTTTATCCAGCCAGATTGTGATCGCATCTTGATAATATGAAGTGAAAGTCAAGAGGGTCTGCAGAGGCGGATAAAGTAGAAATATTATAATAGAAGGTAGCTAGTTCTTGAGCGAGTTAAACAAAGCAGAAAAGCCCGTTAAACGCGGCAAAGCTAAATTTATCTATCTGGGTTCGGTTGCGGTTATAGCACTTGCTGCAGGTGGTGTTATCTATGGCAAGCAGGCATTTGAGCATGCGATCATCAAACAGATAGAGCAAAGGGGTGCCAAGGCTGCTTCTGTTGAAGTCGACTATTTGGGGCGCTTGCATTTACGTGATGTAACTGTGCCTTTGAAAAATGGCCGCCAAGTACAGATAGAGACAGTTGACGCACGCCCCAAGATTTTGTTTATCAACGGCTTTATCGATGCGAATAATGTGGTGGCTGACTTAGGCCCCATGAAGGTCAATGCACCCCAAATTTTGGTTCAAGATGCAAACCTTGATCAAGCTGGTTTGCGAAATGTTTTCGGTGGCTCTAAAGATAAGCCTATAGCTGAGCGTATTGAGCAGTTCTCTGCTGGTCTTATTTCAATACCTGAAATGACCTTGGAGATGGACAACGGGCCTTTATCACAAAGCTTAAGTTATAAAAATCTCAAGCTGGATAATTTTAATAAAGGCATTATTAAAAAAATTACTATTGCAAGTGCCAATGGTTCTGCCAAAGCGGTTGGTACTCATGATACCAGCATTGAAAATACGGTGACTACAAGCTTTGGTGAGATGAATATTGATGATCTCAACTTGGCTTTCATGGCCCGATTATATTCTGAGCAAGCTGATCCGAATAATAACCCGACGCAGAAACTCCATGGACCCGTTTTGGTTAAGAATATAAATATTCAAGCCATGCGAGATGGAGAGGTGCAGGCTGATTTTGGATATGATGAAGTCATCAGCCATGGCATGACAGCTCGTTTATTGCCCATACCATTGTTGGATTTGGCAAATAAGCTGCAAAGTATTCAAGATGTCGCGAAATCAAGCGCAACCGAGCGGGTGGCACTTCTGCAGCCATTGGTCGATGCCGCGGATATGATTGATTCAGGTGACTTCCAATTAAAAGGCGTCCGGCTTAAAATGCCATCAGATGATGATGCTCCGGATATGAGCATCAATGAGATTGGCATTAAAATCGCCGATCAGAAGCTTGATTTCCGTATTAAGCAGCTGGACGCAGCCAAGGATGATGCTGAAAAAATTAAACTTGGCTCTTTTGAAGTAAACCAGTTTTCTTGGCAGCCCACTTTGCAAGCTTTTGGGAAACTGGCAGCTTTAACAACAGATGCAGAAATTGAAAAATTTCCTTACTATACGCTGTTGCCAGATTTCGGTACTTGGCGTTTAAGCGATCTGGACGTTAATGTAGAAATTATTGAGCCAGAAATTGAAGCAGAGAATGTAAATTTCAAGCTTAAAGAATATGAGCTTAAAGCATCCAATCCGGTCAACGGTATTCCATCTTCATTCCGTGGTGCCATGAATGACTTGACGTTTAAACTGACTGAAAGCATGAGTGAAGATGTTTATCAGCAGTTGCTTGCTTTGGGTTATGAAACAATAACACTTTCATCCGTCACCGATTTCGAATGGGATCAGGCCAACCAGACGATGCTCATCAAGGATATATCCTTGAGTGGTAAGGATATGGGCAGTTTTTCTATGTCCGGTGAGATTGGTGGCTTTAAGAAAGACTTCTTCTCAGGTGATAAAGTTCTGACGCAAGTAGCCTTGCTCGGTCTGACCGCGCGAGAGCTGAATGTTGATATGGTTGATCACGGGTTTATTGGCCGCTGGATTGATCTGCAAGCTGAAGATCAGGGCATGAGTGCTGAAGAGTTACGTATGCTGATCGCTGGAACAGTAGAAAACTCATTGCAACTTGCTATTGGCGAGCAGCCAAAACTTCAGCCTGTTATTGAGGCATTTACAAAATTCTTGTCAAAGCCAGGCCGCTTTGATTTGAAGTTAAAGGCCAAGTCAGAAAAAGGCCTTGGTATGTTTGATTTCTTAACGGCTTCTCAGGATCCTGAAAGATTTATTGAGAAGATCGATATATCTGTGAATGCAGAATAAACTGAAAGCCGGGCACTGCCCGGCTTTTTTATACAGTTACAGACAAATTATGCATAAGGGTGCACAAGGAGTGCGCCGTCGTGTTCAATAATCTCAGCCTTAATATTATAGACCTTGAATAGGTTTTCTTTTGTTAAGATGTCTTTGGGCGCACCATCCGCAATGATACGGCCATTATTGAGAAGAATAAGACGTGTGCATTGTTGTGCCGCCAATGATAAATCATGTAGCGAGGCAATAACGGCTTTGCCGCTTTTGGCCAATTCCGACAAAGCCTGCATCATTGTTAACTGGTATGCGGGGTCAAGACCTGCTGCTGGTTCGTCCGCCATTACAACAGGTGTATCTTGTGCAAGCAGGCGTGCAATGAGGACAAGTGCTCTTTCGCCACCTGAAAGCTCGTTGACTGGCCTTTCCCGTAAATGCTGAATATTGAGCTTGTTTATGGCACTTTCTATGAGTGCATAGTCGCTTGGATCGAGACTGGAAAATACCGGTTTGAGTGAGGATCTTGCCAGTGAAATCACCATTTCAGCACTCACGGGCCATGCAACATCACGCTCTTGCGGCAGATAACTGATTATTTTTGCTTTTTCTTTTTGGTTGAGCTTGTGCAGATCGCAGCCGTCAAATTCAAT
>CANQXU010000018.1 GCA_947627865.1 uncultured Paenochrobactrum sp. | reverse complement strand
GGTGCTAGTAGTTCATTATTCATTGTACTTCCACTTGTCAGTGTAGGGCGAGCTGATAAAAATCGGCCGACTAGATAATAATAGCACAATCCTGTTCGCAAAAGGTAAATACTACACCTAAACCTCACAAATTTCGCGGTCGGTTGTTTCAAAGACATCAAGAATGAAGCTATGGCAAAAGGTGAGAAGTGAGGGGAAGGACTATTGGGGTAGCCGATATGCAACATTAGGAAGTGAAAAAAATATAGCCAGTACAAGCATACTGATAGTGAGTCTGTTAGGCATTAATTGGAGAGCTTAGCAGCTTATGAAGAGGTGCCCCGGTTTTTTTGAGCAGTTTCGAGTGTTTCATTAAGTGGATTTGCGCTGCGATTATGCCGCCAACATTATTTGTGTCAGCACGGTGGCGAAGTTATTGAAGGTGAACTGCGACCCTGATCTGTGCTGAATATGTCTGCCAGTCTCGGTGGTGCGGTTGTTGCGGAAATCGTCCTGATGGAAAAGGGCCGTATTGAAGGCTCCAAGCTTGCGCGCAAAATGGGGTTTGATGCCTTGTTCGTTCGCTGAATGGTGAATATTTTATCTAAACGCCAAGCTGGCCTTCTTGAAAATCATGTAACGCTGATTACCTCATAAGTATTATGCAACTTTCATGTATTGATTTAATATAATAGCCGTAAATATATGCAGGTTGTGAAATATATAGCATTAAAAGATAGTCTTAATGAGACGATCACATGCAGAAAATCACCTTGTGTTGCGTCAGCTTTTGCGGTGGCCAGTTTTGATTGCGTCTTTGTTATTCCTTGCACTTCTAAGTGTGATCGGTGCGAAAGCAGGTGGAGTGAATATCACTAAAGCCACACTGCGTGCCACCTTTTGGGGGGCATTAGCAATGGCATTAATCGCTGGCATAGGCACTATAGTCGGCACAGCCGTTGGAAGCTCTTCGATACATTTGCGTAATGGAGCAATGTAATAATAATGTACCGGTTTTTTACTAATCTATCGGTTGTTCTTACCACTGCAACTGTGGCGGGGCTTATATTGGCTCTGGCTGGCACTTGGTTGTTTAATGGCGATACTGCTTTTGGAGTGACAAGTTTCGGTGTGGTACTTGTCTATCTTGCGGGTGGAGTTCCCACCGGCTGGCGAGCAACCAGTGTGCTGGTCAAGCAGCGGGTACTCGACATTGATTTGTTGATGATTGTTGCAGCGATTGCTGCGGCGGTTGTTGGCGCAGCTGTCGAGGGTGCTATTTTGCTGACACTGTTTAGCTTGTCCACGACGCTGGAAGAGCGTGCCATGGGGCGCGCACGCCGTGCTATTGAAGCATTGATGGCACTGCGACCAGAAACAGCTTTTCGCAAATTAGCGGATGGTTCTGTCGAAGAAGTGCAGGCGGCAAGTCTGAGTGTGGGTGATATTGTTATCGTTCGACCCGGTGCGCGGGTTCCCTCTGATGGAATAATTATAAGCGGAAGCGGGGCTCTGGACGAGTCCACAATTACGGGTGAATCTATGCCGGTTCGCAAAGAATCCGGCGCTAAGGTTTTTGAAGCAACAGTCAATCTGAATGGCGTGCTTGAAATTCAAATCACGAAATCACTTGAGCAAAGTACTGTCGCGCGTATGATTGCACTGGTCACTGAAGCGCAGGCAGCAAAAGCTCCTTCAGAACGGTTCAGCGCATGGTTTGGGCAGCGATACACGGTTGCCGTTTTAGTGGGATCAGTTATTGCGCTTGGTGTTTTCTATTGGCTTGACCAAGATTGGGAGACTGCATTATACCGCGCAGCAACATTACTGGTAGCCGCTAGTCCTTGTGCGATCGTAATTTCCGTGCCAGCGGCCATTTTGTCTGCTCTGTCATCGGCAGCGCGCGGAGGCGTGTTGTTCAAAGGTGGTGATGCACTTGAGACACTCGCGGCAGTTGATATCTTCGCCTTTGATAAAACCGGCACTTTGACGTCAGGCCGTGCTGAAGTCACCGGAATTGTTGCACTGGATGGAGATGAAACCGCTTTTTTAACCACATTAGCCAGTGTTGAAGCGCATTCAGAACATCATATCGCGGAGGCATTGCGGCGCGAAGTGTCGCGTCGCGGGCTCAAATTGCACGATGTTGAAGATGTGAAAGCCATTCCGAGTGCTGGTATTGTTGGACGGGATAGGGGTGGCCCTGTTTGGGCAGGCAATCGCCGCATGGCAGACATGATGGGGGCGTCGCTCGATGATAATCGGTTAAAGACGTTTCAGGATGGTGCCGAAACTGTTGTCTATCTTGGGCGGGGGGCACATATTCTTGGTGGGGTTAGCGTTGCCGATAAAGTTCGTGAAACCTCCGCCGAAGCGCTTGTTGCCTTACGCGGGAGTGGTGTTAAGACCATCGCAATGATGACAGGTGACAGGTATGCCGTCGCTTTACGCATTGGCAAACTTCTTGGATTAAAAGAAAATGAAATCCATGCCGAGATGTTGCCGGAGGATAAGGTTAACCTTGTGAGTGATATGGCTGCGGGCAGGAGGCTCGCATTCGTTGGTGACGGTGTGAATGATGCGGCAGCATTGGCGCGTGCTGATGTTGGTATTGCTATGGGAGCAGCCGGTTCTGAAGTCGCACTTCAGGCTGCAGATGTAGCGCTTCTTTCAGAGGATATGAAAAGGCTGGCAGCAGCACATCGGCTTGCCAGACGCACCGCAATGATTATCCGGCAGAACCTTACTTTTGCGATTAGTATAATGCTGCTTTTGATTATTGGTTCGGCCTTTTTTGAACTTCCTTTGCCCTTAGTGGTGCTGGGCCATGAAGGGGGAACGGTTCTGGTTGTTTTAAATGGTCTGAGGCTTTTGAACGACCCGATCAGAAAGACCAGAAGTGATCTGGTTGATCGTAAGCTTCTGGATGAATACGCAGAGTCTGATGTGATTATTGCGGATAATAGATGATTATGCTTCACCCCTTTTAAGTCTTGTTCGTGATGGGGAGGAATAAAGGAGGTGCGCTATAAATTTGCACCCATTGCCTATTTACAGCCATCGGCGTACTTGGCCGCGATAATTTGTAAAGTCTTCGCCAAATAGCGCCTGTAAGGCGCGTTCTTCGGGCAAAATTTGGAACCTATTAATATACAGAGCAAAACCAAACACTCCAAGCAGGGCGGCTGGAGAATTCAAAAGAATGGCGAAGGCAAGCAGAAATAGTGCAAAACCTACATACATCGGATTGCGAGAGTATTGATAGATGCCCATCGTAACCAGTGCTGAGGTTGTCTCCGGACGGAGGGGATTGATCGTTGTTTTGGCGCGTCGGAAGGCGCTGGCCCCACATAGAGAAAAGAAGGCTCCTAGAATAACAATCAGCAGGGCTATAACAGCACGAAGACTGAACGATAAATTCAAGTCTGGCGTATAGATGGCTATTATCCACATAGCGATTGCACATAGAGTGGCAATCAGTGGAGGCGGAATTTTTTTGTCAAGATTCAGCATAATTCCCCCTGTGCTCATCTTTAGCCTAATAATTTAAAAGTACTCATTGAAATGCCTCTAAATGCGGAAACTTGCTTTCATCAATATACACTTTTTCAGATGGTGTTGAAAGGCGGTTGAGAATTGCATTTCTATGTAGATGCCGGCCAAATAAGGCAATTACTTTGCGAACACATGTGTGATTTACGCATCGATTAGCATTTCCGCTTTGTGCCGTATCACTGCCAGTTTTATGCCTGCCGATAGAGTGCTGATGCATGTTTCGGCATTAGGCGGCTGATTGCATTTTTAGGTTTCGCTTTATGCTACGGCAAAATGCTGGTCACAGCGCGGTTGGGGAAATAGCCTGCTTTTGCTCAATTTACACCAAAAAATCGTCAGCGGATCACTGCTTAGTGATTTATAATCTTAGGATATGCGGATGATCGTTCAGTTAGATAGTTTCACGACTAGATCGCATATGAGTTTTTATTTACTGACGTGCTCCCCCGCACAAACTGCCTTTGTTTTGAAGAAAACTGAGGATGGAACGCTGGTTGGCGAAGTCTACCGAACGGAAGGCATTGCTGAATCGACCTTTTACGGCTGGCGTAAACGCTTTACCGGGCTGATGACCTTTAGAGGTCAAGCGGCTTCGTCACTTGTAGGAGGAAAATGCCAAGCTTAAACGGCTTGTTGCAGATATCAGTCTGGATAAAGAGATGTTGCAGGGGTTTTATCAAAAAGGTTCTGAAGCCTACGGATTTAAGAGATTTGTGAGGCTCGTGTGCTCCCAAAAAGGCTTTTAGATAATCAGTTGATGGCGACATTACTTATTAAAAGTTAACGCAATATTTGTTTAGTAGACTTTGTTATTTGCAAATTTCTACTGAAAAAAGCTAAGCTAATACCTTATACTTCATTGTTTATTCTGTAAATGCGTGGTGTTTGAGAATAGACTTTTTTAAATTCTCGTGAAAAATGTGCAGCGTCTGAAAATCCGGCGGTATGAGCTATTTCCATCATATTTTGGGTGCTGTTGATTAGTAGAAACTTAGCGTAACTTAATCTCATATTTTGATAGCCTTGTATCGGAGTTCTACCGGTTTCTTGCTTAAACAGTCTCTCTAACTGTCTTAAACTTAGACCACAATAACGTGCTATAGCTTTCATATTAGGTGGCTGGTCTAATTGCTGCTCCATAAAATGCAGAGCTTTTTTGACCCTTGGATCACATTTTGAATTTGGAATTTCATAAAAATGCGCTTGTGGTACGGTTGATGGGCGCATTGTAGTTAGCATCATATGACGCATGACTTGTTGTGCCCTGTCATTGCCGCAATGACGACTGATCAAATATAAAGCAAGATCAATAGCAGCAGTAGAGCCAGCGCAGGTAATAACATCGCCTTCATCTATGAAGATTTTGTCGCTGGTTAATCTTGCTTTCGGGTTCAGCTCCTTAAATGCCCCCACTACATTCCAATGAATACAAAAGCACCTGTCATCTGTAAAACCTGCATGTGCAATTGCGAAACTGCCTGTGCATATGCCAAGCAAGCCAACTGAATTTTTATGTGCTTGCTGGATGAGTTGCGTTAATTTCAAAGGGGAGGAGCTATTTGCATAGCTGTTGCCGCCACATATCGCGAGATAATCATAATCTTCAATATTACCAATGCTGGACTGTGTATTGACACTGATCCCGCAGCTGGATGTCACAACCGTACTATTTAGTCCGATGACAGACCATGCAACTCGTATTTGTCGACTTTTCGCCCCATCATCAGCTGCCAAGCGTAAAGCATCAAGAAAGCCTGAGAATGCGGCCAATGTAAATTTGTCTAGTAATATTAAGCATATACGTAATTCATACATGCGCTGAACTGGTGAGTTCATGATGCATACTCCCATAAAACTTTGTCGCTTTTATTCAATTATATGTCTGCCATATTCAACGTAATAAATTTTTCTCGTGATAGTTTGAGAATAATTAAAGAATACGGTTGATATACAGCCGAACTGCATAGGGAGGACTGAGAAATGATAAAATATGTATTACTTTCTTCTGCTTTGGGTTTGATTGGTGTCTCGCAAGCGTATTCTGCAGAACCCTTAACTGTTGCTTATTATGGCGGCAATTGGGGAGAGGCTTTTGATAAATGTGTTGCCAAGCCATTCACTGAAGAGACAGGAATAGCAGTTGTTGCAGAAATAGGAAATTCAACTACAACATTTTCTAAATTACAGCAGCAAAAAAGTGATCCTGTAATTGATGTTGCTTATCTTGATGGTGGTATTAGTGAGGCAGCGCAAGAGGCCGGACTGCTAGAACCAATCAATATGGCGGCATTGGTGAACGGTAAGTCACTTGTTCCTCAAGCTATCTATAAAGATGCTGATGATGTCTTTGCGGTAGGAACGGGCTTTTATTCGCTGGGCTTAACTTATAGCACGAATGAAATTGACGAGGCTCCAGAGAGCTGGAAGGACTTGTGGAATGAGGCTTATGCGGGCGCGGTGGCCATTCCTTCGCCAAATAATTCAGCCGGTGTGCCTTTTGTTATATTCCTAAATAATGCTTTTAACGGTGAAGGGCAGGATTTGTCATCTGTCTTTGCTGAATTAAGTACTTTGGACACTGGGTTACTTTACGATACTTCCGGTGCTGCCAGTAATGCTTTTCAAAGTGGTGATATAGCCATTGGCGCACATTTTAACGTTGGTGCATGGGACCTGATCGATGCCGGTATGCCGATTGGTTTTGTCGTTCCGAAGGAAGGTGTGTGGGCAACGGACGTTCGTATGCATGTTGTGAAAAATAGCAAAAACGCTGATGCTGCTCAAAAGTATCTTGATGTAGCACTAAGCCAGAAAGCTGCGCATTGCTTAGCTGAGAACTTGTATCTTGGACCAGCGGTTGCAGACGTATCACTTACTTCGGAAATTGAGAAAAAGCTACCTTGGGGCGAAGGTGGATCGGTGGACGATCTGAAATTGTTGAATTGGTCTGAAGTAAATGCGGAACGTGCAGATATTACGGATCGTTGGAATAGGGAAATCGTCAAGTGATACAAAGCCCATTCCTAACAATATCAAACATATCTAAAGTTTTCGGCAACTATAAAGCATTGGATAATGTATCACTCGATATTAAACAGGGAGAATTCATCTCTCTGCTTGGGCCATCTGGTTGCGGTAAGACAACATTATTGAGAATAATTGGCGGCTTTATGCAGCCGACACAAGGTAATGTTGTCATTGATGGTGAGGATATAACAAAGTTATCGCCTAACAAACGTCCCCTCAATACCGTTTTTCAGAACTACGCTTTGTTTCCGCATATGAGTGTTCTGCAAAATGTTGCTTATGGCCCCATGCGCCATGGCGTAAGCCGTCAAGATGCGGGAAAAAGGGCTATCGAGACACTCGAAATGGTGGGGTTGGCACATCTGGCCACGCGCCGTCCACGGGAAATGTCAGGAGGCCAGCAACAGCGTGTCGCGCTAGCCAGAGCCATTGTTAACAAGCCGAAACTATTGCTTTTGGATGAACCACTTAGCGCATTGGATCTCCAGTTGCGTAAGCACATGCAGCTAGAGCTTAAACAGTTGCAAATGGATCTAGGCATAACATTTATCTTTGTGACCCATGATCAAGAAGAAGCAATGGCTATGTCTGACAGAATTGCTGTCATGTCGGCAGGAAAAATTGAACAAGTTGACATAGGTAAAGAGATCTACCGTAAGCCAAAAACACGTTTTGTTGCTGATTTTATAGGTGACGCAAATTTCCTGCCTGTCTCCCCGAATGGCAGTGAAGTTATTCTGCAAGGAAGCACCAGCCATGTCGGTGTCTTGCGTCCTGAAAACCTGCATGTTTTTACATCTGAGCGGGATGTTCCAAGTGATTGGATTTCCATCGCTGCGAATGTTGAAGCATTGACCTATGTTAGCGGCACGAGCAATGTGTATCTAAAGGCAGGCCAACTATCATTACATGCCAAGACGTATGGCGGTAGCACGTTTAATGCGAGCTCAACTGTATGGGCAGGATTCGATCCGGCAAACCTTCATTTGCAGGTAGCCTGACAATGTTTACTTCTAGACTTAGCCTTTTATGGTTGCTTATCCTGCCGATAAGCATGTTTTTTGCCTTCTTTCTCATACCTTTAAGTGTTGTTTTGCTTGCATCTTTCACTGTTGAGGGGGGAGTTGGCTTTGATCATTATATACGCATACTTTTTGACAGCTACCATTGGTCGGTAATATTCGTAACATTTCAGCTGGCTATTTTGGTCACGCTTATTTGCGTTGTACTTGGCTATCCGCTTGCGTGGTATTTGGTTAGAATTATCGAATGGCGCAGTTGGCGCAGGATTTGCGTGATCTTAATTATTTTACCTCTCTTTACGTCCAATATTGTTCGCTCTTTTGGTTGGATGGTTTTGCTTGGACGTACAGGGCTGGTGAATGATGGTTTGATGTGGATGCATCTAGTTGATCGACCAGTTCGCTTTCTGGGAACTGAGTTGGGTATACTCATAGGATTGGTCTATATTCTTTTACCATTTACAGTTCTGACTATCGGTAATGCTTTGGGGCGTGTGCAACCAAACTTGGAAAATGCGGCGCGTGATCTTGGTGCTGGTCCGCTTCGTACCTTCAGCAGTATCACATTTCCGCTCACACTGCCTGGTGTCATGGCAGGTGCTATTCTTGTGTTCTCCATGGCAATTAGTGCCTATGTGACGCCTGCATTGCTATCGGGAGGGAAGGTTACAGTTTTGGCAATTCTCGCCTTCCAGCAATATTCCACGGTATTTGATTTCAACTATGGTGGCGCACTTTCTATCACGCTTCTTGTATTTACTTTGTCGTTGATCGGATTGTCCTCGTGGATTGTTAGATTGGGAGGGAAGTAATATGATTATTAATTCTGTTATCCGTATTATATCACTCTTAATTCTAACATATTTGCTATTGCCGCTCGTCGTTGTGATCGGTGGCTCGTTCACCGACACTAAATTTCTTGCGTTCCCGCCCCAGGGTTTCACATTACGTTGGTATGAGGTTATTTTTCATGACCCTACTTACTTAAAATCCTTCATGATGAGCACTATACTTGCAATATGTGCAACATTGTTTGCGCTGGTCATTGCACTTTGCTCTGCTCAGGCAATTGCGCGCTATGACTTCCGGGGTAAAAGCGCTCTTTCAGCACTTCTACTCTCGCCATTAGTGTTGCCGCATATCGTAATCGGTGCTGCGTTATTGCAATTTGGAAGTGCCATTGGTCTGGTGCGTAATTTTCCTGCACTTCTTATAGGGCATACAATTATCATTACCCCATATGTCTTGCGGACAATCTTGCCACAGCTATCGCATGATCAATTGTCACTCGAAGAGGCTTCGCGCGATCTGGGGGCATCTTCTATAACGACATTCTTTTTGGTGACGTTGCCGCAGATAAAATCTGGCCTTATGTCAGGCGCTATTTTTGCCTTTATCACCTCTTTCATCAATGTGGAGCTGTCAATATTCAATACAACAGCATCACTGAATACAATTCCCGTTCAGCTGTTTAACTATGTGCAATATTCGGTGGATCCCTCCATTGCTGCCGTATCAGCTTTGACAATATTTGCGGCAGTGATCGCAATCATTCTTATCGATCTGTTGATCGGTCTGGACTTTCTTGACGAAAAATAATCCAAGTTTATGTGGAGGAATAAAATGAACAATATGCGTATTCAAGACGTATATAATGTAATGTACACACATACAGAAGGTGAGCCTTTGTGTATCGTGTATAGCGGGATTCCATATCCGGCTGGCTCATCCATCCTTGAAAAACGCGCTTTTCTTGAGGAAAACTTTGATTGGTTGCGCAAAGCATTGATGCGTGAACCACGTGGCCATGCGGATATGTTTGGTGTTTTCCTTACCCCACCATCATCCCCTGAGTTTGATGCCGGTCTGATTTATATTGACGGCAAAGAATACTCACATATGTGCGGACATGGTACTATTGCAGTTGCGATGGCCATGGTTGCAAATGGTCTTGTTTTACGTTCCCCGTCTGGTTTAACCAAAATTCGCTTTGAAACAACTGCGGGACTGGTTGTTGCGGAAGTGAAGCATGAAGGTGATCGTGTGCTTTGGACACGATTTGAGAATGTTCCAGCCTATGTAGCTGAGCAGGATATCGAAATTGAACTTCCTGGTTATGGAAAAGTAAAAGCTGATCTGGTCTGGGGCGGGAACTATTTCGGTATTATTGATCTTCGTGATACGACGTTGCGCATTTCTCCTGAAAATGGCAGTGAGCTGTCAAGAATGGGGCTTATTGCGCGCGAAGAAATTCGTAAGAAAGTTAAAGTTCAGCATCCAACCGAAGAGCATATTAACAATTTGAACTTTATTACTTTCTGGCACGAGCCTACGATTGAGGGTTGCTTGTATAAAAACGTACATGTTTTCTCTGCAGGCCAGCTTGATCGGTCGCCTGGTGGCACTGGCACGAGCGCTATGATGGCGTATTTCGAAAAGCGTGGGAAAATGAAAATCGGTGAAAAGATCACATCAGAAGGCTTGCTGGGATCTGGGGTCTTTGAAGGTGAATTGCTGGGGGAGGTTATGCTTAATGATTTCCGTGCTGTCAGACCGACAGTAAAAGGCACAGCAGGCATGTTGGGTACCGCTTGCTGGACAATCAACCGTGACGATCCGGTCGATGCAGGTTTTCTAGTTCTCTAAATATATATAACAGCTACGGATAACATGTTCGTAGCTGTCTTTTCGTGCGTTATTAAAATTTAAAACTATGAGATGAGATTTGCTCCTGGATTGCCCCGAGTAAATGGAGGGATATTCTGTTAATATTTAATACAACAGAAGGGCCCTATGATTTGAAGCAAGCGCCCCGTTATTACGGATTTTTTAAAAAAGAGGCCGTCAGGCTTATTGCAACTGGTGGTTTGACAATCAGCTTGATTGTCGTGGACCTTGGGCTTGGTCTCTCGACATTGATGCGCTGGAAACGACAGTTTCAAGAGGGATATCTGTCGGTTTGAACTAGCATTCGGATAGGGCCAGCCAATATTGTTCTTATGGCGATTGAGATCGATTAGCCAGTCTCGGCATCGAAACATGAATAAGCGACAAACATAATTCTTTTGATAATGCGATGGTCGAAACCATATTTAAAACCGTCAAATCAGAGATGATCTGGCGTACGAGTTTCCAAAAGCGAGTAGTTGTTGAAAAAGCCCTGAGCCTATAACATTGATGGCTTCTATGACCCACGCCGAAGACATTCTATACTCGTTTTAAAAACACCTGCGAAGTTCTAAAAAAGCCGCATAAACTGAGTACATGGTCGGAAAATAACCGGCGTAAACCATTGTGATCATGCCGCAGATCAAGTTTGCATCTACAACGGAATGATTGTTGGTTTGACTTTATTTTTTTCTACTGAATATAATATCTAATATTGCTATGCAATATTATGGAGGTATTTATGGGCATGAAATGGGCATTAATAACCGGCGCGGGCGGGGGAATCGGCAGGGCGGTTGCATTGCGATTGTCACAAGATGGCTTTCCCGTTTATGTGACAGACATAAACGAGGCACATGTTAGAGAAACGGCTCGACTGGTTAAACAATCTGGCGGAGATGTCAGGTCTTCAGTTCTTGATGTCAGTGATGAAGATGAGCAGCAAAATGTGATCGATCAGATTGATGGTCTTTACGCAGTTGTGAATAGTGCTGGTATTTATTGGACCAAACCCTATGACACCATTGCTGCAGATGATTTTAACCGGCAATTTGCAACCAATGTCACTGCAATGTTTACATTATCGCAAAAGGCAGCACGTGCCATGCATGATGGCGGACGAATTATCAGTTTAAGCTCCCGCGCTGCTTTAGGCGGTAGGAATAACACCCATTATTCCGCAGCGAAAGCAGCTATACTTGGTATGACCAAGTCGATGGCGCTTGAATTGGCACATTTGCAGATTACAGTTAATGCCATTGCTCCGGGTGTTATTCTAACTGACATGCTGCGTAAGCGCGGTGATGATCTCGACAGTCTTGCTGCTGAATTACCTTTGAAAAAACTGGGTGAGCCGGACGATATCGCGCATGCGGTTTCATACTTAGCCGATCCGCGCGCAGGTTTTGTAACCGGTCAGGTGCTTCTGGTCGACGGCGGACGTTCGATTGGCGGGTCAAACCCTTTTTAAGTGTGGTGTCATATGGATGTTTCTATGAAAAATACCGTCGTTGTGGTGACGGGCGCGAGTTATGACGGTATAGGCGGTGCAACAGTCCGCCTGTTTTCGCAATTGGGAGCCTGTGTTATCGCTATCGATCGTGATAAGTGCGGGCCGGAGCAATTGGCTGATGAATATGAGAATGTTGTTGCCGTTCATGCTGATATCAGCTGTCCTGAATTAACCGATCAGCTTGATGATATTTTAAAAAAACAAGGTGCCCGATTACAGGTTCTGGTAAATAATGCCGGAATTGGTGGTGGCAGTCATGCTTTGAATACAACGGATGATGATCTGAGAAAATATCTTGACATCAATCTTGTTGCTGCTTTTCGTTTGTCCAGATGGGCGATTGGGCATATACTTAAAAATGAGCCAGCGGTTTATGGTCTTAAAGGGTCAATAGTGAATGTAAGCTCGGTCTTCGGCTTGGTAGGAGCGGAAAATTCGGCCGCTTACTCGACGTCCAAAGCGGCCTTGTCTGGTATGACAACACAAATGGCAACGGATTACGGACCTTCAGGCATCAGGATTAATGCTGTTGCACCTGGTTTGATATTAACACCATTGACAGAAAGCCGTATTCAGAGTCAGCCGTGGCGGTCACAAATTATGGTTGATCAAGCACCTTTGCGACGCTTGGGCACACCAGAAGATATTGCTTATGCAATCCGTTTTCTTGCTTCCAATGAAGCTGCATATATTACAGGCCTGACATTGCCTGTTGATGGTGGATGGATAAGCGGGCGGTTCCCAAGAGAGCATCCGTTGGAATGATGCATAGTATTTCAGTTAAGTTTTAATCAAACGGCACAGAAATATGCTTGATATTCATCTTATGAGCTGAGCATGCGGGCAGCACCCGTCAGGCCTGGAACTATACGATCAATCAGCGGCTGTAATTCGTCCTGAGCCGCAACATTGCAGGCGACATGAATGGCACCAATCGGCTGCTGCATTGAATTCGTAATAGCGGCTGCGAAAACCATTTCATTTTCAATAACTTCAGAGCGTGCGAGCGACCATCCTTGCTGACGGGCGGTGTCGATTTCGTTGAGAATATCTTCAATGTCTGTCTTGGTGAAGCGAGTCATCGCAATTCGGTCTTCATGCTCAATCAGGTCACTTACAATATCATCGGAGAATTTAGCTAAAACTGCACGACCACCAGCCGAGCAATAAAGAGGTATACGGCGACCGATGAGGGTGGTGTAAAAAAGCTGGCGCTGGCTTTGATGGCGCTGCACATAGATCAGTTCTTTTTCCCAAAAGAGGCTGAGATCAACCCGTTCATCACATTGCCGGCGCAAATCAATCAAAATAGGGGTTGCGCGCTCAATCAATGGATGATGGCGCAAAAACTCGAAAGTAATATCAAGGCATTTGGGTGATAATTCAAAGCGGCGCGTAGTAGGGCATTGCTGTAAATACCCCATTGTTGTGAGTGTATGGCACATTCTTTGCGTAGCACTTTTATCAAATTGAACACGCTCTGCTATTTCACTCAATGAAAGAGAGCGGACGCCTTTGAAGGCTTCCAGAACATCAAAGCCTTTACGCAAAGACTGCACAAATAACTGGCTTTGTTTTTTCACAGTATTTTTCAATCTCGATGTTCCTGATCCGTAATTTTAGCCTTGACTTTTATATAACATAGCAATTTACTGCGTGCAATGTATCGTATAGCAATACGCTGTATCGAATAAAGGGGAAGCTCATGGGCACGGCAACGAGCCAATCAACAAATCTGCGAAAAAAAGCAGATGCAAATTCACGAAAAGCAATTTGGGCGGCATCCATCGGCAACTTGCTTGAATGGTATGATTTTGGTGTGTATGCATTTTTGGCAACCATGATTGCCGCCAATTTCTTCCCCGGTACGGATCCTACAGCGGCCTTGCTGGCTACATTTGCTGCTTATGGGGTTGGTTTCCTCGCACGTCCCTTCGGTGGGGTCGTTATCGGGCGCTTTGGCGATAAATTCGGACGCAAATTCTCGCTTGTTCTGACCTTGATGATGATGGCGATTGGTACGATTGGTATCGGGCTATTGCCGACCTATGAAACGATTGGCATTTGGGCTCCGATCCTGCTTGTCGTGCTGCGCATCTTGCAAGGCATTGCGGCGGGTGGTGAATGGGGTGCATCGACTGCATTTATTATTGAATGGGCGCCATCAGGCAAACGTGGCCTGTTTGGATCTTTTCAGCAAGTGAGTACTGCAGGTGGAACATTGCTCGGCTCTGCAGTGGCTGCAATTCTTGTCACGATGCTAGGCTCTGAAATAATGATTGAATGGGCATGGCGCATACCGTTTGTTCTCGGTTTTGTTCTGCTCTTTGTTGGTATTTATATTCGCCGTAATATTGAAGAAACACCTGCCTTCATTGAAGCGCAAAATACTGTGGTTGAGGTAACCGCTGATGTAAGCGGCCCGCGTCTTGGATTGCGTGCTTTCGGCTTTACAATCTTTTGGACAGTCGCTTACTATACGCTCTTGTCATACATGCCGACATTTACCCAGAAATATGGCGGCTTGACACAAACGGAAGCGCTTTGGTCAAATACGATCGGTCTTATCACAATGGTCTGCGCCGTGCCGTTCATGGGCTTGCTGTCTGACCGCATCGGTCGGAAGCCTGTTTTGCTGACTTCTGTGATTAGTGCTGTTGTATTAGCGTACCCGCTTTTCTCGCTGGTTACAAACGACATTGGGTTTATAAATGTCGTTCTTGTTCAGATGGTATTCGGTCTTATCATGGCTTGTTATTCGGGCCCCGGACCTGCTGCAATTTCTGAAATTTTTCCGACCCACCTCCGCTCTACATGGATGTCTACAGGCTACACTTTCGCAACAGCAGTGTTTGGTGGCTTTGCACCATTCATGGCAATATGGCTTATTTCAGTGACAGAATCTCCAACTTCACCGACATATTTCTATATGATCCCAGCAGCGATTATCACATTTTTCGTGGTGTTAAGATTGCCTGAAACTGCAACTAGTGAATTAAAGTAAGAGGTTACAATGACATCCAACGCACAGTCTCCTTGGCAATGGAGCGAAGAACAGTGGCGCGCGCGCGTAAATAAGGTTAGAGCCGGTAAAAGGCTTGCACCAAAATGGCCAGATCAGAAACGCAGCGCGTTTGCACTGTCATTTGATGTTGACCATGAAAGCAATGAATTGCGTGATGGTGCAAAATCGCTCAGCCGTCTTTCATGGGGGCAATACGGGCAAAGACAAGGATTGCCCCGTGTTATGTCATTGCTAGATAAATATGATATCAAAGCTTCGTTTTATGTGCCGGCGGTTATTGCCAAACTGTATCCGGATGATCAGCGAGCTTTGATCGATAACGGGCATGAAATAGGCATTCATGGCTGGATTCACGAGTTAAATTCTGTTTTGCCAGCAGAAAACGAACGCGACCTGATGATGCGGAGTGCCGATGTTCTGGAAGAAATTTCTGGTAAAAGGCCAGTGGGCTTGCGCACGCCTTCTTGGGACTTTTCCGATGCGACACTAGCTATTATCCGTGAAATGGGCCTGCTCTACGACAGCTCTTTGATGGCCGATAATGATTGTTACGAATTGTTGGAGGATGGTAAGGCAACTGGTGTTGTTGAACTGCCTGTCGAGTGGATCCGTGACGATGCTCCTTATTTCATGATGAACCGGTTTGAATCATTACGCCCTTATATTGGTCCCAAAGATGTTCTGGATATTTTCATGCGTGAATTTGAACTGGCTTATGAGGAGGGCGGTATTTTCCAGTTGACGATGCATCCGCATATTATCGGCTACCGTTCACGCATCTGGATTGTTGAAGAACTAATCCGTGCGGCAAAAGCAAAGGGTGATGTCTGGTTTGCAACACATGAAGAAATTGCCCGCGAGGCTGCTAAGCTCATCTGATTTTAAGTGATTTCTCATAAATTATTTGCACTCACCGTATTTTTCATTGGTGCGGTGAGTGCTTTTACACAGAGAATACAATCATAGTCTCATACACTGGTGTGATATCTAACACTCATTGTTCTGCGAAGTTCTAAAGCTTTTTGCTTTATTAAATATTGGGATAAGAGAATGACACAGCCAATCGTACTTTTAGTATCGGGCGACCTTAAGCAGTAATATCTTTCATTTAGCAATGATATGGAGGAAATTGCAGGACACTTACTGGTGGTGTTAATGCTTGGGTTGATCTTTGTATTGAAAAGCCAGAGCGTCTGCCGCCGCGGAATATGACGTAACAGATACAATGCCTGAGAAATGCTCGCCTGAGGATGTTGTCAATACCCGTAGTCATGTTCTGACGCGTAATGCAATGTCTGAAGTACTGCTTTCAATCATTGAGGAAGCTGCTTCGGATAAGGCTGATTTGCTGCGCAAAAATATAGAGCTCGCCTCTGGCAGGACGGAGTTGGAACAAGCACCAAGCTTTCATGTTCCTATTGCTGACCTTGATATGTTCAAGCTCACAATTACTGGTGTGAATTTTAAGATTGGCAGACTTGAAACAATGCGTGAAGATGCAAAAACTCTGGCGAAAAGTAAACGGATTAGGCGACGTTATTAAAAACACGGAATGGGCGGGCTCAAATAAATGGGCTGTTTCCGGAAGGAGAACTAAGACCGGCACCTGTCATAGGAGGTGATCCGCGCACCCCATCTTACAATCGTTATTTTAATGATGGGGTAAAAGGTAGTTATGCACCCATAGTTTACTCTGATGAAGCTATTAAAAAAGCTGTGGTGGAAATGATTATAATAAAACCACTGGCAAATGGATGTTGATGTCGATTGGAAACGTTAAGTCAATCTAATCTTGAGATGGAGATTGTTGATTATGAGCCGTACTTTTTTGTTTTCACCTTATGATGTGGGTGGCTTAAGCTTGAAAAACCGCATTGTCATAGCGCCGATGTGCCAATATTCGGCCGTTAATGGTGAAATGACTGATTGGCATTTGATGCATTTAGGAAATCTCGCGCAATCTGGAGCTGGTCTGTTGACAATCGAGGCAACTGCCGTGACTGCGGATGGTCGAATTAGCTACGCAGATGTCGGGCTTTATTCCGACGCATGCGAGGTAGCAATGAAACGCGTTCTCGGTGCGATCCGCAAATGGTCGGACATGCCGGTTGCTATACAGCTTAGTCATGCAGGCAGGAAAGCATCAACCGATTTGCCATGGCATGGAGGAGGGCAAATCGCGCCTGACCATGAAAATGGCTGGCAAACAATTGCGCCTTCTGCATTGGCTTTCAATCCGCATGACAACGCGCCGGTTGAAATGGACAAGGCTGCGTTAGCCAGAATTAAGACCGCATTTGTGGAGGCGGCGATAAGAGCGGACAGACTCGAAATTGATGCCATACAGTTGCATGCAGCCCATGGCTATTTATTGCATGAATTTTTGTCGCCACTCACTAATCACCGTGAAGATGAATATGGTGGTAGTCTGGAGAACCGCATGCGGTTTCCGCTTGAAATTTATGATGCTGTGCGTGCGGTTTTTGCAGCGAACAAACCTGTTTCCGTACGAGTTTCAGGTACGGATTGGGTTGATGGCGGTTGGGACGTTGAGCAAACAATTGAATTTGCATGCGCATTAGAAGCCAGAGGTTGTTCGGCAATTCATATTTCAAGTGGTGGGCTTCATGTGCTGCAAAAAATACCTGTCGGTCCGAACTTTCAGGTGCCGTTGGCAAGAGCCGTGAAAGCGGCTGTTGATATGCCGGTTGTTGCGGTTGGTCTGATCACAGGATACGAGCAGGCAGAGGCTATTCTGGCAACGGGTGATGCAGATTTAATCGCACTCGCTCGTACTGTACTTTATGACCCGCGTTGGCCATGGCATGCGGCTGCACATTTTGGCGAAACCATACCTGTTTCCCCCCAGTTTTTACGGTCGCAGCCAAATCATCACAGTGAACTTTTTATCCAGTCATCAGTTTGATTGTTTGCTGGGGGCAGGCAGCATATATTTGTCTAATGTAGTCCACGTTTTATTATGCTGCTTGACCTGCCACATATGGAAGGGCACCAATAAGAGCTCCGGGTTGAGATTGACCCTTCGGTTGTAGGGCATTGGTGCGGAAATCGTCCAACACGTCAAACTGCGTGTCGATACAGCGCTGATGATTTTTTTGTGATCCGTAGAGCCTATGGGAACGTGGGCCAAACGAAAATACAAACGGTTTGCTAGGGCAGTATTTTCCAAAAGGTGCGGATTTGAGCCGTCACTGCTCAGGAACTTGATGCCGTAGTCCACTCGCTTAATACTAGGTCAGGCAAGACACTAGGCTGGAAATCACCTGCTGCAGTTCTCTACCAATTTCTGGCAATAAGGTAAAACAATTCTGTTGCGACGACCGATTGAACCTGCCCAATATGTATGTATTTGATCTTGCAACTTTATAAGGCAGAAGTCATCCAATCATCGCAGACTTCTGCAGCAAACTTAAATGCAGCGGCTTCTAGCAAACCAGATGCGGCTCAATAGTTTACGGCCTACGCTTTCACTAATCCAAATGGAAGCATAAGCCGTAAGATAATAATTATAAATTTTATCAATAAATTCTATGCGAGTTTGCAATAGATTTCACATTGTTTTCCGTGCCAAAAACTGTGCAGTGAACAAATCAAGATGGCCACCGCCGATATTTTTAAAGATGGTTATTTCATCATCTGATTGGCGGCCGACAACACGCTTGGTGCAAAGATCAAATAAATCACCCTGCACAGCATCCCACTCTATCAAACCCTGTTCAACCGGCTGGCAAAGATCACCGGCACCTTCCATATTTTGACGGGTATCAACATAAATACGGCCTTTGATCATAGCATCATTATCGGCTTCACGCATTGTCGGTAGGTAAGCGCCAATAAGATCGAGATGAGTACCAGCTTTTAAATACTGCCCTTCAATCAGAGGCTTATCAGACATGGTCACACAGGAAATAATGTCTGCACAGAGGGTTGCCATTGGCAGATCACGGATAGCACGAACGGGACGCGCCTCAGTTGACCAAAGCTTAGCCAAAGCTTCAGCTTTTGCAAAAGTGCGGTTCCAAATCAACACTTCTTTGATCGATGGTCTTGCAGCGCAATGGGCCTGCAAAACATGGGGTGCAAGCCCGCCCGCACCAACGATCAGTAGCGTTTCAGCATCTTTTTTTGCTAACAAGCGGCTGCCAAGACCTGAGACACCCGCTGTTTTACGAAATGTCATTTCTGCGCCGTCAGCAGCAAATTCCGGTGTGCCGGTTTTGGCATTAAACGCTATCACAACACCTTGGATAGATGGTTGCGCTGGTTCTAACTTTAAATTGTCAGGAAACACTCCTACAAGTTTTACAGCAATGATTTCATTTTTTTGCCAGCCAACAAGAGCGACAAATTGATTATTGCCGTTGTCGGGTTCATTTCTGAGCATATGGGCACTGTCTGGCATATCCCCTAAGTGACATTGCCCCAAAGCCTCAATGAGATCATCATATTTTAAAAGCTGCTGGATGGTGGATACATCAAAATATTTCATTGAAGGCTACCTGTCAGAATAAAACATTAGGAAGAAATGTTACAAGCGGAGGCACAAAGACAAGTGCAAGTAATACAAGCACTAACGCTAACAAGAATGGTAGAAACTCAACGGTGAATTCTTCAATACTGCATTTTGTGATGGAGCATACAGTGTAGAGCACTGTGCCAACGGGCGGGGTGACTGAACCAATCGTGGTATTAAATACCATGACAATCCCGAAATGCACCGGATCAATGCCAAGATTATTAATCACATCCAGCAAAAGCGGCGCCAGAATGATCAATAAAGCCAGACCTTCAAGCACTGTACCTAACAGCAGCAAGGCAATATTGATGATGAGCATTAATAGATATTTATTATCGGTCAGGCTCAGCAGACCCTGCAACATCGCCTGAGGCAGTTGCTCTAAAGCTAAGATCAGCGAGAAAACGGAAGCCGCTGCCATAATAAACATGACGCCGGCAGTTGTGTGGGCAGACTCTTTGAGCATGTCATAAATATGGCTGACTTTAAATCCGCGATAGATGAATAAGCCAACAATCAGCGCATAGACGGCGGCGATTGCCCCTAATTCTGTTGGTGTAAACCAGCCGCCGCGCAAGCCGAGCAGCAGTAATACCGGCATTGCGAGCGCCCATAAGGCCGCGCGCGTCCGTGACATGATTGCCGGCAGTGGTAGTCTTTTTTCACGCATAGCTCCGTAACCGCGTTTTTTGGAAACGATACGGACGGTAATCAGCATTGAAATGGTGATAAGCAGGGCAGGGATTACGCCGCCAATGAAGAGTTTGCCAATAGATGTATTGGTAAGAAGGCCGTAAATGATCAGCCCGATACTTGGTGGCATGATCGGAGCAACAACACTGGATGATGCGCTGACAACAGAGGCAAAAGCATTGGAATAGCCTCTTTCGCGCATGATAGGCGCGATTGTGCGTGCTTCAATGGCAGCATCTGCGTTGGAGGAGCCAGACATTGCTCCTAGAAATAGTGAATTCATCACAGCAACTTGTGCGAGGCCGCCACGCCAGTGGCCAACCATACCCTCCGCAAGATCATAGAGCCGGTGGGCAATACCGCCGCGCGCCATTGCAGCGCCGGTAAAAATAAAAAACGGTACCGCTAATAAAGGAAAAGATTCCAGTGATGATACAAGGCGTTGCGCAACAATACTGGCCATCATGGGATTGATGGCAAAATAAGCAACCGATGAGCCTAACAGTACAAATGCAATCGGAACGCCGAGGATGAGCAAAAAAAAGAATAAAAAACCGGTAATCAGCATGATGGTTCGCCCTCTTTGCCTAGGGGCGCTTTGATAAGCTCTATGATTTGTTTAATCTGGATCAGAGCAATGACGACAAATGAAAAAAGTAGCATTGCGGAGACAATCCACTTCGGCCAGCCCAGAGCCAGAAACTTGCTAAATCGCGCTGTCATGATTTGATGATAGGCCGCATTGATAACAAAGCAGCTGACCAGAATGACAATACTATGTGATAAGACATAGGCTGGTTTTTTCAGGGCTGGCGGTAGTTTTGATACAAAGAAAGCAACGCCGAATAATTGATGTGTTGCTGCAACGCCAGTCAGACCGAGCCAGACAACACCTGCAAAAGCTAACATTGAAATATCATGCGCTATATGAAACGGCATTCCGAGCACTGTGCGGGCAAACACATTAATGGTGACAACGATTAAAACAATTGCCAAACAACAGGCTGGTAGTACTGAGCCGACAAATTGTGTGATCCTATCCAGCCTTTGCATGGGCTGTTCTCCCTTGAGCGGAAAGCAATGCGAAACGGGCTAGTGGCCTGTGCAGTGTGCATTTTTGAGGATGCAGCAAAGGTAAGCCAGACTGCAGAATGGGCACAGAAACTGTTATTCGTTGTAAACGGTGCCTGCTGTTTGCAAATCTATTATTCGCCAGTGTTATTCGTCCGAGCCGGTTGCCGCAGCGCGCATTTTCTTGTGCAAGTCTTCTGACCAGTCAGAGAAATTGACATAAAAATCTGCTGTAGCCTGACGATAGGCATCAATATTGGCCTCGTGGAATGTGACGCCTTGCGCTTCAAACTCTGCACGAATTTCATCGCCCAAATTTTCAGAAAGCTTGGTCAGTTCCTGGCCACCTTTGTTAAACTCCTCCAGCATAACGGCTTGATCAGCTTCTGTTAAATTCTCGAAGATATCCTCGCTCATAACCCAGCCAGTGAAGAGGTTGAAATGCCCTGTTGTGGTTATATGTTTGGCAGGCTCATACCAGCGAGAGGCACGAAGACCAGTCAGCGGAGCCTCTGCAGCAGTGACAACACCTTGTGACAGGGCTGAATAAACTTCACCAGCTTCAACAGAGGTTGCTACTACCTGCAAAGGATCAAAAGTTTTAATCCATGTCTCAACAGGTGGGACACGCATCAATACGCCTTTAAGGTCTTCTGGTTCGGTATAGGGTTTGTCGCCGATTAAATGACGGGCGCCGTCAAACCAGTTGATCGCCAGAACACGAATGCCGGCATTGTCTGCGAGTTTTTCATATAAATTTTTGAGCAATGCTGAGTTTGCTAGTCTTTCCGCTTCTTCATTATTTGCGGTCAAAAACGGGCCTTCAAGAATAGAGAATTCTGGTACGCCAAAATCAGCCATCGCTGATGCCGATACAAAGCCGATTATTGGTTGGCCCTGGCTTGCTTGTTCAATCGTATCATTGGTAGTGCCTAATTGGCCGGACGGAAACATTTGAAATTTAATGCGCCCATCGGTGCGCTGGGCAATCCGTTCCGCAACCTGACTGGCAACTACAAATGACTCAGTGGTTGCGGGATTAACCGATGCAATGCGCAAGACGATATTGTCGGCTTGAGCCGCAATAATGCTCAAAAACGAACCAGCGGCAAATACTGCCAATCCGTATAATTTG
>CANQXU010000017.1 GCA_947627865.1 uncultured Paenochrobactrum sp. | reverse complement strand
TCATAGGCGCATCACCTGTTTTTTGAACAAAGTTATGAAACCGGAATTTATCACTGATAAATGTTCCATAATTATTATAAATAGAAGCCGATTAAGGCTTTACAAAGCTTTATGTCAGAGCCCTTACATAGGAATGAATCACATGAATAAAAGGGTGGATTATGAATAACACAAATGAAGTAAGATTAGAACAAAAAATGAACATGCCGTATGATATAAAATATTAGCACTCACTCAATGCTGCGCACCAGACTATACTGAGCTTAAATGATGCTCTTAAGTGACTGCCTAGCTCAAGCTAAAAATATTTTTATCAATCACAGTATTAGAAAAAGAGCATTTCCAAATGCAGCAATAATGGTAGCTGATATTAAGCGTTTCCGTAAGCATATACAAAATTATGATCTCATTCGTATATTAAGCCAAAACTCCATGTTATCATATAGATTAGTTCCATAATATAGATTATCTGATCTTTATTTAGCAAACGATAAAGCCTCGTATGAAGCGCGCTCTGGCACTTCATACACGTTAAAAGTGAAAACTATATGCGTTTGGCTATAAATAAGTTGCCACCAACTGGTGAGCCCTGCTCATGGCGAACGACAATATCTGTGGTAGAAACACACTCGAAACCAGAGCTGCTTAATAAATCCCACACATATTGCTTATCATGTGCGAAGCGTTGATATGGCCCCACCATAAAACTGCGTCCATCCAGTTTTTCATCGGCTAATGTTTCACTGGAGAAAGCAAAGATCCCATTGGTAAGAAGATGGCTGGCTACACCAGAAAAGAACGCTTTCAAATCGCCCATATATGGCAACACGTCTGTTGCGACGATCAGATTCCACGGTTTGTCTTCTGTATTTTGTAGGAACAGATTAACTTCTGCAACGAATAAAGTATCATAATCGCCTTTTTCATAAGCAATTTCGATCATATTCTCTGAAAGATCGACGCCAGTTTTATGCTCGGCCAAATCATCCAAGGCGTCTGCCGAGAGACCCGTACCACAACCGAGATCCAGCATACGCTGGTAATGAGCGTTTTCATCCAGTGTGAGCAAAATCTCTCTAAGCTGAAGTGGTACGTCATAACCAAGTTGATCGACTAGAATAGTGTCAAACATATCCGCATGCTGATCAAAAAGTGTGGCAACATAAGCATCCGGAGCTTTTTCTGGTGCATCAGCCATGCCCATACTCGCAATACGAACAGCCACTCCGGCGTGATCGGCAGGATCAATTAATAGCGCTTCGCGATACGCATCTGCTGCTTGTTGGAACTGGCCTGCTTTTTCAAGCTCCAAGCCACGGTCATAGGCCTCAGCCAATGCTTCTTCATCAAAGGCACTATGCGTATCATTTTCGTTATTCATTTTTATACTTTCAAAATCCTGCCAAGCCAGCTTGTTGTATTGGCTGGTGAAAGAGTAGGCGCCATGAAGAGCCCTGCCCTTTAAGTCTGAATATGTTTATAATGACAAAATCTATGTCGTCTATAAATTTAAGTGGTTTCAGCTGGCTCGTTCATTTTCTGTTTTTCAAAACGATCAGCATATCTTTGAGCAAGAACTGCGCAGACCATAAGCTGAATTTGATGGAAAATCATTAATGGCATGACCATCATGCCAATATTTTGCCCAGCAAAAATTGCACTCGCCATAGGGGCTCCGCTGGCCAAACTTTTCTTTGATCCGCAGAATAATATCGCGATACGATCCTCATCATTAAATTTCAAAATATCGGCGATGACTTTAGTTAAGATCATCACCAACGCCAACAAACTGATATCAGCCAAGAGCATAACCATCAGGTCGTCGAGTGAAACCTTGCTCCACAGGCCCTGTGTCATTGTCTCGCTAAAAGCCAGATATACGACCATTAGAATAGAGCTACGGTCTACTTTTGAAAGAACTTTATGGTGTTTGATCATAAAGCTGCCGATTAGCGGCTGCAACAATTGTCCTAATATAAAAGGTGCCAGCAATTGCAGTAGGATAGACCAAATTGCATCAAGTGATACGCCACTATTGCCTTGCGTTGTAAAGAAAATACCAACCAATAGAGGCGTTAAAAACATGCCGAAAATATTAGATGCAGAGGCTGACACAACTGCCGCAGAGACATTACCTTTCGCGATTGAGGTAAAAGCGATAGAGGACTGCACTGTTGAAGGAAGCAGACATAAAAACAATATGCCTGCATAAAATATATTACTCTTCAACCCAGGTATCAGCCATCCCATCCCCCACCCGATGAGTGGGAATAAGGCAAAGGTAATTAACAAAACAACGAGATGTAAACGCCAATGAACTAAGCCTGCGACCACGGCCTGCCGCGACAAACGTGCGCCATGCATAAAGAATAGTAGCCCGACCGCAAATTTTGTTGCTATCGAAAAGTATTTTTCATAAATACCGCTCACTGGAAAAACAGATGCAATAATGATCGCCGTGATGAGCAGCATCATAAACTTATCTAGAAAAAAGCGCTTCACCTTTGTGCTCCGCAATGTTTTTATTCTATTGTTCCGCTTGAGCAAGCCGAGTGAGCCAATGATGGGCAGCATTCAAAGCAATGACGCAGAAGAATCTACAATTTCACGAGCGTAAATTATCGGAGTTAAGATTGAAACCTTCAAATGAGATAAATCGCCTGCTTGAAATTATGGCAGCACTTCGTCATCCGGAAACTGGCTGTGCGTGGGATGTCGAGCAAAATTTTCGTTCGATTGCGCCTTATACTCTTGAGGAGGTTTACGAGGTTCTTGATGCGATTGAGCGTGATGACAAGGATGACCTACGTGAAGAATTGGGCGATCTATTGCTACAGGTGGTCTTTCATGCACGCATGGCTGAAGAAGAAGGTTCTTTTGATTTTGCAGATGTCGCTCAAACGGTAAGCGATAAGATGATCCGCCGTCATCCTCATGTGTTCGGAACGGCGGAAGAGAAGTCACGCGGATTAACTCCAGGTGCATGGTCGAGAATTAAAAGCGAAGAAAAAGCTGAGCGTTCACTTCGCCGACAAGGAATGGGCATTGAAGAAGAAAATACTGGTTATCTGGATGATATACCAAGAACTTTCCCTGCTTTGCTGCGCGCACTCAAAATCCAGCTTAAAGCTTCAAAGGTTGGTTTCGACTGGAATAATCCGGCAAAGGTTTTGGAAAAAATAGAAGAAGAGATATCCGAGCTTAAAGAGGCAGTGAAAAGTGGCAATGCTGATCACATTCAGGAGGAATTCGGAGACTTGATTTTTTCGATGGTCAATTTAGGTCGCCATTATAACATTGATCCGGAAGTTGCCCTCATGCAAACCAATGATAAGTTTTTGCGTCGATTTCATCATATTGAGCAATCATTAAATCAGGCGGGCAGCAGTTTGAATGATGCTTCACTGGATGAAATGGAAGCGCTTTGGGTTGAAGCAAAACACACGGAAACCGAAAAGTGATTGATAGACCCAAGCACCCTACTCACAAGTCAGGGTGCTTGGTCGTGTTCTTACTCTTTGGAAGTCGGAGCAGAATAATACGTCACCACCTCTTCAACTTCAGGGCGTGGACGTTCAGGTGCCCGTTTGTCGCATGTTCCAATATGAACAAATCCTGCGACGCGTTCATCTTCTGATAGACCGAGCAGTGAGCGTGCGTCACTATCATCAGAATACCAATTTGTGATCCAATTTGATGCATAGCCTAAAGCATTAGCCGCATGACACAAATTCATTGCCGCAGCGCCCGCAGATAAAAACTGCTCCCACTCAGGAATGCGCTCATGCTCAACAGGTTTGAACACGACCCCAATAACGAGTGGCGCACGAGCAAAACGTTTCAACTCCTGCTCACGGCGTGCTTCGTCAAGCGGCCCTTGTTTTTTCTCAAGTAGATCCGCAAGCAATTTTCCTGCTTCAACACGTGCGTCACCTGTATAAACAATAAACCGCCATGGTGCTAAGCGTCCGTGATCAGGAACACGAATTGCAATCTGCAACATTTGGTTCAATTCATCCTGACTTGGCGCGGGTGCGGTAATCGCTGAAATTGGTGTTGAGCGACGTGTTTGCAAAAAATCGATAACTGGATTACTCATTTTTGACCTTCTGATATCAGGCGGGATAAACTATAAATTCCCTTCAGGGAGACGGGGGATACTCCCTCTGCCCTTTTAAGCGAGACTGTTTTTTAAACAAGACTAAAAGACATAAGTTTATTTGAAAGAAAATTATCAAGGGCATTTGATTGTTTAATTTTATAAAATCCTATTGCTAAATGACAAGCTATAGCCCCATAAACATCATATTCTCATGGTTAAGTTAGCAAGATTCAATCGGAAATTTATAATGTTAAGAAGCTCTAAATACTTTATTGTATTGATTTCATTGCTAATGACACAAGCGGCTTATTCTCAAAGTCTTAATGTTGCTCCTCAGTTCCCTACCCTGATGCTTCCGCAAAAAATTGATGAAAACGCTGATAATAATACGCAGCCGCTGCCATTTACCGCCTTTCCGGAAGTGCCGTTAATTGCAGAAGATACACTCATTTTAAAGGCGAAACTCATCGATGGTGGGCCGGATATTGAGCAAGGGCTAACATGGCGCATTTTTTCGCCCGATCCGGCTGAAGACGGTCGCTTGCCTCTCATCGCAACATTGAGTGGCGGTTCCGGCCATTTTAGCCTGCCTGATGGAAGATACTTGATCCATGTTGCCTATGGGCGTGCGGGTGCTACCAAGCGGATAACCTTGCGCGGCGAGCTCAGAGAAGAGGAGATGATTTTAGACGCAGGCGGATTGAAATTAAATGCCGAACTGCCTGATAATGGCGAATTGATCAAAAGCCAGTTGTCCTTTTCTATATATAATGCCGAAGATGACGGCTCGGAAACTGATAAAAACCTTATACTCCCTAATGTAAAACCAGAGACAATTATCAGACTGAATGCCGGTCGTTATCATATCGTATCCAATTATGGATCCGCCAATGCGATTATTCGTGCCGATGCACATGTCGATGCTGGAAAGCTGACAGAACTCGTTATTCAGCATAGTGCAGCGCAAATCACATTGAAATTGGTTCGCGAAAAAGGGGGCGAAGCGCTTGCGGATACGTCTTGGTCTGTCCTCAACGGCTCTGGTGATATCGTTCGTGAAACTGTGGGTGCCTATAACTCGCTCGTACTGACAGATGGCGATTATGTTGCAATTGCCAAGAATAAAGACCGCATTTATCAGCTCGATTTTAAAGTTGAGAGCGGTAAAAATGTGGAGCTGGAAGTTGTCGCCACAACAGAAAATGAAGCCTCTTCAGAGAGCGACGCAGATTAAATGTCAGAGATGCATCCGTGACAAGGATTAACTGTATCCCGCCGTCGGAACTAACTGGTCAGCATTTAGTGGCAGAATATCGTGAGTTACCGCGGATATTTTCACTTGTAAGAGCTGCAATTGCGCGTGGTGAAACACCTGATGATGTGAGAAATCCCACCCATTATGTTTTGGGAAAAGGCCATATACGGTTTTTTTATTCGAGGCTCGGCTATTTGGTAAAGCGGCAGAATGAAATTATTGAAGAAATGATCAGCCGCGGTTATCAACCACAATTTACCAGGACAGAGCAGCTGATGGAAGGCATACCTAAAAATTGGTGTGCGGATTGGCAACCAGACAAAGACGCTATGGAACTCAATAGAATTAGAATTACGGAAAGATTGGAAAAGTGACCTATATCAATGTGATATAAGTCACTTTTATATAATAACATTAAGTTCTGTCAGCTTTACATAACCCGAACACCTTCGCGCCATACTTTGCGGATGATGGGCACATTATCAACGGTTTTGACCCTTACAATATCAGCTCGTTTGCCAATTGCAATTTCACCACGATCATCAAGACCAGCAGCGCGAGCTGGATTAAGTGTAACCATAGCGAGTGACTGCGGCAGGGATATTGTGTCAACCTGATCGGCAAGATGGAATACAGATTGCATCAAACTGGCTGGAATATAATCCGATGAAATAATATCAAGATACCCCTGCTCCGCCAATTCCTGCGCGGAAATATTGCCAGAATGAGATCCGCCACGAACGATATTCGGTGCCCCCATCAAGACATGCATGTTTTCCTTATGTGATGCTATAGCAGCTTCAAATGTAGTCGGGAATTCTGCTATTTTAACCCCATCGAGCTTTGCTTCATCAACATGCGCTTCTGTTGCATCATCATGGCTGGCAAGCGCTATATTGTTTTCTCTGCAATAGGCAGAAATCGCTCGTCTGTGTTTGGCTGAATTGCGCTCCGATTGTGCAATCCGCTCGGCGCTATAGGCCTGAAACTCTTCTTCTGTGCATTTAAGCATGCGCATATAGTAGAATTTATAAGTTTCGAGATTGACGAATTGGCGTTGGCCTGGCGCATGGTCCATTAAAGATGCAACTTTAACCAAATCATCGCCTTCAAAATGAGCAAAGGCTTCGAGGCAATCGTCAGCTGATACTTCGCAGCGCAAATGCAGCATATGATCGGCACGTAAGCGGCCTTCTTTTTTCGATTGAGCAATCGCTGCAGAAAGTATTTTCATATCATTTGCAGTTAAGTCCGCATCCGTATCCATACCAATTCGCAAAGCATCAAAAACGGTCGTAATTCCCGCAGCTGCAATTTGCGCATCATGGGCTTGAACCGCTGTAACGGGATTCCAGCGGACTTTAGGTCGCGGCATATAATGCCCTTCCAAGTGGTCCGTATGCAGTTCGATTAAGCCAGGGATTAGATAGTCCCCTTCAAAATCAATGCCGCGTTTAACATCACTGGTCGTGATGTCGTCTATGATGCCATTTTTAATATAAACGGATCCACGAATAACTTCATCAGCCAAGACAACAGAAGCATTTTTCAAAATAAGTTCAGACATAATTAAATTCCTACTGCTGTCCTGCGCGTTTATGTGACTTATATGTTTTGGCTAACGGATAGAGTGAATGCACCTCAAATGGAGCGCCACTTTCTTCTTCCGTAAATAAGGCTAGATTGGCAACTTCAACACTCTCATTCAAAACTGGGGCGAAGAAATCTTCCAGACAACGACGGATTTTTTCCTGTTTCTCTTCGGATACGGGTCCGGTGAGTGTCATATGAAATCTAAATTCATCAAAAACATATGGATAACCCCATTGGCTTAAATAATCGCGCTGCTTGGCAGTTAAAGTCTCAGGCTTGCGCTTTAATAGATCAGCTTCACTCAGCTCGGCTCTGTAAGGATCAAAAAACCGCACAACCTCATCAGCTAAATCATTAAGTTCATCGTTTTTTTGCGCTGGAACGAGAGCAAAAAAAGGCCCTATTTGCTGAATTTTCAAACGAGGCAATGTAAATGCTGCATTTTGGCTCGAAAATTTAATCAAATCTTCGATCAGGTCGTCTTCTTGTTTATTCTCGTTCAACCGGAATGGTGCCTTTAATGTTGCATGGAAACCATATCTGCGGGCATCATGGGTTAAAGCTTGTATTTGTTCATCATCCATCAATGGATTAAGCGGGCGGCGTATTCTTTCATTACTAAAAGCGTTGCGCCCCAACCAATTGGAAGCAACTTTCGTCAGAGCATCGCTAGACGTTGGAGTAAAATAGAGTGCATAACGCATGACGATTCCTTTTTAAGCGCATGGTTGCACGCTAATTATGGCAACTCAGTAAAGCGAATGTGACAATAAGTTTATTTCCAAAAGAAATAGCGAAACTTTAAATAAACCAAATTAAGTTTAAGCTTAAATATTAAGCCAATGCATGTTAAAGAGGCAGTTACGCCTCAATTTGCGCATAAACTTTCCACAAAGCACGCGATGCGTGCTGATTGCACTTCATAAATCATTTTGGATACGTATATAAGACCTGATTACGAAGAAAACTGTGGCGGATAGCTTGAGATAGCGCTAACAAGCGCATTAAGTATTCCACTACTATCATAAAAACGCTACATACGGCTTAAATGCTGTATTTATAAGAGCGCAACCTGTAAAGCCGTGCGCGGCTGACATAATAAGGATAATGATCTTGTCTTCTACCTTTGACAAAGTCGCAGATATTATTGCTGAAACCAGTGAAATCGATCGTGACAGCATCACACCGGAAAGCCACACTATTGATGACCTTGGTATTGATAGTCTGGATTTTCTTGATATCGTCTTCGCAACAGATAAAGCTTTCGGCATTAAAATTCCGCTTGAGCAGTGGACACAGGAAGTGAATGAAGGCAAGGCACAGACCGAAGAATACTTCGTTCTTAAAAATCTTTGCGCTAAAATTGATGAGCTGGTTGCAGCCAAAAACGCTTAAATCAATTTTAAGCGTTTCTCATAATCCGGAGAGTTAACAACCTGATCATGCAAAACAACAAAGTTCTCATCACTGGTATCGGCATTATCTCTTCACTTGGTGAAGGTATTGAAGCACATTGGAATGCACTCAATGCTAAAGATGGGCCTAAGCTGGATACTGAAAATTTCGCACCTTACACGGTACATCCGTTGGGAGAGGTCGACTGGAGCTTGCAAATTCCAAAGCGCGGAGATCAGCGCCAAATGGAAAAATGGCAGCGTCTTGGTACCTATGCTGCAGGTCTTGCTCTGGAAGATGCGGGCATTAAAGGTGATGAAGAACTTTGCGCTACCATGGACATGGTTGTTGGCGCCGGTGGCGGTGAGCGCGATGTCAGCGTTGACACTCAGATTCTTGAGCTCGGCCGCAGCTTTGATGAAGCAGATACCGCGCGCGGTATTATGCTTAATGAACAGCTTTCGACCGAGTTGCGCCCTACCCTGTTTTTGGCACAGCTCTCAAATCTTCTGGCTGGCAATATTTCCATTGTGCATAAAGTAACCGGTTCCTCACGCACATTTATGGGCGAAGAAGGTGCTGGTATTTCTGCAATTGAAACTGCAGCAGCTCGGATAAGGTCTGGCCAAAGCACGCATGCGCTGGTTGGCGGCTCATATAATGCCGAGCATTTCGATATGATCTTGGGTCACGAATTGGGCGGCTTGCTTAAACACGATGGCTGGGCTGGCCTTTGGGATCGCCAAAATAGTGCTGGCGGTGGCATGATATCAGGCTCCGGCGGTGTTTTTCTGGTTTTGGAAAGCGCGGATCATGCAGCCAAGCGCGGTGCGCGTGCTTATGCTGAGATCGAAAATGTGTCTGCTTCATTAATTGACCGCAACAACGCATCATTGAATGAAAAGGCCGAAGAGCTGCTATCTCTAGCGGGTGAAGCGGACTTGGTGGTTTCTGGTGCGTCAGGCGCCCATATGCCGACAAAAGCGGAAAAAGACGTATTGGATAATTCCGGCCTTGCCTATCGTGGTATCAGTGCGCAGATCGGCCATTTACGAGAAGCTCAGTTCCCGTTGGCAGTTGCAATAGCAGCACTTTCTGTCTGGAAAGGACAAGCTATACCTGCATTGAACGGTAATGAAACAGCAATTGATAAACCTGTTGTCGCTGCATTAGCAACAACCTTTGGTGCGACCCGTGCTGAGGGCGTCGCCAGATTGATTAAAGCATAAGGATCCGACCAATGACAAAATATCTTGATCATTTCGGCCGGCCAATCGTTGCAATTACTGGTGCTGGTGTTGTCTCTTCTCTTGGACAGGGTAAGCAGGATAACTGGAATGCGCTAACATCCGGAAAATCCGGTATTCATCATATTACGCGTTTTCCTACAGATAATTTGAATACGAGCATTGCCGGGACTGTAGACTTTCTCCCCGAAAGCAATATGGGCGCGTCTGCATTATCGCAAGCGCTGGCCAAGCTTGCAGGTGAGGAAGCAATCGCTCAATCGGGTCTGGCAGTTAATAATTTTGGCGGGCCATTGTTTTTGGCTGCCCCACCGGTTGAACTGGATTGGAAAAGCCGTTTTGCACTTGATGCAGAAATCAAGAATGAAGGCCCTGCCAGTTACCAGCTCTTGTTGGAAGCATGTCGTCGCGCACGGCATACAGGATTTTTCAATACGACACAGTTTGGCTATATTGCCGAACAGCTTTCTCAGGCCTTTGGCACGCGTGGGCTTCCTGTAACTTTGTCCACCGCTTGCGCATCCGGTGCAACAGCAATTCAACTTGGTGTTGAAGCGATACGCCGTGGTGAAAGTGAACGTGTTCTTTGTATTGGTACTGATGGATCAGTGTCTGCCGAGGCACTTATTCGCTTTTCACTTCTATCCGCACTATCAACCAATGATGAGATAGCAGAAAAAGCCTCGAAACCCTTTTCCAAGGATCGCGATGGCTTTGTTATGTCTGAAGGTTCAGCAGCTCTGGTTATGGAATCTCTTGAGAGTGCTACATCACGCGGTGCCAAGATTCTTGGTATTCTAGCTGGTTGCGGTGAAAAAGCAGATGATTTCCATCGCACACGCTCCAAGCCTGACGCATCGCCAGCCATTGCCACAGTGAGTGGCGCGATGAAAGATGCCGGCCTCACCATTGATCAGATTTCCTATATCAATGCCCATGGTACATCCACACCTGAAAATGACAAGATGGAGTATCTTGCATTGTCAACTGTGTTTGGCGACCAAATCAGCAAGCTCCCTGTTTCCTCAAATAAGTCGATGATCGGGCATACTTTGACTGCTGCTGGTGCGATTGAGGCTGTGTTCTCTCTCTTGACAATTCAGACAGGCTCATTGCCGCCGACGATCAATTATGAAATTCCTGATCCGGCAATCCCATTGGATGTGGTTCCGAATTTCAAGCGTGAAGCCGTCGTTAATTCAGTATTGTCCAATTCATTTGGATTTGGCGGGCAAAATACAAGCCTTATTTTAACGGCTTCACCGCAGTAACTCTAATATTCATATTTACCCAGCCTAGCGGCTGGGTTTTATAAGATGTCTTAAAGGATTATATTATATGCGCGCTTTACAGCTCCTTGATGATCGCCGCTTGGAGATTACCGACATTCCAGCGCCGGAAGCACCTGCTCTGGGCGAAGTTACGGTTAAAATCAAAGCTGTTGCCCTCAACCATATTGATGTTTGGGGATGGCGCGGCATGGCGTTTGCCAAGCGCAAAATGCCCCTTGTTATTGGTGCTGAAGCATCAGGTGTTGTGTCGGCTGTAGGTCCAGGCGTTTCCAACTTATTGCCAGGCCAATTGGTTTCTATTTATGGCGCACGCACATGCGGCCTTTGCCGTCCTTGCCGTGAGGGGCGTGATAATCTGTGTGAACATGTTAGCGGTGTTCATGGTTTTCATCTCGATGGTTTTGCTTGTGAAGAAGTAAACTTGCCAGCGCGCCTATTGGTGCCTGCACCTCCAGGGGTTGATGAAATTGGTGCTGCTGTTGCGCCTGTTACATTTGGTACAGTTGAGCATATGCTTTTTGACAATGCCAAGCTTGAACCTGGTGAAACTATCCTTATCCAAGCTGGTGGCTCAGGTATTGGTTCTGCTGCTATTCAACTCGCCAAAAAAATGGGCTGTACTGTCATTACCACCGTTGGTTCTGACGACAAAATTGAAAAAGCCAAGGCTTTGGGCGCAGATCACGTCATCAATTATCGTGAAGACCGCTTTGAAGGTGTTGTGCGCAAACTCACGCGCAAAAAAGGTGTAGATGTTGTGTTTGAGCATGTCGGTGCAGACACTTGGGCTGGCTCGATGCTATGTCTAAAGCGTGGTGGCCGTCTTGTGACTTGCGGATCAACATCAGGTGTCTCAACCAATATGAACCTGATGATGCTTTTCCAGCAGCAGCTTAAATTGCTTGGTTCATTTGGTTGCCGTATGGAAAACATGGCTGATGCGATGCAGAAAATGGCACGCGGTCTTGTTTCTCCGGTTATCGATACAGTCGTCAGCTTCGACGAAATTGACACAGCCCTTACACGCATGGAAGGTCGTGACGTGTTCGGCAAAATCATTCTGAAGATCGATTAATTCAGCCGTTATGTTATTTAAATTAAAATTACTGGCATTCAAAGTTAAGCTAAAACTTAAACAAGCTAACTATTGGGTTTTTGCGCAGATCGTCTTTTTTATATTAGGCGCTCTGCGCCTTTTGCCAGCGCGCGCAGCTATTGAGTTTTGTGCGAAATTTGCCAGAGTTGTTGGCCCTTGGGTGCCGCGCCACAAAGTGGCGATTAACAACTTGAAAGCTGCGTATCCAGAAAAAACGCAAGCTGAAATTGACGCTATTGCAGTGGAAATGTGGGACTCAATGGCCCGTCTTTTTGCTGAATATGTGTTTCTTGATGCCATTTTTGACTTCGATCCTCATGCAGAAACACCAGGTATTGTCGAAGTCGAAGGCATTCCGATATTTGAACGTCTAAGAGACGAAAAGAAGCCTCATATTTTCTTTACGGCACACACTGGTAACTTTGAACTCCTGCCCATTTGTGCGGGCGCATTTGATCTGAATGTAACGGCACTGTTTCGCCCGCCCAATAATCCATATATTGCAAAACGTGTTTTGCAAGCACGACGCACCGGTAAAGGACATCTTGTACCGTCAAAAGCGGGTGCCGCATGGTCACTCGCCAGCGTACTGAATAATAACGATAATGTCGGTATGCTAGTGGATCAAAAGTTTGGACGTGGTATCCCTTCCACATTTTTTGGTCAGCCTGTTAAGACAAATCCCTTGCTGGCAAAATTGGCGCGTCAATATGATTGCGATGTTTATCCTGCACGCTGTATCAGATTGCCGGGTGGTCGTTTCAAGCTAGAGCTTTACGATCGTATGGAATTACCCCGCGATGAAACTGGTCAAGTTGACGTTGCACTGACAGCCCAACTTCTCAATGACACAGTTGAAGAATGGGTGCGTGAATATCCTGGTCAATGGATGTGGTTCCATAAACGCTGGGGCTAATAAGCGCCTGACAATACGACTTAAGACTAAATCTTATTCAGTATAATAAATTCAGCTAATCTGGATGATCGTTTAACTGCATCTGGTTCATTACGGAGATATCAATGCGCCCTACTCTAATTGCACCATCCATTCTTGCATCAGACTTTTCTAAATTAGGTCAGGAAGTGACGGACGTTGTGAAAGCCGGAGCTGACTGGATCCATATTGACGTCATGGATGGACACTTCGTGCCAAATATTACCTTTGGTCCTCAGGTCGTTAAAGCCATTCGCCCGCTAACGGATGCAGTATTTGATGCTCATTTGATGATTGCACCCTGCGATGCTTATCTTGAAGCATTTGCAGATGCAGGCTGCGATATTATTACCATTCACGCTGAGGCCGGGCCGCATACACATCGCTCGCTGCAAACCATTCGTGCTCTGGGTAAAAAAGCCGGTATCGCTCTTAACCCTGCAACCCCCGTTTCCGCTATTGAAAATCTGATTGATGATGTTGATCTGATTTTGATTATGACGGTCAATCCGGGATTTGGTGGCCAGAAATTCATTACATCAATGCTTAATAAAATTGCTGAGGTGAAAGCACTGGTCGGTGATCGTGATATTGATATTGAAGTTGACGGCGGTGTGACAGCCGAAAATGCAGCCGCAGTCGTCAAAGCTGGAGCAAATGCTCTTGTAGCCGGTTCTGCAATTTATAAAGGCGATTCAATCGATAGCTACAAAGCGAATATTGATGCCATTCGTGCAGCGGCCAACAATTCATAGTTTTTTGCTGCTTGAGTAATATAAATAATTACAAGATTGTGATGACGGTCTAAAATTGTTATGCCGTCATCAATAATGACAACCAATAGCTGACATGGATAAATGTTAGCATCTCTAACAGGAAGAGCCCATGATCCCGCGTTATTCCAGACCTGAAATGGTCGCCATCTGGTCACCTGAAACGAAGTTCCGTATCTGGTTCGAGATTGAAGCGCATGCTTGTGATGCGTTGGCTGAGATTGGCGTCATACCGCAGGAATCTGCAAAGACAATATGGGAAAAAGGCGGTTCAGCTGAATTTAATGTAGCGCGCATTGATGAGATCGAAGCGATTACCAAGCATGATGTCATCGCGTTTCTTACGCATCTGGCCGAATTCATCGGTCCGGACAGCCGCTTTGTCCATCAGGGCATGACGTCTTCCGATGTCTTGGATACTACATTCAATATTCAGCTCACCCGTGCAGCGGATCTCCTTCTTGCCGATCTTGATCGTGTGCTTGCAGCACTAAAAAAACGCGCTATCGAGCATAAAGATACAGTTCGTATCGGACGCAGCCACGGTATCCATGCTGAACCAACGACCATGGGACTAACCTTTGCCCGTTTCTACGCTGAAATGAAACGCAATCGTGAACGTCTTGTCGCTGCGCGCAAAGAAATCGCTACCGGCGCAATCTCGGGGGCTGTTGGTACATTTGCTAATATTGATCCATTCGTGGAAGAACACGTCTGTGCCAAGCTAGGGCTAATGCCTGAGCCGGTTTCAACACAAGTGATCCCGCGAGATCGCCATGCAATGTTTTTTGCTACTTTAGCGGTTATTGCTTCGTCGATAGAAAATATTGCTATCGAAATCAGACATATGCAGCGCACTGAAGTGCTTGAAGCAGAAGAGTTCTTCTCTCCGGGACAAAAAGGCTCATCGGCAATGCCGCATAAGCGCAACCCTGTTTTGACTGAAAACCTGACAGGTTTGGCGCGTCTTGTCCGTATGTCGGTTATCCCTGCTCTGGAAAATGTTGCACTATGGCATGAGCGTGATATTTCGCATTCAAGTGTTGAGCGCGCTATCGGCCCTGACACCACTGTGACATTGGATTTTGCTCTTAACCGCCTTGCTGGCGTTATTGAGAAGCTGGTGATATATCCAGATAACATGCTAGCCAATATGAACAAGTTCCGTGGTCTCATTCATTCGCAGCGTGTTTTGCTGGCTTTGACACAGGCTGGTGTATCACGTGAAGATTCTTACCGTCTCGTTCAGCGTAATGCGATGAAAGTTTGGGAAGAAGGTAAAGATTTTCTTGAAGAGCTTCTCGCTGATCAAGAAGTTCGCGCAGCATTATCAGAAGATCAAATCCGAGAAAAATTTGATCTTGGCTATCATACCAAGCATGTAGATACTATTTACAAACGTGTCTTTGCTGATAGCTGATACCAACAAAACCCCGCTTTTAAGCGGGGTTTTTTATGACTGCTTGCATAATGAATAAACGTCTCTGCTGGCTATCATTTAAAGTTGGTGAATGAGATTAATATGAAAACTCATTCTATATGAAACTACGCCTCTGTAGCTTTTGTATGGCTCACCGCAGATGCGCAACCTATTGAGTAGGACAGCCTGTAAATTATAATACCTATATATTGGAATGTTTAAGAGGGCTTGGATATGCCTAAATATTGAGGTTGAAATCAAATATATCAGGAGGATATTGTGTATAAATACATTCTAATATTTGCAATCTCAATTTGTCCAACTCTAGGATTTGCCAATGATAGAGAGGATAAAGAAATGCGATGTCTGGCCTCGTCACGCAATTACTGTATGACAGAAGCTAAAATCACTGAATATAATAGATGTATGTCTGAATTTCTTTTTAACTGTTTAGAAAATATGTGACTTATAACATTTCACTTATCTTATTGCTAAATATCAAATTTTATAGTGAGCATATTTTTTAGTCATATTGAACAATGATAAAAGCATAATAGGCAGTCTAATCGCTGCCTATTATAAGTTATAGAGTGCGAATTCAAAGCCTGCCCCCCTTTATCCAATCACTTTTGAAATAAGATGCTTAATGCTTAAAAACAGTGCTGTGGAATACTATTATTATTCAATCTAAAATGTCTGGCTAATATGTCTGTCTAGCAGGGCTGGAAAAAGCTGTTACGTTACATTAAATAACTATCAAATTATTGAAGTAAAAATGTGAAGTTGGCGGCTATAGTATGAAAATTAGAGACGTAGAAATCCTTATAGTCCCTGGTTATACCAATTCAGGGCCAGATCATTGGCAAACGCGCTGGGAACAAAAGCTGTCTACAGCACGCCGTGTCGAGCAGGAGCAATGGTCGAAGCCTGAGCGTGATGTCTGGGTGGATAAACTCATTGATGAAGTTAACAAGGCAACAAAACCTGTTGTTCTCGTAGCACATTCATTGGGTGTTGCTACTGTTATCCATGCAATTCCTGAAATTAAAGATAAAGTCATTGGGGCTTTTTTTGTAGCACCACCAGATGTGCAAAACGAAAAAATCCGGCCTAAACATTTAATGACTTTTGGTCCTTACCCAAAAGAAAAACTACCCTTCCCCACACTTGTTGTTGCTAGCCAAAATGATCCATTTTCAGATTTTGCAACAACTGAAGCAATCGCAAAAGATTGGGGTGCCGTGATTTTGGATGCTGGTGAAGCTGGCCACTTAAATGAAGAATCCGGTCATGGTCCCTGGCCTGAAGGAACTATGGTTTTTGCTAAATTTATAAGCGAGCTTAAAGATACTACGAACAATCAAACCGTTAAGGCTGATGATTAAATTAAGAAAAACCCGCAGAAGATATTCTGCGGGTTTTATTTATCTATAACTGATTATTCAATTCATCCATGCAATTTAATGGCAATTTCAGCAGTGCGCTTACCCTGAAAACGTGCACCTTCTAGCTCCTGCTCGGATGGCCAGCGTGAACCATCACCGTCTGCAGTCGTTGTCATGCCATATGGTGAGCCACCGCGCACAACATCATTCCCCATCTGCCCCTGATATGCATAAGATAGAGGGACAATAATCATACCGTGGTGCTGTAACTGCCACTGTGTGGACATCAATGCCAACTCTTGCCCGCCGTGCTGTGTGGCGGTTGAAACCATCACTGATGCGACCTTGTTGAGCAATGCGCCTTTTGCCCAAAGACCACCTGTCTGATCAAGAAAATTTTTCATCTGCGAGGCCATCACACCATAACGTGTGGCTGTGCCAAGAATAATGCCATCATATTCAACGAGTTCTTGCGGTGTTGCAATCTCAGCTGCTTGGTCAAGTTTATAATGTGAAGCTTCGGCAATATCATGAGGGACAAGTTCCGGCACACGCTTGATAACAACTTCTGCGCCTGCTTCACGCACACCTTCGGCCGCAGCCTGTGCCATGCGTTCCATATGTCCATAAGATGAATAGTACAAAACCAAAATTTTCGCCATAATAACCTCATCTTGCAGCTAATAAGTAAGCTGATTGCTAACGTGTTCTGAATGATAAATATTAAGCTTCGTTAAGTGATGTTTTTAATATAACTAAAATCTTGGTTATGAAAAGCATTCGATGAATAAACAGTCTGTTTACATAATAACAAAACCTAGCCTAAATACGTCATCATAAGTCAGAGGATTTCCAATGGATACCAGCACATTAACGGATGCAGAAAACATAAATATAACCGCTGCAATGCTGGCCATAGGCGATGAACTATTATCAGGCAGAACAAAGGATAAAAACATTGGTTATCTTGCAGATACAATGACGCAAGCTGGCATAGAACTTGCAGAAGTTCGCATTGTTTCTGATGACGGACAAAAAATTGCTGATGCCGTTAACGCACTGCGCTCCCAATATACGTATTTATTTACATCTGGCGGCATTGGGCCAACACATGATGACATAACCGCTGATGCCATATCGATGGCATTTGGTGTCGAGTGCATTTACGATGAAGCCGCAATGAAGCTTTTAGCTGATCATTATGCTGCGCGCGGCGTTGAGTTTACACCATCGAGACAACGAATGGCGCGAATGCCTCAAGGTGCGCTTCACATCCATAATCCAGTGTCAGCAGCGCCTGGCTTTCATATAGATAATGTATATGTGATGGCAGGTGTACCTTCAGTTTTTCAAGCTATGCTTGCAGGCATACTTCCAGAGTTGAAAAAAGGCCGTAAACTATTCTCTAAATCTGTTATTTCCAGCCATGGTGAAGGCGTAATTGGTACTGAACTGGCACAAATTCAGCTGCAGTATGACCAAACGATGATCGGCTCATATCCTAAATTTCAAAACAATAAATTTTCAACTGAGCTGGTTGTTCGATCACATGATGAGGCGGAAGTTGATAAAGCCATAGATGCAATAAACACGATGTTGTTACGCCTTTAACACAAACATCATATATCATTGCAATAAAACAATAATTTTTAAATTGCCGCATAGCCATCTGACGTTCTATACTAAGACTATATGCTCTACGGCCAAGACAAACAGGAGACTGCGCTATGGCTTACAAAACACTCATCGCTTTTGCTCGTAGTGAAAAAGAGATGGAGCGCGTCCTTGCCACCACTCAAGTGATAGCTAACGAGATGGACAACCCGTATATAATCGGTGTCTACTCGTCACCGGCAGCCATTGTGTATGCCGATCCTAATGGCTTTATTGATCCTGTTATGTTCGAAATGAATGAGAAGCAGCATGCGGATATTGCGCAAAAGCTGAAAACCAAATTCACAGCGCATATGCAAAATAGCCGTTTTGAACATGAGTTTCGCATAACCAATTCACCAACAGGGGCAGCGGTCGATGGTGTTTTACAATCTGCGCTGGCGGCTGATCTGCTTATTGCTGGCCAGCCAGACCCGGAAGATGCCGCTACCCGCGATGAAACGACCGATAGTTTAGTCTTTAGCTGTGGCCGACCAGTTGTCATCGTGCCATACAATTTATCCACTGAGTCTGCTAAATTAGAGCGTGTTGCGCTGGCGTTTAATGCCAAAAAGGAAGCCTCTCGAGCAGCCTTTGATGCAATTCCCCTATTGAAAGCTGCAAGCTCTGTTGATCTCATCTGGATTGATGCGCCACTAGATGAATCGCTCGCCGATGAAGATGCGGATACCGGCGACACACAAATTACGGACTTGAGTGGTTCTTATATAGGCCAAGAACTCGAAAAAGCATTGTTGCGCCATGATATTAAAGTTAGCTTCAAGTCGGTCAGTTCTGAAGGGCGATCAGCGCAGGAAGCGCTGAAAACTTATATTAAAGAGAATAGAATCGATCTGCTTGTCATGGGTGCATATAGTCACTCGCGTTTGCGTGAGCTGGTATTTGGCGGCGTAACAAGAACTATCTTGCAAGATATGACAGTCCCGACTTTACTATCGCGTTAAATGCATGGTCAGCGCAGATTTTATTCGTAAGATTTGCGCTGAGTGCTACTTTTTTATTATCGATGCATTGTCTGATTGCAGTCAGCAGGCTATAAGTCCGCATTGGCATCCAGGCATAGCTTGTAGCTGCAGGTATTATCCTGATGTGGCCAAGCTTTTTTGATATTACGGAGCTCATTTAATGTCACTACCTGACAAGGCCTTTCCTGTTTCTTGGGATCAGTTTCACCGTGATGCACGTGCGCTGGCATGGCGTATTGCTGATATGAAGCAGGAATGGCGCGCAATCGTTGCTATAACCAGAGGCGGTTTGGTGCCAGCAGCTATTGTTTGCCGCGAGTTGGAAATTCGTCTGATCGAAACAGTTTGTATTGCTTCTTATCATGACTATTCAAACCAGGGTGAGCTACAGCTTATCAAAGGCATCAATCCAGAAATTTTAGAAAATGGTGGTCAGGGCGTTGTCGTTGTTGATGACCTTACCGACACAGGCAAAACCGCAGCTATGGTTCGTGAAATGATGCCAAATGCTCATTTTGCAACAGTATACGCCAAGCCTAAGGGTCGCCCGACAGTCGATACTTTTGTAACTGAAGTATCGCAGGACACATGGATTTATTTCCCTTGGGATATGGGCTTCACCTATCAGGAGCCGATTGCAAATAATCAGCGCTGAACATAGTCAGAAATAATATTCTCAAGAATAGCAAAAGCTTCATTCATTTTTGAATGGAGCTTTTCTTTTATTAAAAATTGATAAGAAAACTAGTTATCGAATATCGAGCATGCTGGAAATTAGTGCGGCACAATAGTGATCTGAAGTTTTATCGAACAAAAATACTGCCAGCCATTTTTATAGCATTACGGCGCTCTTTTTCATTGGTAATAGAAAAAGCTTGTTCTTGAAGGTCACGTATCCATTCCCGATCAACCTCTGCGCAATGCTCAAAAGCGGCAGTCATCATGGCCAGTCCGCGCACTGTTTTACCAGCTTGGAACAACATATTCCCCAGCATGGCCTGCGCGCCAGTATTGCCCTTTTGCGCTGCTAATTGGAACCATCTTGCAGCTTGTACGGTATTTTTCTCACCACCTTCGCCCATAAGATACATCTTGCCGAGTTCAAATTGTGCTGAAGGGTCGCCAAAACTAGAGGCAGCCTGAGCATAAAGCTCACGCGCAACGCGCTTGTCCTGTTTAATTGGAGAGTCTGGGATACCGCGTTGCACATAACCGGCAAGTGAAACAAGCGCGTCTGATACAAAGGCTTCACTATCTGAATCTTCATCGACCCCATCGCGCACGATTTTCTCAAAAATTTGATAGGCAACATAGTCATCTTCAGGTAGGCCATCACCGTCAGCATACATACGCGCCAATTTCCAATTGGCACCCATATGACCTTGATCTGCAGCAAATCGGAGTGCTTTAACGGCCTCATCCTTATGGCCACTTTTATATGCGGAGAAGAATATTTCGAAAGGATTTTTTGAAGAGCTATCCTGCTCTTTAATGTCGAAAGCAGCCACTATACCAGTGCTGGCAAGCGAAATGTAACCGAAGGTCGTAATACCAAACACAATTTGTGATAAGTTTTTCAACACCATCAAGCTCACTTCTATTAAATCCAAGTTGCTAACTTGTTAACAGCTAATCTAGTATAAAATTTCGACGAGACTGCGACTTTATTCTGACAAAAAAATTGTTATCAAATGTTTAGTGCCATACGCCGGCACAGAACCATTTTAAAAGTTACATCTCTTGGTTATCGAATTTCACCATCGTTCACTTCCATTTGTGGCGTTAAAACGGCAAAATTTGACTAGTTTTTATAAAACAAATAAATCGAAAATGCTGTTGCAGAATAGGCACATAATCATAGTTTTCTACGGAAGGATTATTGAATTTGCATAATAATCGTAATTTTCTTACTTAATGATTTATAAAACAATGCCTAGTCATTAATATTCACTTTGCTTTGAACTTTAGATTTTGCAAATTCTAAACGCTGGATACTTCTTTGTTTTTTGAAGGAAAGACTATGTCACAAGCAAAAATTACAGAGCTGAGTGATCAAATTAAAGCATGTCGAATTTGCTATGACACCCCCTTGTTTGAACCGCCTATGGCTGTAGAGCCGAGGCCTGTTTGTATTATCTCTTCTAAAGCCAAAATCGTTTTGTCAGGCCAAGCGCCGGGCATGCGCGTATTTAATACCGGAATTCCTTTTAATGATCCGTCCGGTGATCGCTTGCGAGAATGGCTGGGTGTAGATCGGGATGTTTTTTACAATCCAGATAATTTTGCCATTGTCCCTATGGGGTTCTGTTTTCCAGGCTATGATAAAAATGGTGGTGACCTTCCTCCCAGGAAAGAATGCGCGATGACTTGGCATGAGCGAATTTATGCAGCAATGCCACAAATTGAAGTCGTCATCGTCATCGGCCAATATGCTCAAAAATATCATCTGGGAGCACAAAGAAAAAAGAACCTGACTGAAACAGTCAGGAGCTGGCGAGAATATATCTCGGGTTCAACGGCGCATGATGATATCTCCAATAAAGTCATCATACCGCTTCCGCACCCTTCATGGCATAATAATAATTGGCTGAAAAAAAATGAGTGGTTTTCTCGTGAATTATTACCCTTTATGAGAGAAATAGTTCAAAAAAATATTAATCTTAGAAAAAACATCTAACACCAATCTATTGGGCAGAAGTTTATCGCTGTTCTTTTTCAAGGCAAAGAGGCATAACACAGCTAGATAATAATTCTAAATGAATGCTCTATGAATTGGGAGATTTTCCTTTATGGATCGCCTTGATAGAAAAATCCTTCGCCTATTACAAGAAGATGCAACATTAGCAGTTGCAGATATTGCAAAAAAAGTAGGCCTCTCGACAACACCTTGCTGGCGGCGTATCCAAAAAATGGAAGAAGACGGCGTTATCAAGCGTCGTGTTGCTATAATCGATCCGGTTAAAGTTAATACAAATGTCAATGTGTTCGTATCAATACGCACGAATGCTCACAGCAATGAATGGCTTAAGCGCTTTTCTGAAGTTATTCAGGAGTTTCCGGAAGTTATAGAGTTTTATCGTATGAGCGGTGATGTCGATTATTTATTGCGCGTTGTTGTGCCGGATATCGCTGCCTATGATGCATTTTATAAGCGCTTGATCGCCCGAATAGAAATTAGGGATGTTTCGTCTGCTTTTGCTATGGAGCAGATTAAATATACCACCGAGTTACCGCTGGAATATATGCGCATAGATAAAGATAATCAGTAGATGATAAAAGCCCCGTAAATTTTACGGGGCTTATTATTTTTT
>CANQXU010000016.1 GCA_947627865.1 uncultured Paenochrobactrum sp. | reverse complement strand
ATTGCACCCATCATTATTCAAGCTTTTCTGGATAAACCGCTCTACGAAACTGATGCGGTCGCTACTCTTGGCAATTTCACACGCCTTTTCCATGAAGCGGGCATGCTCACGGTTGTTTTTAATACCGTTTTCTTTGCTGTGTTAACAATGGTTGTCGCTCAAATTTGTGGCGCGGTCATGGCCGTTATTATTGGTCGCACCAATCTTCCGGGGCGTAAATGGATCGGTGAAATTTTTATCTGGCCGCTTTTTGTCAGCAATCTGGTCATCGCTTTCGGCTGGTTCACTATGTATGGTCCTTCTGGTTTTATAACCCTTGCCATGCGGTCATGGTTTGGCTTTGTACCTTGGGATCTTTATTCTCTTTCTGGTATGGGTATTGTCGCAGGCTTAAGCCAGGCACCTTTAGCCTTTTTAATGTGTGTTGGGGCGGTTACTAAAGCGGATGCGCAATTGGAAGATGCAGCGCGTTCTGCCGGAGCAGGTCCATTTCGTGCGCTTTGGTCCGTTACAATACCGATGATGCGACCAGCAATTATCTATTCAGCTGTTTTAAACTTTGTTATCGGTATTGAAATGCTGGCTATCCCACTTCTTTTTGGTGGTCCTAGCGGCATTCAGACGGTTACGACTTTTCTTTACGACAAGGGCATCAATGCTGCTGTTCGTCCAGAATATGGCATCGTCGGCGCAGTTGCAGTTCTGCTGCTGATTGTTGTTGCATTCTTGGTCTGGTTGCAGGGGTTTTTGCTTAAAGGAAGCGGCCGCTTTGTAACTGTGCGCGGTAAAGCAAGCCGTCCTGCTCTGCTTGATTTAGGAAAATGGCGCTGGCCTGCCTTTGCCATAGTGTTTAGCTTTATTTTCTTCACAATTATTACGGTCTTTGCAGGGATTTTCCTGCGCGCCAGTGTTAGTTTTCTAACACCTCTCGTACCATTTTGGAAGCTGCTCACAACAGCTAATTTTGATCTAATTTTTACATCCAGAAGCTATGTGCGGTCGATTTATAACTCCGTTATTATCGCACTTATTGGCGCTATCATTGGTACATTCTTTGTAGCCCTGATCGCATTGGTTGCGCGCCGTTCCGAGTTTCGTTATCGCAAGCCACTTGAATATCTGGCATTGTTTCCGCGTGCAGTTCCGGGGATCATTGCGGGTCTCGGCTTTTTCTATGCGGTTGTGTGGTTGCCTGGTCTGGATGTTATTCGTGGTACGATCTGGATCCTGATTATAGCATTTATACTTCGCTATATTCCAATTGGTTTTGGCACAATATCACCTGCCTTGTCGCAAATCGGCGAAGAGTTGGATCGAGGTGCCCGTATCTCCGGTGCTGATTGGTGGACGACTGTCATGCGCATTATTATGCCGATTTTAAAGCCGGCATTGTTCTCGTGCTTTGCGCTGCTCTTCATTCACTTTTTCAAAGAGTATGTAACGGCTGCATTTCTATTCCAGCCCGGCTCGGAAATCATTGGCACGACCATGCTGCAACTCGTAGCGCAAGGCGATAACGGACCAGTTTCTGCCCTTGCTACCATCCAAGTTATCATCACTGCGGTTTTTGTGCTGCTTGCACGCCGCGTATTGGGAGCCCGCATCTATGGCTGACCTCGTCCTTGAAAATCTGACCATTAAATATGGCAATGTTACTGCTGTTAACAATGTTTCGCTCAATGTTGCTTCGGGTGAATTTCTCACACTTCTCGGGCCTTCCGGCTGCGGAAAATCAACCACTCTGTTTGCAATCGCTGGCTTAAATCATGCTACATCAGGCATTATTCGTATTGGCGACAAAATATTGTTTGATGGTTCCTCTAAAACGGTTGTTCCGCCTGAACATCGCAATATTGGTCTGGTCTTTCAAAGCTATGCCTTGTGGCCGCATATGACGGTAGCCGATAATTTGGCTTTTCCGTTGAAATTACGCAAAATGGGCAGAGCCGAGCGTGATGAGCGCATTAAAGATGCGTTGTCTTTGGTGGAAATGCTTCCCTATGCCGATCGGTTTCCGTTTGAATTATCCGGTGGACAGCAGCAGCGTGTGGCACTGGCTCGTGCACTTGTTTATCGCCCGAGCCTGCTGCTACTTGATGAGCCACTTTCAAATCTCGATGCAAAACTGCGTGAACGTGCGCGTGTATGGCTGCGTGAACTGCAAGAACGCCTCAATGTGACTACAATTTATGTAACGCATGATCAGGCTGAAGCACTTGCTGTATCAGATCGTATTGCGGTTATGAGCATGGGTAATCTTCGTCAGTTAGGAAGCCCCAAAGACATTTATGAAAGACCGACAGATTCCTTCGTTGCGGACTTTATCGGCTCTTCTAATTTTCTTGATGCGAAAGTCATTGAAGAAAACAGCACCTATAATGTCGTTGAATTGACGAATGGCACACGCTTGAAAACGGCCCCTGGTAAAGCAGCTGCTGACGGCACATTGGTTGTGGCAGTTCGTCCGGAGAGGATTGAGGTCGTAACTGCTGGTTCCGATAATAGTGTGCAAACAGAAATATCCGGCAGCACTTATCTTGGTTCTACCTACCAATATGCCGTTGATATCGCAGGCACGGAGTTGCGCATCATTACGCCTGCCGATCTGCCAGCCGGCAAAGTTCATCTACGCATTCCGCCCGAAGCGACTGCCGTCTACGCATCCAGACCGGATGTAGCATAAAACGAGAATATCATGAGTAAATCCGATACAATCCAGTTTACGCCTCAAGCTAAAGGCCCGCTTTCTGATGTGCGGGTGCTAGATCTGTCACGCTTGGTTGCAGGCAACATGCTTTCCGTTCAATTGGCCGATTTTGGCGCGGATGTTATCAAGGTGGAGCCGCCTGCTGGCGATCCGCTACGCCATTGGACAGATGACGGGCAGTCACTGCACTGGAAAACCTATAGCCGTAACAAGCGCTCCGTGAAGATGAACTTACGAGACCCTGTGGCAATGAAAGCGCTCAAAGCTTTGATTGTCGAAGCCGATGTTTTCATCGAAAATTACCGGCCAGGTGTGCTTGAAAAAATGGGGCTTGCGCCTGACACACTGCTTGCCATTAATCCTGATTTAATCGTTGTACGCATTTCTGGATTTGGACAAACCGGCCCCTATGCACAAAATCCGGGTTTCGGCACTTTGGTTGAAGCGATGAGCGGCTTTGCGGCCAGAACAGGCTTTCCCGATCGCGAGCCAGTACTGCCACCTTTAGCGCTGGCAGATATGATCTCGGGTATTTTTGGCGCGCAGGCTGTTACGATGGCATTGCTGTCAAAAGAAAAAGGCTTGTCACGCGGTCAGGTTATTGATCTTTCATTGCTTGAACCGATGTTTGCAGTGCTTGGTCCTGAAGCTTCTATTTACAAAGTCACAGGAAAAATAAAAGAGCGTTCAGGCAGTGCCTCCAATACGGTTTCACCACGGAATGTCTATAAATGCCGCGATGGAAAATTCGCAGCACTGTCGGGCTCTACACAAACTGTTGCACTTAGAATTTTTGACATTATCGGTCGCTCCGATATGAAAACAGATCCGCGTTTTTCGACCAATGTGGAGCGTGTTAAACATCGCGATTTGGTTGATGCGGCATTATCCAGCTGGTTTGCAGAACGCGACCGTGAAGAAGCCTTGGAGATTTTAAGATCTGGTGGGGCAACAGTTGGTCCTGTTTACGACATTGCTGATATTGCGCAAGACCAACACTTTAGTGAACGTGGCATTATTGTTGATGTAGAGGATAATGATAACGGATCATTGCCGATGCACAATATTCTGCCGCGCCTCTCACAAACTCCGGGTGTATGGCGCTATCCTGCTCCTGATCTGGGTGAGCACACTGAGGACATTCTCAGATCAGCAGGTGTTTGCGAAACTGACATTAATGCCATTCTCACCAGCGAGGATAAAAAATGATCATTCGCTCACTGCTTTATGTGCCCGGCAATAATATGCGCTTTATAGAAAAAGCACATATGAGAGGTGCAGACGCAATTATTGTTGATTTGGAAGATGCCGTCCCTGTTTCGCAGAAAACTGAAGCGCGTGAAGCCTTAAACACTACAGTGCCGCTTGCTGGAAAAAATGGCACGCCAGTTTTTGTACGCATTAATAATACGCCTGACCGTTTATTTGTTGATGCTGAAGCTGCATGTCGCGCAGGTGCTTTTGGTCTCTATATTCCAAAAGTAGAGAATGCCGACTTGTTAGATAAAATGGCGGCGTTTTTGCAGCCTATAGAAAGGTGTTTAAACCGCAAAGCTATGGTTTTTGTACCGCTCGTTGAAACCCCGTCAGGTGTTCTCAACGCCGCAGAGATAGCACGAGGCAAGCGTGTTCTTGCGCTCAGTGGCGGTGGCGAGGATTTGGCGACCAGCATGGGAGCAAAGCCTGTGCCGCAGGTTCTAAGCCTGCCCAAACAGTTGATACACTTGGCTGCTAAGGCAGCCGGTGTTTACTCATACGGGCTTTTACGAACCGTAGCAGATTATGCAGATCTTGATGGTATGCGTGAAGCCGCACAAGAGGCGCGTCTTTTTGGTTTTGATGGTGCAAGCTGTATTCATCCCTCGATTGTGGATGTTCTGAATAATGCCTTTTCACCTTCTTCGGAAGAGGTTGAATGGGCGCAAAAAATTGTGGCAGCAGACAAAAATGCAGAAGAAAAAGGCGTGGGTGCTTATGTGATCGACGGTGACTTCGTTGATGCTCCCATTGTTGCGCGCGCCCAAGCAATTTTGCAATTGGCAGATACGTTACAGAATAAATCAGAGGGCGATAATGGTTGATGTTACCCAAGCTGCCAATGGTCAGCGAAAGCGAAAAATTTTAGTTACGCATGACAAAATTGCCCAAAGTGCGATTGATCTTCTTAATGCCAATGATATCGATGTTTATTTTTCACCACCCTATACGCCGTCAAATGAGGTTGCCAAACGCTGTGCAGATTTGAATATTGACGCGATTATGGTTCGGCAAGGTCAAATTAACGCCGAAGTCATTCAAGCATCGCCATCACTAAAAGCTATCGTCAAGCATGGCGTTGGCGTGGATAATGTTGATATCGCAGCTGCTACAGCACGTAATGTACCGGTATTGCGTTCAATGGGGTCCAATGCATTAGCTGTTGCTGAGCATACGATTGCACTGACATTAGCATTGCTCAAACAATTGCCGTCTTTGGATTTGGCAATTAAAAGCGGAGAATGGCCAAAGCCTAGTTTTATCGGCCGCGATATTGCCGGTTCAGTCATGGGACTTGTCGGCTTTGGCAGCATTGGCCGTGAAGCTGGCCGGTTAGCGCAAGCGCTTGGCATGAAGGTGATCGTCTTTGATCCGATGGCGGAAGAAGCAGTCAAACAATCAGGTTTTGCAATCGCCAGTGACTTGACCAGTTTGATCAAACAGTCCGACATTGTCAGTCTTCATTGTCCTTTAACCAAAGAAACTCGGCACTTGATTAATGCTGAGCGGCTGGCACAAATGAAACCTGATGCGCTCCTCATCAATACGGCACGTGGTGGCCTTGTTGATGAAACTGCACTTTATAAAGCTTTGCAAGAAAAACAAATTGCGGGGGCTGCTCTGGATAGTTTTGGCGTGGAGCCACCGGCAACAGATAGCCCTCTCTGGTCACTGAATAATCTGATTGTGACCCCACATATCGCTGGTGTTACCAAAGGTTCAGCCATCCAAATGGCCGAAACTGCCGCGCGTCACATCATTTCTGTATTGGACGGTAATTTGCCGGACCCGCGAAGCATTGCTCATGCTTCCGAACTTTCTGCATCCTGAAAGGACTTATCATGACTGTTGGTTTTCGCATCCTTAGACAATGGGAGCGTACGGATCGTACTTATATAGATGATTTTGCACAATTGCCGGCTTCTGTCGTAAGCGATGTCATGTCCCGCCATTATGCTGCTGGGGCACAGTTACGACCAATGCATAAAAGTGGTGTGTTGAGTGGCTCTGCATTAACAGTTAAAACGCGTCCGGGTGACAATCTCATGATCCATAAAGCCATTGAAATGGCACAACCGGGTGATGTGATTGTTGTGGATGCAGGCGGAGATCTGACCAATTCTTTGATGGGAGAGCTTATGCTTGCGCATGCCATCAAGCGTCAGGTGGCAGGGTTTGTCCTCAACGGTGCCATTCGTGACGCTGAGGCCTTTTTAGAGCGGAACTTACCTGTTTATGCGGCAGGAACTACCCATCGTGGACCTTATCGCGATGGCCCGGGTGAAATTGGTTTTCCGGTTTGTTTCAATGGTATGACTATTGAAGCTGGTGATCTTATCTTAGGTGACTTTGATGGGGTGGTGAGTGTTAAAAAAGCAGATCTGGAAGCTGTTTTAGCGGGTGCGCGTAAAAAACTTGCAAGTGAAATCAAGCAAATGGAGCAGACCGAAGACGGTAGCGTTGATAAAAGCTGGATTGACAAAGTCTTACAAGAAAAAGGTTGCCAATATATATAAAATATTGTGAATACTGCTTAACGGTAAAGTGTATTTCATATGAAATACACTTTACCGTAGCATGATTGATAGTAAACAATAATATTGTGCGCTAATTTTTGCTTTGTAGTCAATTATGCCTAGGTTCAGCCGTTAGGCTTTTTCTATTTTTTAGATATTTTTTCAAGAAAACACCTTATGCTCTTAAAATCTTGTTTGTTTTCTAGTATTGATACTGCGAATGAAAGTATTTCTTTTTCGCATTCAGAACGCAGTGCATCATTTTCAATCATATCTATATCGAGTACATGTGCGCGTCCGATGCTCCGGCGGATCATCTCTGTTGCTGCATAACCAGTGCTGTCTTGTAAAATATTATGCAAATATTGAGTAAGTGCATCGTTCAATGCCTGCTGCATATCGGTTGAGCTGTCGCTAAAGTCTGAATTTTTATAAGCACCGCCATGACGCTGACTTTGCCATAGAAGCGTGAATTTTTTGGTGAAGCCATCCCAAATCTCTTCTATTAAATTCAGAATATAGTCTTGATAGCTGGCTCGATTGTTATTTTTATTGGCATAGGCTGGCTGCGTAAAGTAGTTAATCATTAAATTGCCGATAAGAATTCCAATATCAAACCCCATAGGGCCAAACACAGCAAATTCGGGATCAATGACTTTACTTTCGGTTTCTGTGACCATGATGGATCCGGAATGAAGGTCTGCATGCAATAAAGCTTCAGAGCGCGTTAGAAATCGGTATTTTAATTCGGCTACGCGCATTTTCAGAGCAGCATTATTTTGAAGTGCAAAGACTTGTTCGTCCAATGCAGGGCGGGTCCAGCGATTATTGTCCGAATTTATAAATGGTTCTGTGAATATTAGTCGTTCCGTGATTTCGCAGAGTTCCACATTGCGCGAAAAATATGCAACCATTTCACGTTTTTTAGAAGGCTCAAGAGAAAAGTCAGAGGTTCCAAACAAACAATTGGCAAGATAAGTAGAAATATGATCGGCAAATTTAGGGTATTTTATTCCCTCGATCATACCTTTGCGCATGATAATATGCGGCGTTAAAAACTCCATCACAAGCAAGGATTGTTTCGTGTCAAAATGATGTATGGATGGGACATATTGGGGCGCTAGCCTTTTAAATTCTTTTAATGCATTTGTTTCAAAAGCCAGTCTTTCGCATGTTAGAAGGCGAGCGCCGCCCGACATGCGTGAGTAGGGCAGTGCTTGTTTCATAGCCAGCGCAGCATTTTGATCTGTAACAAAGAATACAAAATTAAGATTCCCGTCACCAATCTCTGTGATTTGAACACGACTTAGATCATTATTGAAAATCTTATGCAGATGTGGTTGTCCTGCGATATAGGACTTGAGTGTCTCTTCATTAAATGCCTTAGCAATTGGCTGATTTGCAACTGGCTGAGTTGTAGCATCTGTCATAACGCCTCATTCTCCGGAAGAATTATAACTTGAAGGCTTTGTGCTTGATCAGGCCAGACATCGCAATCAAGCCAGACATGGCACCGCTCCCCCAAACGCATAATAAACGATAATCTGACCATCTCCCATTGATCAGTCCGTTTTTGATGTATTCATCAATTTATAATTATCATATCACAATTTCAAATTTAACTGTCAATAACTATTGTTTAGTGATTTAGATTACGGCATTCTGAAAGCTTAGAGATTCAAGTAGGTGGATATGAGTGATTTGAAAAATGGCACGCCAAGTGATAGCTCGGTTGAGGTTGCCCTGCCGCGCAATATTACGCGCCATATAGCCAATGATATCCGTGATAGTATTTTAAATGGCGAACTTAAGATTGGTGAGCGTCTTTCAACAGAAGAAGAGCTTGCCGAGCATTATGGGGTCTCAGGTCCTACCATCCGTGAAGTGCTCAAACGCCTCTCGGCTCAGCATCTTGTTCGGTCCAAGCGCGGACCGGGCGGGGGTACATTCGTTAACCGACCAAGCTTTGAGCAAGCGCGTGAGAACATGGTTGGAATCATGATGCTGCTGAGCAGTCTTGGCTCTTTCTCTTTGGTTGATATCGCGGAATTTCGCCATGATACAGGGCTTATATGCTTAAGATATGCGGTGCAGCGCCGTACAGATGATGATTTGCAAGCATTGGAAAAAGTGCTCATACAACAAGAAGATGCGTCTATCAGTGATGTCGATTTTTGTGCAGCCGATGTCAGCTTCCATCAAGCTATTGTCGCGGCTACAGGCAATGGTGTTTATAGTTTTTTCCTTCAAGGTTTGTTGGAAGTACTTATTCCACCAGCGAATATGGTGATGTTCAAATTCCGCGATCGAATGCTGATTTGCGGGTTTCATCGACGTATTTTAATGGCTATCTATAGTCGCAATATTCGGGGCGCTGAAGATGCATTTGGTGAATTGATGGATTATTTGCGCACCAAATATGCGGAAGCACAAGATTGGCGTTTTAACACAGATGCTAACAATTCATCAAAGGCATGATAATAATAATTTTAATATTGCAATTATGATATTTTGATATGATAATAACTTTTGGGTGAGCTTTAAACTTATAAAATTAAATATAAGCTCACTTGGGAGGAATTATGCAGACTGTCACGATGCCCACCATTATGCGTGAGAGCGTATTACTTGAGCCTGATTGCGTCCGAATCCTTGATCGACGGGTTTTTCCATTTGAAAAAACATTTGCGGTTTGCACAAATGTAGAGGATGTGGCTGTTGCTATCGAGCAAATGGTCACTCAAAGCGGTGGGCCGTTTTATGCTGCAAGTGCTGGTATGGTATTGGCTGCTCGTGAAGCTGCAAGTTTAGCCACGGCAGAAGATCGCTTGGACTTCATGCAGAAGGCCGGTGCCCGTTTGGTGGCAACGCGAGCTACAAATAATCATATTGCTAATGTTGTTGCACTGTTATTGCGTGATTGTGAACAGCTGCTGCTTGATGGCGATCAGTTTTTGCCGTCTTTTGAAGCGCGGGTTCAGGAAGTTTGGGAGGTCAGACGCGAAACTGCACGTAAACTTGGCGAAAATGGTGGTCACATAATTGAAGATGGTGATGCTATTCTCACCCATTGTTGGGCTGAATCCACCATTGTTGAAACAGCAGCAGCGGCTTTAAGGCAAGGTAAAAAGTTTAGTTTCCTCTGCTCCGAAACACGTCCTTATTTGCAAGGTGCACGTCTGACTGCGCATAGTCTGGCTGAAATGGGCATTGAGGTGACGGTTATTACAGATAATATGGGCGCATATGCTATAGATCGCGGTAAAGTCAACCGTTTGATGACTGCGGCAGATCGTGTTTCTATGTCCGGCCATGTTATTAATAAAGTCGGGACTTTGCAGCTAGCAATTGCTGCCAATCATTTCGCTATTCCTTATTTTGCAATGGTGCAGGCACCAGATAAATCAGCTAAAACAGCGATGCAGGTGCCGATGGAAGATCGGGATCCGCAAGAAAGCCTATATTGCCTTGGTCAACGCACTGCGTCACCTTTGGCAAAGGGATGGTATCCAGCCTTTGATGTAACACCGCCGCATCTGGTTTCTGGTGTTATTACAAGCCGTGGTGTTTTCTCTTCTTTTGCCTTGGCCGGCTACTTTAAAGAAGACGAGATCTAGGCATGAGTGATATTGTTGGTTTTTCGACATTAATTTCTAATATTCAAACTGGTGACAAACTAGCAGTACCTGTTGATTATGCAGGTGTTTCCATGGCTGGCACTGCTGAGTTAATCCGCCAGAAAATAGGTGATTTGCACCTTATTTGTGTGCCGACTGGCGGTATGCAGGTGGATATGCTCATTGGCGCTGGTTTGGTTGCATGTGTGGAAACCAGTGCAGTCAGCTTAGGTGAGGCTGGTGGTGCGCCTTGTTTCAACCGCGCTGTGCGTGAGGGGACAATCCGCATAGTTGATGCCACATGTCCGGCAATTCATGCAGGCCTTATAGCAACGCAAAAAGGTGTGCCTTTTATACCTATCCGCGGGTTGATTGGTTCTGATATATTGGCGAACCGTGCCGATTGGAAAGTGATTAATAACCCCTATGCCGAGGACGATCCGATCGTTCTCATAGAAGCTATTCACCCCGATAAAGCATTGTTTCATGCGCCTTTAGCGGACCAATATGGCAATGTCTGGATTGGGCGGCGCCGTGAGCTTGCTACAATGGCTTATGCTGCGCGCGAAACATATGTAACAGTTGAGAAGATCATCGAGGGTAATCTTCTTGATGATGAAGTGATGGCGGCTGGCGTTTTGCCAGCTCTGTATATTGATGGAATCTCTGCAGTTTCCAATGGTGCCAAGCCCTATGGTGTGTGGGGAGAATATTCGGCGGATAGTGATGAAATTGCGCGTTATTCAAAAGCTGCGGCAACAAAAGAGGGCTTCCAGGACTATATCAAAACTGCGGAATGGATGCGTGAGGTGCTTAGATGAAGCCTGTCACAGAGCGCGAACGCTTAATTGTTACTATTGCTGAATTGTTGGATGGTGTTCGACATGTTGCGGTTGGAGCATCGTCACCAATACCAGCCGCCGCTTCGATGTTACTGCGTGCTAAGCAAAGATCAAATAATGGCGCTTTAGTGCGATTATCAATTTTGGGATCGGTCAAACATAATTTTTTCACAAATGGCAGTGTGGAATTGTTTGATTGTGCTGCTCAAGGCCGGATTGATGCATTTTTTCTCGGCGGTGGTCAGATCGATGGTCAAGCCAACATTAATCTTGTGGGTGTCGGGGATTATCCGCAGGTGAAAGTTCGCTGGCCTGGCTCATTTGGCTCCAGTTTTTTGTATTCGCAAATTCCTCGCATCATTCTATTTCGTGAGGAGCATAGTCCGCGTGTTTTAGTTAAAAAAGTCGATTTTATTAGCGCTCCCGGTACGTCAGAGCCCAATATTGAGCGCAAAGGTGGCCCGCATGCTTTGCTCACCAGTCGCGCTTTATTCACTTTTGACAAAGCTAAATCCTGTTTTGTTTTGAAAAACATCCATCCTGGCCAGACAGTTGCGGATATACAGGAAGCGACGGGCTTTGATTTTGATATTTCACCCGATTTGACCGAAACGCCCGACCCTGACAGCCAAACTTTAAAAATGCTACGCGGCCCCGTTTTGGATGAGCTGGCAGAAACTTATCCGCAATTTGCTGAACTGATGGCTGCTGACCTTTGATAGCGTCCGCTTTCGTTGGGATTAAAAAATAATGAGTGGTGCAATGACAATGAAAGAAAATGATAACGCACAAATTGGTCAAGCAACTATGGGTTCGTTGGCTGGTTTAAAGGTGATCGATGTCAGTCGTGTGTTGGGCGCTCCTTATTGCACGCAAATTTTGGCAGATCACGGTGCCGAAGTTATTAAAATTGAACCGCCGCAAGGGGATGAAACACGCGGCTGGGGACCTCCATTTTTAGGCGATGCAGCCAGTTATTTTCTCGGCCTGAACAGAAATAAAAAAGGGATGGCTGTCGATTTTTCGCAACCGGCAGGGCGCGAAGTTTTATTGCATTTGTTGGAGGATGCTGACGTTTTCGTCGAAAATTTTAAAGTGGGAACTTTAGAAAAATGGGGCATTGGACAGGAAATGCTGAGCGAGCGTTTTCCAAAGCTAGTGCATTGCCGCGTGTCTGGTTTTGGGGCTGACGGACCATATGGTGGACGCCCTGGCTATGATGCTGCAATTCAGGCGCTGAGTGGCATAATGAGCGTGAATGGCGAGCTCGGCGGAGATGCCTTGCGTGTCGGGCTTCCTGTTGTTGATATGGTTACGGGGCTTAATGCAGCAATTGGTGTTTTATTAGCGCTCCAAGAGCGCAATAAAAGTGGTAAAGGGCAGTTTGTTGAGGCAGCACTTTACGATTGCGGCATATCTTTATTGCATCCGCATCTGCCTAATTACTATCTTAACGGTAAAGTTGCCAAGCCCTCGGGCAATGCGCATCCTAATATCTCTCCCTATGATACTTTTGCGACTAAAACTGGTGCGTTATTTTTAGCCGTGGGCAATAACCGCCAATTTATGACCTTGTGTAAAATATTAGATTTAAGCGACGTCGCCGAAGATGCTCGTTTTGCCAATAATGCTGAACGGAATAAAAATCGCGATGCCTTAAAGGAGAAGCTAGAAGCGGCATTGGCTGGGCATGAATGTGCTGTCATAGCAGAAACTTTAATAACTTCCGGCGTTCCGTGTGGCGCAGTGCGCAGTATTGATGAGGTGGTTAATGATCCACATACAATTGCACGCGGCATGATTGTCGATATCGAGGATTATCGCGGGACAGGCAGCCCGGTGAAGTTGTCACGTACACCGGCCAGCTACCGGAGAAAACCTCCTGCTTTTGCGCAGCATACCGATGAGCTTATGGCACAAGCGGGGCTTGATCCGCAGGAATTTGCTGATGTTTTACCAAGAAAAACAACGAGCTAGAATGACGCCAACAGATGGTGAGCGTAAGCGTTAAGCCGTAATAAAAGACAAAGAAGAACCTGAGGGGAGCAGGGCAAAATGACATTTTCATCCGCGGAACTGGCGCTGAGGCAAGAGCTCATAAATGCATGTTGTAGTATGAATCGTCTCGGTATCAACAGGGGAACTTCTGGCAATATCAGTGTGCGTCACGGTGATGGTTTGCTGATCTCTCCGACTGGTATTCCTTATGAGGATTTGTTGCCGGAGCACATTGTGCAACTGGATTGGGACGGTAATTTTGCAGGTGATATTTTGCCAAGCAGTGAATGGCGCTTTCACCGTGATGTTTTGTATTCGCGAAATGATCTCAATGCATTAGTGCATACGCACTCAACGCATGCTTCGGCCTTATCAGTACTAGGAAAATCAATTCCGGCCATCCATTATATGATTGCTGCCGGGGGCGGAAAAGATATTCGCTGCGCGCAATATGCTACATTCGGCACGCAAGAATTAGCAGATTTTATTCTTGAAGCTATGAAAGATCGCCGTGCGTGTTTGATGGCCAATCATGGTGTTTTAGCAGGGCATATTTCTATTGCACGTGCCCTTGCTTTGGCGGTGACTGTAGAGGAACTCGCTCAGCAATATTTGCTGTGCTTGCCTTTAGGCGAGCCTGCCACATTGAGTGATGCCGAAATCGATATTGTTCTACAAAAATTCCGAACTTATGGCCAACAGCCGCGCAAAATATGAGTAAGACCTATGGAAAAGTCTGAGCAAAAACAACCGCGCTTTGATAGGCAAGACTACGTACCACCTGCCATGCGGTTTATTTATAATATTATTGTCAAAGCAGAAACATTCATTTGTTATGTCTCCTTTCTTGCAGGTACGATTGCTCTAGTTGTTGATATTTTTGGCCGTGAAGTTTTAGGACAAGGTGTTTTTGGCGCACAAAGAGTGGCGGTTTACTGTATGGCGGTGGCCGGTATTATGGGGTTTTCCTATGTGGTCTCGCATGGCGGTCATTTACGCCCCACAATTTTGGATAATCTTGTCCCTCAAAAATACAATGCATTAACAGCGCGTATTGCGGATGTTATTTCCTGCCTGCTGTGCTTTTTCCTTGCTTATGCATCTTATCTTTTCATCTACAGCACATATACGATCGGTGAGCAGGATATGACGCTGCCGCTTTATATCTGGAAAATTCAAAGTGTTCTTGTCTTTGCCTTTGGTTTTGCTGGCATAAAATTTCTTATGTTTGTTTTTGCCCCTGCCTTGCGTCCTGTTTCGGACGAAGGAGTTGATATATGACCGGATTTTTAATCACTGCTGGCAGCTTAGCGCTGGTTATATTGCGCCAGCCAATGGTTTTGGTGCTAACCTTTGCCGTTATTTGTATCCATGAATTTGTAGCGCGCAACTCATCCGTTGAATATTTTATTCAAGATTTGTGGTTTACAGTTGACCGCGATGTGCTGCTGCCAATTCCAATGTTTATTTTGGCAGGTAATATTATGAGCCGTGGTGTGATAGCACAGCGTCTTATTGATATTATGATTGAATTGACTGCGAATGTTCGTGGTGGTCTTGCAGTGGCCACAATACTTGCTTGTGCGGTATTTGCAGCAATTTCCGGATCGTCCATTGTTACACTGGCTGCAATTGGTTCGATTATGTATCCGGCTCTTTTGCGAGAGGGCTATTCCAAGTCGCTTGCGCTTGGTTTGCTGTGTTCGGGCGGTACGTTAGGAATTCTTATTCCACCATCAATTCCCATGATGCTTTACGGAATTATCACTGACACGTCGATCGTAAAGCTGTTTATGGGTGGTATCGGCCCTGGTATGATCATGACAGCCTTTTTCGTGGGCTATTGTGTTATTGTAGCGCCTATCTCTGCGCGCGGTGATTTTTCTATGAAGCGCTTGCTGCACGCTATGCGTCGTGGCGGGCCTGCAATGTTTTTGCCTGTATTGCTTCTTGGAGGTATCTATACGGGCTATTTTACTGCAACTGAAGCAGCGGTCGTTTCGCTCGTTTATGCATTGCTGGTTGAAGGTCTTGTATATCGTGATCTGCGGTTGAAAGACTTCACCGCAATGCTGGGTGAATCCATCCGTCTCTATGGTACACTTTTACCGTTACTGGCAATTGCAGGCAGCTTCAATACCATTCTTGACTATGAAGGTATTCCTAGAATGCTGGTCGAATGGTTGAGTGATTGGATAACTAATCCGATTACAGCTGGTATTACGCTCAATATTATCTTGCTGATTGCTGGCTGCTTTATGGATGTTGGCTCTGCAATATTGATCTTGTCACCACTCTTGTTGCCTTTGATGGAGGCGCAAGGATTTGATCCGGTGCATGTCGGTGTCATCACGACAGTCAATCTTGAAATCGGCTATATCACGCCGCCTGTGGGTATGAACCTGTTTGTCGCTATGACGGTGTTTAAAGAAAGCTTTGCAACCATTGTGCGTGGTGTTTGGCCATTTGTATTGCTGATGCTGATACCGCTCTTGATCACTACTTTTGTACCGCAAGTTGTGATGGTTTTTGTCAATTAAAAATGCTGCGGCATAGCAGTCATCTATGCCGCAGCATCACTGAAAAATTAAGTTTGAGATGTGTGTCACAAAACACTCGTCAATTGAAAATGAAAAGGGAACACAAAATGAATGGTGCCGACAGCTTATGTGATACTCTGCTTGCGCATGAGATTGACGTATGTTTTGCCAATCCCGGCACTTCTGAAATGCATTTTGTGGCGGCGCTTGATCGCAAACCGGAAATGCGCTGTGTTTTGGGGTTGTTTGAAGGTGTTGTAACTGGTGCAGCTGACGGTTATGCCCGTATGGCAGACAAGCCGGCTGCGACATTGCTTCATCTGGGGTCAGGCTTGGGAAATGGTATCGCCAATCTGCATAATGCGCGCCGTGCCTTTACCCCTATGGTCAATATTATTGGTGATCATGCAACCTATCATTTAAAATATGATGCACCGCTGACCAGTGATATTGAAGCTTTGGCAGCCCCTGTTTCAGCTTGGGTGCGCACCACAAAAAACGCCAATGATGTAGTTTTGGATGCAACAGAGGCTATTGAAGTTGCATGGTCTGCACCAGGAAAAATTGCAACTTTAATTCTGCCTGCTGATGCAGCATGGAACGAAGTTAGTGATGCAAAAATTATACCACGTTCAAGGCCGAAGGCTGCGCAAGTCAGTGAAGAGGCAGTGCGGGAAGCCGCAAATGCAATTCGATCCGGTAAGCGTACAATGCTGCTTTTATCGGGTATGGCCTTGCGTGCTGAAGGCTTGGAAATTGCTGGACGGATTGCACAAGCAACGGGCGTGCGTATCCTCGCCCAGCAATCAAATGGTCGTGTGCAGCGGGGTGCGGGGCGCGTAGCCATTGATCGCGTTAAATATCGAGCGGAAGATGCAACAGCGGATCTCGCTGATGTCGAGCAGATGATTTTAATTGGCGCACGTGAGCCTGTAGCATTTTTTGCTTATCCATATAAGCCAAGCACATTTTTAAAGCCAGACACAAATATTATCGAATATGCAAGTAATGAGATGGATCTTATCCATGCATTACAATGGTTGGCTGATGAGTTGGGCATTCCTAAAACTGCACCTGTAACTTTGAATAAACGCAAAAAAGCATTGATACCAACGGGTGCACTGGATTCCACTAAAATCGCCACCATTATCGGCGCTATGATGCCGGAACAGGCAATTGTGGTGGATGAATCTATCAGTTCTGGTCGCGATTTTTTTAATTTTACTCATGACTCTGCACCGCATGATTTCTTGCAATTGACTGGTGGTGCTATCGGAATTGGCCTTCCATTAGCTACGGGGGCCGCGATTGCATGCCCTGACCGTAAAGTTATTGCTTTGCAGGCAGATGGCAGCGGCATGTACACCTTGCAAGCGCTTTGGTCTCATGCCCGTGAAGAGCTGGACATTGTCACGGTTATTTTTGCCAATCAGCGTTACGCTATTTTGCACAATGAATTAAAAAATGTTGGAGCGGGTGTTGCAGGTCGTAATGCAACCCACATGCTTGATCTGGTCAATCCGACACTGGATTGGGTTAGTCTTGCCAAAGGCATGGGGGTCGAAGCGGCGCGTGCTACTACAGCTGAGGAGTTTGCCGATCTTTTTGCCAGTGCAACGGCAAGAAAAGGCCCATTCTTAATTGAGGCTATGATTTGAGGATACGCATAACGCAGTTCGGACAACTATAAAATATAAAAACTTCCAGGGAGGAACGACAATGAAAACCATGAAAACTATGGCATTGCTGACAACATTAGCAGCTTCAGTTTGCTTCACCGGCTATGTGCAGGCAGAGGAGAATATGCGTATTGCTGGCTCTTTGCGTCCGGGTTCAATGATGGATGGTATCATCCAGACCTTTATTACGAATTTTAATGAAAAAAGTGGCGATGATTACAAGATTAGCTATCAGCTAGTTGCCAATGATCAGGAAATGACACAGCAGGTTATTCGCGGAAGATTGGAAATCGGAACCACCGGATTGGCAGGTGCAGCAGTTTCAATCCCTCCAGCAGCCGTTTTGTCGATGCCATATTTGTGGGATAATGATGAGCAGCGTCGTTGGGCAACCGATAATGTTGTTCGTCCCGTTTTAGAAAAAATCTTTGAAGATAACGGTCTTGTCATTATCGGAATGGGTGATGCTGGCTGGTCGAATATGTTCTGTAAAACAAGCTGTTCAACGCCAGAAGAGATTGAAGGGCAGCGGTTTCGTATCCCGCCGGCTGCTTCGGCCCGTGCTTTTTGGCAAAATGTCGGGGTGAACGGCGTCCAGCTCTCATTGCCTGATTTTTTCACTGGTTTGGAGCAAGGCATGGTCGAGGGGGGTGATCTGCCTTTTACTTTCTATGTCACCACACCAGCAGCTCAGTTTGCGAAAACTTACACCACGACCAATCAATACCACCACGAGCAGGTATTTTTTGTAAATAAGCGTTTCTACGACAGCTTGCCGGAAAATATTCAGGCTCTCTTGAAAAGCTCAATGCCTACGACAGATGAAATGCGCCAGCGCCAAGATGATGATGAAAAAGCGCAAGTTAGCAAATTTGAGGCAGATGGCGGGAAATTTGTTCCACTCACTGAAGAGCAGCAAAAAGTTTGGGCAGATAAAGCGGGTGATACACATTCGGCTTTGCTGAACGATCTGCCAGAATCTGCACGCACACTTTATGAGGCAGTGCTTGAAGGCAAGCGGCAATATAACGAGAAAAAGTAGAATTATAATCCTCATTGCTGCGGGTCGGATATGATCCGCAGCAATTTTCATCTGTTTCAGCCTGAGCCGGAGTATTATTATGACCGAGAAGCCAATCAGCCGCTTTCATGTGCCAAACCTTGAAGATTTGCCTGAAGATATTGCGTCACGTATCAAAGAAGTGAGTGAAAAATCTGGCTTTATTCCTAATGTTTTCCTCGTTTTGGCGCACAGACCGGATGAGTTTAGAGCGTTTATGGCTTATCATGACGCATTGATGGAAAAACCAAGCAATCTTACAATCGCGGAACGTGAGATGATTGTGGTTGCGACAAGCACTGTCAACCAATGCCAATATTGTGTTATTGCGCATGGAGCCATTTTGCGCATTCGTGCCAAAGATCCTTATATTGCAGATCAGGTTTCATTGAATTTTCGTAAAGCCGATATAACTCCGCGCCAAAAAGCTATGCTTGAGTTTGCAACCAAGGTTTCTGCGCGCGCCTATGAGGTTGGTGAAGCTGATTTTGATGCTTTAAAAGCGCATGGGTTTACCGAAGAAGATATCTGGGACATGACCGCGATCACGGCATTTTTCGGTATGTCCAACCGTATTGCCAATGTCACTAATATGCGCCCTAATGACGAGTTTTACATGCTTGGTCGTGGTAAATAATCCAGCATTTTTTGATTAGAAAGACAGTATTATGACAAATTCTTTCAATGCAATGGTCATTGAGGATGTGGACGGTAAGCCACGGGCGGCCTTAAAGGCTTTGACACTGGAAGATCTGCCGGATCATGATGTGTTGGTAGAGATTTCGTATTCCAGCTTGAATTATAAAGATGGTTTAGCGATTTCCGGCAAGGGACGCATCGCCCGACGCTTGCCTATGGTTGGTGGCATCGATTTGGCTGGTGTGGTGGTTGAAAGCCGTTCGGATAACTGGAAGCCAGGTGATCGTGTTGTTGTTAATGGCTGGGGGTTATCTGAAACGGAGTGGGGTGGTTATAGTCGTTTTCAGCGAGTGAAATCAGAGTTCCTTGTCCGTTTGCCTGATGCTTTTTCTCTTGAACAGGCAATGGCAATCGGTACTGCTGGGTATACAGCAGCACTTTGTGTCAATGCATTGGAAAGTTGGGGAGCTATCAAAACTAACGGACGTGAAGTGCTGGTAACAGGTGCAGCGGGTGGTGTTGGCTCTGTTTCAGTCGCTGTGCTTTCGGCGCGCGGATATAGTGTTACTGCTTCGACTGGACGCCCTGAAGCCCATGATTATCTTGCGAAATTAGGTGCATCTGCCTTTGTTGATCGTTCAGAGCTAGCTGAAAAAGGCGGGCCATTGCAAAAAGAACGTTGGGCGGGCGTGGTAGATTCTGTAGGATCGACCACCTTAGCCAATGTCTTGGCGCAAACAATCTATGGCGGTGCCGTTGCTGCTTGCGGTCTGGCAGGTGGCGCAGATTTGCCTGCGACTGTCTTGCCGCATATTCTGCGTAGTGTTGCACTGATCGGTGTGGATTCAGTTATGGCACCTGCTTCGAAGCGCCAGGCGGCTTGGAAAACACTAGAAGAAAGTCTTGATTTGCAATTGCTTTCAGAGATGACGCGCGTTGAGCCTATGGACGCTTTACCGCAATTGGCAGAAGACATCTTAAAAGGAAAAACTCAAGGACGTGTTGTAATCAAAATTGATCAATAATTTTATGCATCATAAGAGTTGAAGCCTATGGAGGAGGCAGGGATGAACCCGTTTGAGGAGCATCTGGAGCGTCGCGCGGCCAATTATCAGCCACTTAGCCCAATTGGCTATTTGGAACGCGCCGCTTTGACATTTCCTGATCATGTTGCTGTTATCCATGGGAGTAGCGAGCTAACATATCGTGAGTTCTGGATGCGGAGCAAGCGCTTGGCTTCCTCCCTTGCGCGCAGAGGTATTACCAAGGGTGATACGGTCTCTGTCATGCTTTCAAATACGCCGCCTATGCTGGAAGCACATTATGGTGTGCCAATGGCACAGGCGGTGTTACATTCCATCAATACCCGCTTGGATGCAGCGTCTATCGCATATCAGTTGGATCACGCTGAAACAAAAGTTCTGATTGTTGATCGTGAATTTTCGGCCGTTACTGCCAAAGCACTGAGCCTTGCCAAAGTCCAGCCGATTATTATTGACTATGATGATCCGGAATTTCCCAGTGATGCTCCTCAATCAAAAGGGGAGGCAATTAGCTCTCTCGATTATGAGGATTTTATTAGCCAAGGTGATGGGACGTTTGAGTGGCTTCAGCCCGATGATGAATGGGATTCACTCGCTTTAAACTATACATCAGGCACAACGGGAGATCCCAAAGGGGCTGTTTATCATCATCGCGGCGCTGCATTGATGTGTTTTGGAAATACCATCAACACCAATATGGGCAAACATCCGGTCTATCTTTGGACATTGCCAATGTTCCATTGCAATGGATGGTGCTTTCCATGGACTATAGCAGTTCAGGCGGGAACGCATATTTGTTTGCGATGGGTTCGAGCCAAAAACATCTATGATGCGATTGTCAGACACAAGGTCACGCACCTTTGTGGTGCACCAATCGTAATGTCGATCCTCATTAATGCCAAGGATGAAGATAAACGGCAATTTGAAAATGTCGTGCATTTTAATACCGCAGGTGCACCTCCACCCGAAACAGTGTTAATAGCGATGAGTGAAGCTGGATTTGCAGTTACTCATATTTATGGTTTGACGGAAACCTATGGGCCAACTGTTGTAAATGAATGGCATCTAGACTGGAATGAGCTTAGTGCGCCTGAGCGTGCAGTACTTAAATCACGACAAGGGGTACGATCGCCCGTGTTGGATGCTTTATCTGTGCGCGATCCTGAAACTATGGAGCCTGTATTGGCTGACGGCAAACATATTGGCGAGATCATGCTGCGCGGCAATGTCGTCATGAAAGGCTATCTGAAGAATAAAGATGCTACTGATGAAGCCTTTCATAAAGGATGGTTCCATACAGGCGACCTTGGTGTTGTTCATCCAGACGGTTATGTGCAGCTAACAGACCGCTCAAAAGATATTATTATTTCAGGCGGAGAGAATATTTCTTCAGTTGAAATCGAGGAGGCGCTCTATAAACATCCTGCTGTGGGTTTTTGTGGAGTTGTCGCTAAACATGATGATAAATGGGGTGAAGTACCAGTTGCATTCATAGAATTGAAGCAAGGCGCTAGAGCTTCTGAAAGTGAAATAATAGCCTATCTTGGTGAGCGGCTTGCAACATTCAAACGCCCTAAAAGAATTTACTTTATGGAAATTCCTAAAACCTCAACCGGCAAAATTCAAAAATATCAATTGCGAGAGCTGATTAATGCCCAAGCTGATAAGCTGGAGGCTGTAGTAAGTATGCTAAGCATTTAAATTTAATGATGAAAGATAAGTGCTGCCTTAGGTCTTGTTAATATAATTTGTTGCTCAATAAGTTAAACATAACCGGTTCAAATGAGCCGGTTATGTTTTTTGTTCTAGTGGTTTAGTCTTCGTTGGCTGCGAGTTGTGACAAAACCTGACCACGACCTCTGGCACGCATAATTAATGGGATAATCAATGCAAGCGCTGCAACGGTTAGCAATCCGGCCGAAATAGGGGACATGAACAGGACTGTTACGTCACCTTGGCTGATCGATAAAGCCCGTCTGAGTTGCTGCTCGGCGAGTGGGCCTAAAATGAGGCCAACGACGACGGGTGCAATTGGGTAGTCGAAAATGCGCATCAGAAATCCAAGCAGACCAAAGGCCAGCAACATGCCAAGTTCGAACACCGATGGGTTTGCACCAATCGTGCCTAAAGTGGCAAAGAGTAAAATGCCAGCATAAAGCCATGCTCTTGGTATAGTGAGCAATTTTACCCATAGGCCGATAAGCGGCAGATTAAGTACCAGCAGCATGAAATTGGCGATCAGCAAGCTGGCAATAAGACCCCATACCAATTGCGGATTGGTTGCAAAAAGAAGCGGGCCTGGTTGTAGTCCGTATTGTTGGAAACCCGCCAACATGATCGCTGCTGTTGCTGTGGTGGGCAGACCCAATGTAAGCAAAGGTACAAGTGTTCCGGCAGCAGATGCATTATTGGCGGCTTCTGGTCCGGCAACACCTTCTATTGCACCATGACCAAACTCTTCCGGATGTTTAGACAGCCGCTTTTCAGCTGCATAGGAAAGGAATGTCCCAATTTCCGCACCACCTGCAGGCATGGCCCCAATTGGAAAACCGATAATGGTGCCGCGCAACCATGGCTTCCATGATCGTGCCCAGTCCTTAGCGTTCATCCAGACAGAGCCACGTACAGCTTCAATTTTTTCAGGCGCGCGTGAGCCTTGCGCTGCAATATATAAGGTTTCGCCAATAGCAAACATGGCGACAGCAAGGGTTGTCACTTCAATCCCGTCCAAGAGATCGGGAACACCAAATGACAGTCGTGCCTGACCGGTCAACTGATCAATCCCCATCATGGCAAGCGTAAGGCCGATAAAAAGTGATGTAAGGCCGCGCAATGTGGAATCACCAAAAGCCGAAGAAACAGTAATAAAGGCAAGCACCATAAGTGCGAAATATTCGCTTGGCCCAAAAACAAGCGCCAGCTTGACGATGAAAGGCGCGATAAAAGCGAGCCCGATTGTTGCGATTAATCCGGCGACAAAGGAACCAATCGCAGCAGTGGCAAGTGCAGGACCTCCACGCCCTTTGCGCGCCATTTTATTTCCTTCAAGCGCTGTTACAATAGATGCGCTTTCGC
>CANQXU010000015.1 GCA_947627865.1 uncultured Paenochrobactrum sp. | reverse complement strand
ATCTCGTGGGCTTCATTCAATGAAGTATTTTCTTTGATCAAAACAAAACAATTGGCGCCTATTCTGACCGAAAGATCGCCAGATGAAGCCAGGCCCGCCACCATATTAGCAAATTGCACCAAAGCAACATCACCAGCCTGATGCCCATAGGCTCGATTTATCAAGTAAAACTGATCCAGATCACAGATTAAAATGCTTTTTGTGGCAACCTGCTTGCTTCTTTCCGGCTTATTATAAAGGGCCTGCAATCCTTTTCGGCTTAAAAGACCAGTAAGCTGATCCTTATAATGCAGCTTGCCAAAGCGCTTTAAAACGTCGCTTCCGAAACCTATGAATATGACAAAGCAAAGCACAGTACCAAGTACTGCAGATGAAAATATAAGCCAGTTCCAAAATGATGTCTGATAGAGTTCAGTCAATAACATTTGTTTGCCTAGGCTTGCCGTCGTTAGCCAGACGCGGGGTAAAAAATGCAATCCAATCAATAATAATATGAGCAAAAATAGCTTATCGGCCAAGGAACCATAATATTGCTTTCTCATAGTAAATACCGCGAATAAGCAAAAGCCTGCCATCGAGAAATTTATAATATAAATACGAGCAAGAAGATTCTGGTCTATGTAATAATAATATGCATCTAAACCGATAATAACGACTGTAATAAATGCGCATAAAGTTATCGACCAATAATATCCCGCTCTTTGCAAAATCCCCATACATAAGAGCTGTATGCCTATAATAAAGCATGTACCGTTTAAAACGACATTCAGGCCTGCATTTGTCGGATAGCCAGCCGTTTGCATGACCATAGCCACTGCAATCAGAAAGAAACCTCCGCAACATTTGAGCAAGAACGCATAGCTACGCTCCGCCAGCCACAGAGCCATCATGCTTAAGGAAAATACAAAAAGAATGCCGGGCAATACAAATTTCATAAATGCCCCACATCATTCCGGTAGCCGTTAACCAAGCGATCCCCCTCCATCTTCTCACGCTTAGAAGCCTCAATATCATCCGGCCTGACTAATTATTGCCCCCATAAAATGAAATTGAATGATATCTCAAAAAACAATAAAGCTCATTAGTTAATTAGCAACTTGCCCATTTTGTTACTAAAATGATACAGGCGGGCAAGCGGTCGGATTTTATGCCAATATTCGAAGACTTTGCTGGCTTAAGCTACTTTTTTAGGAGAACACCATAATGAAACCGGTTTTTTTACAATTGCAATGCACACCGGGCCGCACCTATGAAGTCGCTGATGCCCTCTATAAAAGAGAAATAGTATCGGAATTATATTCGACCAGCGGCGATTTTGATCTGCTACTCAAAATCTATGTCGAAGAAGGCAGCGATATTGGTAAATTTATAAATGAAAATATCCTTGATATTCCCAATATCGTTAGGTCCTTGACCACTTTAACATTCACTGCATTTTAAAAATTGTTATTTTCCGGATAGATATGAGGCTGATCATTTTATCAGCCTCTTACGCATTGCGAACACTTAATCATTTCAAATAATGAATGCTTTTCTTATTTATTAGTCTTTGATACCATAAGCGCACTTGGACTAAGCTTAGCGAAATATGAAGGTCTGCAATCATCATACTATAAAATGTAAGGTGCTTTATGTTACACTGCCTTCAAGATAAAAATATCCTCATTCTGGAAGACGAAGTTTTTACTGGAACGGATATTGCCATGAGCATTATGGATGCAAAAGGTCACGTTTTTGGGCCAATAGCTTCCATTGAGGCCGCGTTAAATTTGCTAAAACACAATAGCGTGGATGCAGCTATTCTTGATCTAACCTTGATCGATGGTGAAGCTGATCCAATCATAGACTTACTGGTTGAGCAAAATAAACTCGTAATCATTCATAGTAGTTCACCTTTGCCGCCGGATATACTGAAACGCTACGCCAATATTCAGTATTATCATAAGCCGACACCAACAAATGTACTACGACACGCATTGATGGCGGGTCTTACTATGCATTAATGCGTTTTAATTTGCTCAGCGCTCTATCTTCACTACAATGAGCTTGGCAGCTCAAAATAAGCAATATCATTTCAAAACACTATCGCATTCCTTTTCAATTATAACTATATATGTTAGATGGCCGTGGATTTGATTGTGGGGCGATGTCCTATAATCTGCCACTATATTTTGCTGGAATGGAAAACATCGTCATGCGCCCGATTATAAAACCGCAGATTATGGATTGAGGTTATCTTGATCAAACGGAAACAGCAAAATTAGGTCAATTTGCGCCTTGCTCTATAACAGCAGTGCTGCAATATAATCATTGTTTTTAGAACAGTTCCTAAAAGGGATAAAAATGCCTCCTTATCGTTCGCGTACTACCACCCACGGCCGCAATATGGCTGGCGCGCGCGGCCTTTGGCGCGCTACCGGCATGAAAGATGAGGATTTCGGCAAGCCGATTATCGCTGTCGTAAACTCATTCACTCAATTTGTGCCTGGCCACGTTCACCTCAAAGACCTCGGCCAACTGGTAGCCCGCGAGATTGAAAAGGCTGGCGGCGTTGCCAAGGAATTCAACACGATCGCAGTCGATGACGGTATCGCTATGGGGCATGATGGCATGCTCTATTCATTACCATCACGCGAGCTGATTGCCGACTCAGTTGAATATATGGTCAATGCCCATTGTGCCGACGCAATGGTCTGCATTTCCAACTGTGACAAGATCACGCCAGGCATGCTTATGGCATCCTTGCGACTTAATATTCCGGTTATATTTGTTTCCGGTGGCCCAATGGAAGCGGGTAAAGTCGTTTGGGAAGACGAGGAAAAGAAACTCGACCTCGTTGACGCCATGGTTGCTGCTGCCGACGACAATTATACCGATGAACAGGTCAAGGCGATTGAACGCTCTGCATGCCCGACCTGCGGCTCGTGCTCCGGTATGTTTACTGCAAACTCCATGAACTGCCTCACGGAAGCATTGGGGCTTTCCTTACCAGGCAATGGTTCGACACTTGCAACACATGCGGATCGCAAACGCCTCTTTGTTGAGGCAGGGCATGTGATTGTTGACCTTGCACGTCGTTATTACGAGCAGGATGATACATCCGTTTTACCCCGTTCGATTGCATCATTTCCTGCATTCGAAAATGCGATGACGCTTGATATCGCTATGGGCGGTTCTACCAATACAGTTCTGCATTTGCTGGCAGCCGCACAAGAAGCCGAAGTTGATTTCCATATGTCGCATATTGATCAGCTTTCGCGTCGCGTTCCCGTTTTGTGTAAAGTGTCCCCAGCTGTTGCTTCTGTCCATATGGAAGATGTTCATCGCGCTGGTGGTATTATGGGTATTCTTGGCCAGCTTGATAAAGCTGGTCTGCTGGACACCTCGCTTCCAACAGTTCACTCACCAACACTTGGTGAAGCCCTTGATAAATGGGACGTCACGCGTTCAGACAATGAAGAAGTCCACAAATTCTTCTGCGCGGCTCCAGGCGGCATTCCGACCCAGGTTGCGTTCAGTCAGGAGCGCCGTTTTGACAGCGTCGATGCTGACCGGAAAAATGGTGTGATCCGCGATAAAGAACATGCATTTAGCCAAGATGGCGGTTTGGCCGTACTTTACGGCAACCTTGCAGAAGATGGCTGCATCGTTAAAACCGCAGGCGTGGATGATTCGATCCTAAAATTCTCCGGCCCTGCCCGCATTTTTGAAAGTCAGGACACTGCAGTGCTTGGCATTTTGAACGGTAAGATCAAGGCTGGCGACATTGTGCTGATCCGCTATGAGGGTCCTCGCGGTGGACCAGGTATGCAAGAAATGCTTTACCCAACCAGCTATTTGAAGTCCAAAGGCTTAGGGAAAGCTTGCGCGCTCATCACTGACGGACGTTTCTCTGGTGGCTCATCAGGGCTTTCCATTGGTCATGTTTCACCGGAAGCTGCTGAAGGCGGCACGATCGGTCTTGTTCGTGACGGCGATATTATCGACATCGACATTCCAAACCGTAAAATTCATCTTGCCGTTGATGATGCCGTTTTGGCAGAGCGTCGTGAAGAACAAGATGAAAAAGGCTGGAAGCCAGAGGAAGTGCGTAAGCGCAAGATTACAACTGCATTGAAAGCTTACGCATCCATGACAACCAGTGCATCCAAAGGTGCGGTTCGCAAACTTCCCGATTAAGCATGAGCTTTATAGAAATAAAAAAGGGCCGATAAGGCCCTTTTTTATTGTCCGGATATTTTTTGCTCAAAGGCTACTGCTTTGCAGCCATTTCCTTCTCACTTATAGCCTTTTCAATAACCGGCATCAGATTATTTTGTATCGATTGCGGGGTTAATGGCCCGACATGTTTATAAACAATCTTGCCTTGCGCATCGACCACAAATGTTTCCGGCACACCGTAAGCACCCCAGTTAATAAAGGCACGGCCTGACGGATCCACGCCAACAGCCTTGTAAGAGTTTCCAAGCTCTCTCAGAAAACTCAAAGCATTTTCTGTCTTGTCTTTGTAATTAAATCCGAAAATGCGGAACCGGTCATCTTTGCCCAGTTCAACCAAATAGGGGTGTTCTTGACGGCAAGGCACACACCATGAAGCCCAGATATTAATCAGGGTGACTTCACCCTCCAATTCTTCGCTACTCCAACCAGGAAGTTGCTGACCATTCACCAACAACCCCTCCAAAGGGGCTAAAGTGGTTTCTGGCGCATCCTTGCCGATGAGAACCGAAGGAAGTTCGGAGGCATCTTTGCCGGATAAAAGCTGGTATGAAAACACGCCGGCAAGAGCAATAAAGATGATTAAAGGCAGTGCTGCCATAAAACGGCGGCGCCCTTGACCAGCATTTTGTTCATTTGAGGATGCTGAATGGACCTTACCGGCAGACTTTTCTTTATCTTCCGGTTTAGGGGACGTATTCATTATCGATTTTCCCTTTGCGAACGCCGACGAACACCGAGTTTTTCCAAGCGCTGCAATTCACTTTTCTGAATATATTGATCAATCAAGACCCAAGCCACCAATCCAAGCAAAACTATGGCAGATACGATATATGATATCATCACATAGGTCAGATGACTCATTGCCCATTCTCCTTAAGCCTTGCTTCGCTTGTCTTTACCTGTGGCTTTTCCCTACTACGCTTATCGGCAGAGCGTGCGGCGAGCTTGCGCATTACAATCACACGGCGATGCCAAATTTCGTTACGCATCGCCATCATATGCAGCGTGAAGAACAGCATCGTAAAAGCAAAAGCCATGACCAGTAAGGGGCTGAGCATTGACGGGTCAATTGTCGGCCCATCCATGCGGATTACAGAAGCCGGCTGATGCAATGTATTCCACCAATCAACCGAAAATTTAATGATCGGAATATTGATGAAGCCCACAAGCGTCAAAACAGCCGCAGCACGAGCTGCTTTACCAGCATCATCAATAGCACGGGTCAGTGCCATAATACCCAGATACATCATCAGCAATATGAAAACAGAGGTCAGGCGTGCATCCCACACCCACCATGTGCCCCACATCGGCTTGCCCCATAATGATCCGGTCAATAATGCGAGCACTGTAAAACACGCGCCAATTGGCGCTGCAGCCTTGGCAGAAACATCCGCCAGCGGGTGTCTCCAAACGAGCGTTCCCAGTGCTGAAATCGTCATCAGCGTGTAACACATCATCGAAAGCCATGCAAAAGGCACATGAATATACATGATGCGCACGGTAAGACCCTGCTGATAATCATCGGGCGAACCAAAGACCATATAAAGTCCGATACCAAGCAATAAAACCGTGATCCCGGCAAACCAAGGTAACAGCTTTTGTGCCAGCCACAAGAACCGTGTCGGATTGGCCCATTCGATCCAACGGGTAATAAAAAATTTGTCACTCATGCGTCTTACATAACCTCACGCATTCAAGCTCGCAATTCATGTTGCAGGTTCTGCGTCAATCGGTCGATATTTTCAACGCAGAAGCTGCGGAAACAGGACCTAAAACTGCAAAAAACAAAGTAATAGCCATTAATATCATTAAAGGCGCACTAAAAGGAGCACTTTCAACAGTTGCACCGTAACTGGCCGATACGCCAAAGATAAGGACGGGAATCGTCAATGGCAACACAATCACTGACACCAGCAGACCGCCACGTGGCAATGACACAGCCAATGCCGCCCCCACCGCCCCTACAAATGTGATAGCAGGTGTGCCGACCAGAAGTGTCAGTGCTGTTGCACCAATCGCGGTCGCATCCATATTCATGAACAATCCAAGGAGAGGTGACGCCAGAACAAGTGGTAATACACTGCCTGTCCAATGGGCTGCACATTTAACCAGAACCGTTAATGAAGTTGCATGACGCTCCGATGCAATAAAAAGTAAATCAAGTGAGCCGTCATCACGGTCACCCTGAAAAAGACGGTCCAGACCGAGCAATGTTGCCAGTAAAGCACCAATCCAGAGCATTGCCGGACCGATACGCGATAACAAGTTAAGATCAGGCCCGATACCAAATGGCATAATGGAAATAACGGCCAAGAAAAACAATATACCGATTAAAGCACCGCCACCAGCACGTATGCTCAGGCGTAAATCCCGTATAAAAAGTGCCAGCATTAATATTCGTCCTTCATGCTGTAATCACCAATATCCACACTCATGACCTGAGCAAGGCCTAAGGGTATATGTGTTGCAGCTACGATAATGCCGCCGTCCTCGAGCTTTTCTCCCATCAACTCGGCAAAGCGCTTTTCAGAAGCGCGATCCAAACCGGCTGTTGGTTCATCAACCACCCATATTGGACGATCGCTCATCAATAGTTTTGCTATAGAAACGCGTCTCTTTTGACCAGTAGACAGATAGCCAAATGGCAAGTGATCAATATCTGGCAGGCCGACTGCTTCCAGTGCGTCTTCAATTTCCAGCGCTTTTTCACCATGAAATTTTTGCCAAAAATCAAGATTCTCGCGAACACTCAATGCTGGCTTCATAGCATTTTGGTGCCCCAGATAATGGATGAGCGATGAAGCTTTCAGCATTTCTGCCCCTATTTCCAGCTGCACCTCACCATATGCAGCAGGCAACAATCCGCATATGATTCGTAGTAAAGTTGATTTGCCCGAGCCATTTGGCCCCGTGACAACCATCGCTTGCCCACCTGAAACACTAAAATTCAGGTCGGAGAATATGATTTCTCCGCCTCTTTCTGCTGCCAGATCTGACACTATGAGCCGCATTACACCTCCGAAACCTTGAGATTGGGTATTTTAGCAAGGTTATCGCAACATTTCGCCGCAAGGGGCGAATTAAAACAAACTTAGTCTGGAATCGTTTTAGAAAACGCATTATATAGCGGCTACCACACCAGCGGTCGGTGTGGAAACCATTTTTGGCCGATCTCAAAGGCTTGCCAAGAGGAGGCAAGTTTTCGGGACGGACAGCGGAAATGACTGCACCCGCACCTTGAGCGCGTCCTTGAAACGCGAGCTTAGGCGTTCGTCCTGGTATCCGGCCAGCAGCATGAAGGACGAACTCCGTGTCTCAAATCGACAGCTTCAAATGCCGCAAGACCCTTATTGTTGAGGGCAAGGAATATGTCTATTACAGCCTTACCGAGGCTGAAAAAAATGGACTAGAAGGCATATCAAAACTTCCTTTCTCAATGAAAGTGTTGCTTGAAAACCTGCTACGCTTCGAGGACGACCGCTCCGTCAAGAAGTCAGATATTGAAAACGTTGCCAAATGGCTCGTTGACCGTGGCACAGCAGGTGCAGAAATTGCATATCGCCCAGCGCGCGTTTTGATGCAGGACTTCACCGGTGTTCCAGCCGTTGTTGACTTGGCGGCTATGCGCGACGGCATCAAGTCTTTGGGCGGCGACCCAGAGAAAATCAACCCGCTCGTGCCGGTTGATCTGGTTATTGACCACTCCGTTATCGTTGATGAATTTGGTAATCCAAATGCATTCAAGCGCAACGTTGATCTGGAATATGAGCGCAACGGCGAACGCTACCGCTTCCTGAAATGGGGTCAGCAGGCGTTTAAAAATTTCCGCGTTGTTCCTCCGGGCACAGGTATCTGCCATCAGGTCAATCTTGAATATCTGGCACAAGCGGTCTGGACCAAGGAAGAAGACGGCGTCACCGTTGCTTATCCTGACACTTGCGTTGGAACCGACAGCCACACAACAATGGTCAACGGCCTTGGTGTTCTTGGTTGGGGTGTGGGTGGTATTGAAGCAGAAGCTGCAATGCTTGGCCAGCCGGTTTCCATGCTATTGCCTGAAGTTATCGGTTTCCGCCTGACAGGCAAAGTCAAAGAAGGTGTAACGGCCACTGACTTGGTGCTCACCGTCACACAGATGCTGCGCAAAAAAGGTGTTGTCGGCAAATTCGTTGAATTCTTCGGCGAAGGTCTCGAAAACATGACCCTTGCGGATCGCGCCACCATTGCCAATATGGGCCCTGAATATGGTGCGACTTGCGGTTTCTTCCCGATTGATAAAGAAACCCTCAACTATATGAATACAACTGGCCGCTCAGAAGAGCGCATGGCACTGGTTGAAGCCTATTCACGTGCGCAGGGCATGTGGCGTGAAGCGGGCAGCGAAGACCCGATCTTCACCGATATTCTTGAACTGGATATGGGTGATGTCGTTCCTTCCATGGCTGGCCCAAAACGCCCTGAAGGCCGTATTCCACTGGAAAATATCGGTTCCGGCTTCGCAACATCACTTGAAACCGAGTACAAAAAGACCTCCGGTCAGGATGCACGCTACGCAGTAGAGGGTGAAGAATACGATCTTGGTCATGGTGATGTGGCAATTGCCGCCATCACATCCTGCACCAACACCTCCAACCCAAGTGTGCTGATTGCAGCCGGTCTTCTGGCTCGTAATGCTGTTGCCAAGGGTCTTAAAACCAAACCTTGGGTGAAAACATCACTCGCTCCTGGTTCGCAGGTTGTTGCTGCTTATCTGGAAAATGCAGGTTTGCAGAAAGACCTTGATGCACTTGGCTTCAACCTTGTTGGCTTTGGTTGCACCACCTGTATTGGTAACTCCGGCCCGCTCCCAGCCCCGATCTCGAAAGTGATCAATGAAAAGGGTCTGATTGCAGCAGCAGTTCTTTCCGGTAACCGCAACTTTGAAGGTCGCGTATCCCCGGATGTACAGGCAAACTATCTGGCTTCCCCGCCACTGGTTGTTGCACACGCGCTGGCAGGAACTGTCACCAAAGATCTCACCAAGGAGCCTCTGGGCGAAGACCAGAACGGCAATCCGGTTTATCTTCGTGATATCTGGCCTTCATCGGCTGAAATCCAGGAGTTCATTGCTAAAAACGTTACCCGCAAAATTTTCTCTGAAAAATATGCGGATGTTTTCAAGGGCGACGAAAACTGGCAGGCAGTTCAGGTACCGGCTGGTCAGACCTATGCTTGGGACGACAAGTCCACTTATGTACAGAACCCGCCTTATTTTGCAGGTATGGGCAAAGATGCTGGTGAAATCGCCGATGTTAAGGGTGCACGCATTCTTGGTCTCTTCGGTGACAAGATCACGACTGACCATATCTCGCCTGCCGGCTCCATCAAAGCGCAGTCACCTGCTGGTAAATATCTTCTAGATCATGGCGTTGGCATTGCTGACTTCAACCAGTATGGGACACGTCGTGGCAACCACGAAGTGATGATGCGCGGTACTTTTGCCAATATCCGCATTCGCAACCACATGCTGGGTGAAAACGGACGTGAAGGTGGTTACACCATTCATTACCCATCAAAAGAAGAAACCTCGATCTATGATGCAGCGATGCAGTATAAATCAGAGGGTGTTCCACTCGTCGTCTTTGCAGGCATCGAATATGGTAACGGTTCTTCCCGCGACTGGGCTGCCAAGGGTACCAACCTGCTTGGTGTCAAGGCCGTGATTGCGCAGTCATTTGAGCGTATTCACCGTTCAAACCTTGTCGGCATGGGTATTGTACCATTTGTGTTTGAAGATGGCACAAGCTGGCAGACACTGGGCCTTAAGGGTGATGAAATCGTCACGATTGAAGGTCTTGCCGATGTACGTCCACGCCAGAAAGTTGAAGCTTCGATCACTTATGCCGATGGCACAGTGAAGAAAGTTCCGCTTATCTGCCGTATCGATACGTTGGACGAATTGGTCTATATGAAAAATGGCGGTATTCTGCAGACTGTTCTGCGTGATCTCGTTTCTTAATTTCATTTAGATATTAAAATAAAGAGCACCGCTGGTTTTCCGGCGGTGTTTTTTTATGCTCTCAGGCCATAGCTGTATGGATTTGGCTCTCATTATGAATCAAAGTTTTTATTGTGAAAGAAGAGGAGCACAAACACTGCTATTAAAGTAACTTGTCGGAGCCAGATATTTATTTTTAATATAGAGAGACGAGAGGGAATTGCAGCCAATGATCACCATTTTAAAGGGAGGAATTGAAAGGATCACACAAGCACCAAACTTGACATGTCACTCAACAATCTAAAACCCAAACTTCAATCAGCAACTCTGATAATGGAGGAGGACACAGAACAAAAACTATGCTGTGCCTATGCAACTATTTGTAAAATATAAGCGATATTGCGCCTGACACAATGTGCAGCTGTGAGTGCGGATTTAAGGCTGGCTATAAAATAAAACTCTGCGCCCTCAATGATTCAAAGTGTAAAAAGCAATATATTATGCAATTCAGATGCCCTATTCCGATCGCTGCAATGGAATATAAATGGCTAAGCTATGGCTTTAATAATGGCTTGTTGTGCAGTTTCAGAGGGTGGTTCGGCTCAAGCAGCTCATAGGGCGGGGGGGATTGCTGTAGAACCAGCTCAAGCCGAACCGTCTCGTAAGCTGATTAAGTTACACTCTTTAACCAGCTTGATCTCAAATATGTCGTCTAGGTTTCTTAATCTGGCACCTAGTTTCTAGCAGTCTATTTCAAAACAATTAAGTCGCATAACTTACGCTCAATAATCGCTCATAACCAGCTAATTTTTAGCACCTTGCGGCTCTCAACTTATATTGTCAAGGCTTGGTCATGCTATCAGCGCAATTATATATCGAATAACTAATATTATATGAATTCTTTAAAAAACAGACTGTTTTTCGGATAATTTCAAGGTTATGTAATGTGAAAATCAGCCCATAATTATAGCTGACTAAGGGAATATATTGACTGAAAAGACGTCTTGCTGGCTCACGTTAGCAGAGCGATTCACTCTGTATTACACCTTCACCATCATAATCCAATGCTATTGAAGCCTTCGCGTAATGGATGCTCACATAGCAAGCAATGTCTTAAAAACTTGATGATCTATTATTGCTTGGCAGCTTGTTGAGGCAAAGTCTCCACGCCACCGTTTAACGGCAATTGCATAAGGACAGTATCAAGCCATCGTCCATGCTTAAAACCTGAACCCTTAATATACCCGCATTGTTCAAATCCAATGTAGCGGTGCAGATTAATAGATGCATCATTCTTTGCCCCATCACCAATCACAGCAATCATTTGACGAAACCCCAGAGCAGAACAATGCTCGACAAGTTTCATCAGAAGCTTACGGCCTAAACCTCGGCCACGAGCATTGCGGGCAACATAAATAGAATTTTCTACAGTCCAACGATAAGCTGGCCGTTTACGAAAAAAATCCACATAGGCAAAGCCTAAAAGCTTTTCACCATCAATCACGACCAGAACAGGAAATCCATTGGCAACCAACATCGCAAAGCGCGAACGCATATCATATGCGCTTGGCGCCTCGGTCTCATAGCTGGCTGTTCCATTGAGGACTTCATCAACATAAATTTCAGTGACGGCATTAAGATCAGTGAAAATAAAAGGTCTAATCTCAGGCATTGTAATTCTCTAAGCTGATTATGAACCCGCACTTATAATAACATGATACAAATAGTCCAGTTTATTTCGGTAAATATAGATATAAAATCCTCCCCCATAACAACCTCTACAAAGCAGCTTCTATTTTGCCATGCCAAAAATAATAATCTCAAGAAAATCGTCAACAAAAAAGGGTGGCTTAAAGCCACCCTTTCAAGATCTACATATATTCACTGGACTAATTATTAGTCACGATTGCCCATAAACTGAAGCAAGAACATGAACATATTGATGAAGTCGAGATAGAGACGCAGCGCCCCCATAACCACTTTACGACCCTGAGTTTCAGAGCCATCGCCTTCGTAATACATTTCCTTGATTGACTGTGTGTCATATGCAGTCAAACCTGCAAAAATCAGCACACCAATAACCGAAATTGCAAACTGCAATGCGGTTGAGCCAAGGAAAATATTAACAACAGATGCAATAATGAGGCCGAAAAGACCCATCATCAAGAATGAACCCATCGCCGACAGGTCACGCTTGGTTGTGTAGCCATAAAGCGACAATGCACCAAAAGAAGCAGCTGTTACGAAGAAGGTACGAACAATGCTCTGTCCGGTAAAGACCAAGAAGATAGACGAAAGCGAAATACCAACCAGTGCTGCATAACCCCAGAATATGGCATTAGCAGTCGGCACTGAAAGGCGCTCGATGCGGAAGCTCAGGAAGAACACTGCAGCCAAAGGCGCAAGCATAACAACCCAACGCAGTGGTGATGTGTAAAGAGCAGCCCCCAATGATGTGAGCATTTTGCCATTGCCCATATGAGCAACAGCCAATGATGGATCAGTAGTAGTAGCTAATGCGGCAATAGCATATGCAGCAAGGCCAGTAACAGCCAAGCCGATAGCCATCATGTTGTATACGCCAAGCATATAGCTGCGCAGGCCCTGATCGATAGCCGCATCAGCGCGACCGCCGACCGAACCACGCGCTTGAATATTGCGATAGTCAGCCATGACTTTAAATTCCTTTTGCGTTGTCCCGTCCGGTGTCGGTGCGATCCAAGCTACCAGTTTCAACCAGGCAACAGAACACTCCAGGCGCCGCTGGCGGGACCCCAGCATGCCTGTCTATTATTATGGTGATTTAAATCAGGCAACACAAGTGCACTTTTTGAGAAAAAAGCCATAATATCGGTAGAATCCGCTATGTTTTTCTCATGCTACCCAACTAGTTAGCTTAAAATCTTATATAATTAGAGCTCTCTTAAATGTTGTGCTGGTTTTTGACCGAGAATCCTCCATGTCGCTGCAAGGCCTAAAAGCACGGTTAAAAGCAGCCCGCCAATTAATGTTGTAAAGACCACAAAAGACAGGAATTGCACTTTCAAGCGCATGATCATTTCAACAACGTACCAAGCGACAAGATTACCTGCAAGCAGAGCAAACAGTGCTGTAGCAAAGCCCAATATAGCATATTCGATAATATAGGCCTTCACCAGCATTTTGCGGGTTGCACCAAGCGTTTTAAAAACAACCGCATCATGGATACGTGACTGGCTGCTCGCGGCCAAAGCTCCACCAAGTACAAGAACAGACGATGCAAGAGCGATAAAGGCGGCAGCTCTGATTGCTGTTGCTATTTGGCTTAGCAAATCATTAGCAACATCGAGCGCATCACGCACACCAACAGTTGTAATTGTTGGGAAGTTTTGAGCAACATCACGCATGATCACTCCGGATAAATCCTTCTGATTCTCTGGTAAACTCACTGTCGCAAGCCAGTTTACAGGTGCTCCGGCAAAACTGTTTGGTGAAAAAACCATGACAAAATTCATGGCGAGGCTTTCCCATTCAACTTGGCGAAGATTAGCAATCCTTGCCGTCACCGGACGTCCCAACACATTAACGGTGACTTGATCTCCAATTTTAAGTCCAAGATCCTCGGCTTCACGTGCTGCAAAAGATAGGAGCGGTTCACCATCATAATCTTTTGGCCACCATTCCCCTTGTGTTAATGACGCATTATCCGGTTTTTCGTCAGCGAAAGTAATGCCGCGATCCCCTCTGAGCACCCAAGCGCCTTCCGGTGCTATTGTCAGATCACGAATATTCACACCATTAAACTCGCTTACCCGCCCCCTTAACATCGGCGCTAAGGTTAATTTCATATCAGGGGTAATCTTCTCAATCAGCTGTTTAAAAGGCTCAACCTGTTGATTTTGGATATCAACAAAGAAGAAATCTGGTGCTTGCTGCGGGATATTATCAGCAACCTGACGGCGTAAATTACCATCAATCAATGATAGAGCCACCATCAAAGTCAACCCAAGCCCCAATGAAATAACAACTGAAGATGTAAGTGCACCCGGTCGATAAATATTACCGATAGCCAAGCGGACAACAGCAGAGTTCAGCCGAGGAAAATGACGCGCAAGCAACGTGATAGCACTTGCCACCACGCGCAAAACAATAAAGGCAGCGATCGTTGAAAGAATGAAAACCGATGCCAGCCTCCTATCATAGGATGTATAAAAGGCGAGCAGCGCCAACAAGACCAAAATACTCATTGAAACAAAGAGGTAGAGCATAGGCGGCAGCATTTTGCTCTGAAACTCAGCATCCCGAAACAATGCGGTTGCCGGTATCATTCTTGCCCGTCCAAGTGGCAAAAGCGCAAAGCCCCAAACCGTAAGAAGGCCAAAAACAGCACCAAGCAGCAATGCATAAGGATGGAATATCCCCATTCCTTCGACGGGGAGATAAGAACCAAGAACGGCCACAGCTATGATCGGTATGAATACAGCAACAACCAAGCCAATAAGAATACCAATCAGTGCAATCAACGTAATCTGGATGAGATAGATGGCTACGATAAAGCCGGAAGATGCACCAAGTGACTTAAAGGTAGCGATCACTTTGCGCTTAGATTCCAAATATGAGCGAACAGCATTGGCAACACCAACGCCACCGACAATAAGTGCGGTTAAACCGACCAGTGTCAGGAATTGCGAGAAACGCTCGATATTCGCGCTGAGTGAGGGAGATGCATTCAATCTTGTGCGAATATTCCAGCCAGCTTCAGGAAATTTACTTGTCGCTTCTTTGCGGATTTCACTCAGTGTCTCATCACTGGCGCCTGCTGGTAATCTCAATTTATAAATATGTGAAATCAAGCTGCCTGGCTGAATTAAGCCCGCGGCCTCCAGAGCTTGTGTAGAGGTTAGAAAGCGCGGAGCGAAACTAAAGCCTGCCGACAAAAAATCGGGCTCACTCTTGATAAAGCCACGAAGCTGAAAGCGGCCTGTCCCTAAAAGAATTTCATCGCCCAATTGGAGATCAAGTCTATCTGCCAATATTGGGGAGACAGCAACACCATAAGCACCTGACTTTAAATCATAAAAATCATTATCAGGAGAGAAGAACTCCCCTTCCCCTGCATTTTTATCAATCAGTAATTCACCATAAAGCGGATAAGCATGATCAACAGCCTTCACTTCAACCAGTGATTGATCACTGCCATCAGTTTTTCTGGCCATTGAACGCATATTCGCGCTATGTGCCACCTCACCCTTACTGATAAGGAATGCGCGTTCATCACTGTTGAGCTCGCGTTGCTGCAAGGCAAAGCTCAAATCTCCACCGAGAATTTCCTGCCCTTGCGTTGCGATCCCCTCACCCACTGATTGAGCGACTGAGTTCACCCCGCCAATGGCTGCCACCCCAAGCGCAATACAAGCAAGAAAAATATAAAATCCTTTTAAACCACCGCGCATTTCACGCAGGGCAAAACGAAAAGCAAGCCTTAGAGATGCCAAGGATTTCATCACGACACAGCCTTTTCTGGCATATTATCGTAAGCAGATTGACCAGCCGAATCTTGGTCTGCATGATTGCTGAATGCTGATATAATTTTTCCTGATCTTACTGAAACTTCACGATCACAACGTGCTGCCAATTGCGGATCATGCGTCACCAGAACCATGGTCAACCCTGTTTCCTGCTGCTTGGAAAACAGCAAATCAGCTATCTGCTTGCCGGTTGCTGCATCAAGATTTCCTGTTGGCTCATCCGCAATCAATATTTTGGGGGATGGTGCTAATGCGCGAGCAATCGCAACGCGTTGCTGCTCACCACCAGAAAGCTGCGAGGGATAATGATGCAACCTCTCTGCAAGCCCGACGGCTTTTAGCGAACGCTCAGCAACCGTAAAGGCATCTTTTTTTCCGGCAAGCTCCAATGGCACAGCAACATTTTCCAAAGCTGTCATATTGGGTATCAAGTGAAATGACTGGAAAACGATGCCGATATTTTCGCCTCTGAAAGAGGCTGCTTTATCCTCATCAAGTAAATCAATACGCGTTCCGGCAATTGTCACCTCGCCGCTATCGACCTGCTCCAGCCCTGCTAAAACCATGAGCAATGTTGATTTACCCGAACCAGACGGGCCAACAATGCCTACAGACTTCCCCTGCTCCAAGGTCAATGTCATACCTTTAAGCACATGTACCCGAGAAGCTCCCTCGCCTAAGGTCAGCTCAATATCATCAAGAATAATGACAGGAGCGGCCACAGTTTCTACTGTTTCTTGCAACTGTTGAGCGATCTGGTCTGTACTCTGACTGGCTTGCGGGTCTTTTTGCACGCGATTTACTTTCTATATTCACTTTTCTGCCCCACTACTTACACAATCTTAGTGAAAATAGTTTAGGAGAAATTCGATGTTCTGTTCATATGGGACATGATTGCTAAACAACAGGACAATCTGGGCTAAATTAGGCTCATCTGAATCGTGTCCGAGCCAATTAAGGGGATAAAATAATGCGTTTCAAAGATCTTTTGACATCCCCCTTACAAGTTTTAATGCATATTCTTGTTATCCTCGGCCTGATGGGCCTCTTTGCAGCTGCAGCGCATTCACAGTCTCAGGCACAATCTCAAGCGCAGTCTCAAGCTCAAGCACAAGATCAGTCTCAGCTTTCACCCTCTATAGCGGATGAAGAAACTGAAACGGGTTTGAGCGATAGTTTAGCAGAACCCATGGAAACACCATTGAAAATTATTGGCTTCGGCGATAGCCTGATGGCTGGTTATTTGCTGCCAGCGGGCGATGCTTTTCCACAGCAGTTGGAATTAGCACTTGATGGCAAAGGCTATAATATTTCCATTGATAATGCTGGTGTGTCAGGAGATACAACCAGCGGCGGACTGGCTCGTCTGGATTGGTCTGTGCCTGAAGATACAGATCTTGTCATTTTGGAATTGGGCGCCAATGATGCCTTGCGCGGTATAGCGCCGGAGCTGACTGAAGCCAATCTTGATGAAATGTTAAGTAAGCTGAAACAACGTAATATATCCGTTATTTTAGCCGGAATGCTGGCACCACCCAATATGGGGCAAGCCTATGCTGATGCCTTCAATCCCATTTATCCCCGCCTTGCTAAAAAACACAATGTTCCGCTCTATCCATTTTTCTTGGATGGCGTAACAACACAGCAGCAATATTTGCTTGAGGACGGCATGCATCCTAATAAAGATGGTGTTGCTGTTATGGTTTCCAACTTCCTCCCCTTATTTGAAAAAACTGTCACAGAACTTAAAAAATAGCGAGATATAACAACAATGTCTTGCCCTTTTGGGCATTCAGTGCTCCGATAGAATAGTAGAATGATCCGAAGGAGGATGCTTATGCCGCGTCTTTTTACGGCACTTGAAATCCCGAGAGGCGCCACATTGTCCTTATCCCTTCTCAGAGGTGGACTGTTTGGTGCCCGTTGGATTGATGTCGAAAATTATCATTTAACACTCCGTTTTATTGGCGATATTGAAGGTCACATGGCAGATGAGATTGTCCATGCTCTTGACCGGATTCATAAGCAGGAATTCACGCTCACTTTGTCGGGCATTGGTGCTTTTGGCGGTAAAAAACCACACAGTATCTATGCGGGAGTAGCGCCATCACCTGAGCTTTATGCATTGCAAGAGCAAATGGAGCGCATCTGCCAGAGACTGGGGCTCCCCGCTGATGCACGCAAATTCACGCCCCATGTCACCATCGCGCGCCTTAAAAATCTGCGTGATGAAGATATAGCCCGCTATTTGGCAGCTCGTGGAAACTTTATGAGTATGCCGTTCAAAGTCAGCAGGTTCACTTTGATGTCTTCGCGTGAAGCCATAGGTGGCGGTCCATATATTATTGAAGAAGCTTGGCAACTTCATAAAAACAGCGCACTTGAAGACAGCAATGTTGGAGGAGAAAAACCTTCTGGCTCCATGGCTGAAAATAATATTTTCTGACCATTAAATTATAAAGCCGTCATGATATGCGTAATAAGTTGGAAAAGTTTTTAGCGCTTTTCCTTGCAGAATGGGGGTGCGCTCCCCATTTTAGTGCTAGTATAAGAACCATGCTCGCAGCTAAGGAGCAATATGAATGGATGATGTTAAGATCGGTGAAATTCTCGAGCCTGGAAGTGAAGAGAAATTTAACAAGCAGCGTAAAAAAGTAAAAAACGGATTCTGGCGCACTGCGAAACGTGCTGCACGTTCTGTTCCCTTTATGGATGAGGTTGTAGCTGCTTATTATTGTGCGCTGGATTCCAGAACTCCTTTGCGTGTCCGCATGACTTTAATGGCAGCGCTCGCTTATTTTGTCTTACCTTTTGATATCGTACCCGACATGCTGGTGGGCATAGGCTTCACCGATGATATCGCTGTATTAATGGCAGCGCTCACTGCTGTACGGATTCATATAACACCCGCGCACAGGGCAGCTGCACAACGTTCGTTAAATTCTGAACTGAACGAGAGTTGATTCTTTTACGTCATATAATAGCTTAAGCGCAATTTCGCTCATAATCGCGCCATTTAGGTGCGAATGTTAAAACTTTAGTATCTGCTTGTTTAAAGACAAAATATCGCCTTTTTCTTTTGGATGAAGTCGGGCATTCGGTCATGCATCATTACAGCAGTGATTTGTAAGAGCGAGACTGAAACTTATTTGAATGGAAAAGTTTTTTACATTTCTTTTAAAAATTTTATCCTTTAGTAACCATCCTTAAGGCAAATTAAGGTCAAGAGCGGGACGGCGTAATAATTACGGCGGCCCCAAAATTCAAGTTTGAAGCAAACGAAAGAGAACCGGTAAAATCCATGCTTGGAAAATCGATCGTCGCGGCTTCTGTGTTCATGATTGGGATGGCAGGTTCAGCTCTTGCCCAAACCCCGAGCCAGATCAGCCAGTTCAACGCCTGGGGCGCATACAGCTATCAGTCGGGAAAAGGCAAAGTCTGTTATGCCCTATCTGTTCCTACAGAAAAGCTCCCGGCCACTGTTAATCACGGTGACAACTTCTTTCTGGTAAGCCAGAAACCAGGCCAGAAAACTGCGCTGGAACCACAATTTATGGCTGGCTATGACCTTAAAGAGGCCTCGAAAGTTGTTGTAACCATCGGCAATCGTAGCTTTAATATGTTTGTGAATGGCAAAACTGGCTGGATCGAAAATGCAGCAGAAGAGCCTCAGCTCATTGCGGCAATGCGCGGTGGCGCGACAATGACAGTTAAGGCACAGTCAAAACGCGGCACCAATACATCTTACACTTATTCACTCTCGGGTGTTACTGCAGCTCTCAATGCTGTTCAGCAGTGCAAATAATCTGAACTGACACATCATCTTCAGAAATGTTTGAAAGCCTTGGCCCGAAATGGCCATGGCTTTTTTACTTTGTCTGCCCTCGCTGCCATCGACGTCTAATTTTCTAAGCCATGCTGTAGTGACCAATTGTTTTTTTTATGCTATGAGCGCAGCATTAATATTTAATGGTGTGGTCTTTAAGCTGCCTTTCGCGCATATGATGCCAGCATGATATTTTGTGCACCATAGACACACACCTTATCCAATAGACCTAACGGAACAGTTATAAGCAATGTCCATCTCATTCGACCTTACGCAGGATGATACGCGTGACCGTCTGGCACAATATGCCCGCGCTAATGCCGCCCTCAAACCATCTTTGATCGGTATGTCCCGTGAAGAAATGGGCGAAGCATTGGAAAAAATGGGCGTTCCAGCACGACAGGTTCGCATGCGCGTTGCCCAATTATGGCACTGGCTTTATGTGCGTGGCGTTTCAGACTTTGCGGATATGCTTAACATTTCCAAAGATCTGCGCAGCAATCTTTCGCAGAACTTTAATATCGCTCGTCCTGAGATTGTCGAAGAAAAGATCTCGAATGACGGCACGCGCAAATGGCTATTTCGTTTTCCACCGCGTGGTGCTGGACGCCCTGTTGAGATTGAAACCGTTTACATCCCTGAAGAAGGACGCGGAACTCTGTGTATTTCTTCTCAGGTCGGCTGCACATTAACATGTTCATTCTGCCATACAGGCACCCAAAAGCTCGTGCGCAATTTGACGTCTGAAGAAATCCTTTCTCAGCTTCTCATAGCGCGTGACCGCCTTGGGGATTTTCCTGACAAGGATGCCCCTGTTGGTGCAGTGATTCCGGCAGAAGGTCGTAAAGTTACCAACATCGTTATGATGGGTATGGGCGAACCGCTTTATAACTTTGAAGAAGTCAAAAAAGCCCTGCTTATTGCATCTGACGGTGACGGCCTGTCCCTCTCCAAGCGTCGTATCACGCTATCGACTTCTGGTGTCGTACCGGAAATTTATCGCACTGGCGAAGAAATTGGTGTCATGCTTGCCATTTCGCTGCATGCGGTGCGCGACGACCTGCGTGATATTCTGGTGCCGATCAATAAAAAATACCCGCTTGAAGAACTCATGAAGGCATGCCGTGAATATCCAGGGCTTTCTAATGCCAAGCGCATTACATTCGAATATGTCATGCTGAAAGATGTTAATGATAGTATGGAAGATGCAAAGGCGCTTGTGAAGCTGCTCAGAGGGATTCCAGCCAAGATAAACCTTATTCCCTTCAATCCGTGGCCTGGTACCAATTACCAGTGCTCGGACTGGGAACAAATTGAGCGCTTTGCAGATTACGTGAATGCTGCTGGTTATGCCTCACCAATCCGTACCCCGCGTGGCAGGGATATTTTTGCGGCTTGCGGGCAGTTGAAATCAGAATCCGAGCGCATGCGCAAGAGTGAGCGGCTTGAACTTGAAGCCATGATGGCTGAAGGACAAAGCCACTGATTTAATAGCTAAAATAGATCTTTAAAATTATATGAAAAGCGGCTTATGTTTCAACATCTGCCGCTTTTTACTTCGCTTGCGCCATCAATAACCGAACTGCAAAACCAGAGAACAAACCACCCAATAACCAATCCATAATTCTGGTTATCTTTGGATTTTTCTTTAATGCGCCGGAAAACCTATCAGCGGCAAAAATCATCGGGATCGTAAAGGGCAACGCAAAAGGAATAAAGGACAAACCAAGAAACAGCAATTTGCCAGCGGCATGCGGATCTGAGGCAGAGACAAATTGCGGTAGAAATGTCATATTGAATAAAATGATTTTAGGGTTGAGCAGATTAATCCCCAGACCAGTTGCCCAATTTTGTGCCAGAGAGACTTTTTTACCTGCTTTACTGGTCAATGTGAGCGTCGAGCCTTTGCGAATAGCCTGAACAGCAATCCAAAGAAGATAGGCAGCCCCAATAATTTTAAGTGCGGCAAAAGCTGTTGGAGACGCTAAAATCAATGCCGACAAGCCCACTGCCACCATGGTAGCGTGAATGGCAATGCCTGTTGATGCACCAGCCATACAGGCCAGCCCCGCCAGTTTACCCTGCGAAATTGAGCGGCTGACAAATAATGTCATATCCGGCCCAGGCGTCAGGGACAGAATCGCTGTTGCAATAAAGAACTGAATCATTACTGACCACTCAGGAACAAAAGAAAGCGCGGATATGGCAGTCATCGAAGCATCCCCATAAATTCAGCTGCAAGTTAACCTGATATCATGCAATTTTCCAGCTATCTGCCAGTGTTTTCAGTCATAATTATCGCAGTAAATAAAAAGAAAATACTATCCTGCTTGCACGTTCCTGACGAATTGATAAAAGACCATAAGAATTATGTTTTAAAGCGCTATATCGGCACTGTCGCATCATACGGAAGTAGATAATGAGCAAACTGAAAGACGTTAAAAAAGTTGTCCTCGCTTATTCCGGCGGACTGGACACTTCAATCATCCTTAAATGGTTGCAGACTGAACTGGATGCAGAGGTTGTTACCTTTACAGCAGATCTCGGCCAAGGTGAAGAACTTGAGCCGGCACGCAAAAAAGCCGAAATGCTCGGCATCAAAGAAATCTTCGTTGAAGATGTTCGTGAAGAATTTGTGCGCGACTTCGTCTTTCCTATGTTCCGTGCGAATGCTGTTTATGAAGGCATATATCTGCTTGGTACATCCATTGCGCGCCCGTTGATCTCAAAACATCTGATCGACATTGCAGAAAAAACTGGTGCTGATGCAATCGCACATGGCGCGACTGGTAAGGGCAATGATCAGGTTCGCTTCGAGCTCTCTGCCTATGCATTGAACCCTGATATTAAAATCATCGCTCCTTGGCGGGATTGGAATTTCAAAAGCCGTACCGACCTGCTGAATTTTGCTGAACAGCACCAGATTCCTGTTGCCAAAGACAAGCTCGGCGAAGCCCCCTTCTCAGTGGATGCCAACCTTCTGCACTCCTCATCAGAAGGCAAGGTGCTTGAAGATCCAAACGTGGAAGCACCTGAATATGTGCATATGCGCACAATTTCTCCAGAAGCTGCTCCGGATAAAGCAACCATCATTACAATTGGCTTTGAACAGGGTGATGCCGTTTCCATCAATGGTGAGCGTTTATCACCTGCCACATTGCTGGCCAAGCTGAATGACTATGGCCGTGACAATGGTATTGGCCGTATTGATTTGGTTGAAAACCGCTTTGTTGGTATGAAATCACGCGGTGTTTACGAAACACCAGGTGGCACAATCTTGCTCACAGCTCATCGTGCGATTGAATCGATCACTCTGGATCGCGGTGCAGCCCATCTTAAAGATGAACTGATGCCACGCTACGCAGAGTTGATTTACAATGGTCTTTGGTATTCACCAGAGCGTGAAATGCTGCAGGCAGCCATTGATCATAGCCAGCGCCATGTCGAAGGTGAAGTTACTCTGAAGCTCTATAAGGGCAATGTAATGGTTATTGGTCGTTCGTCACCAATGACACTTTACTCAGATGCTCTTGTTACTTTTGAAGATGATCACGGCGCTTATGATCAAAAAGATGCTGCAGGCTTTATCAAGCTTAATGCACTGCGCTTGCGCACATTGGCCGGACGCAACCGCCGCGGCTAAATATATTTTGAAGAAGAAAAAGAGCCCTGCAATGCGGGGCTTTTTAATAAACTCATCTTTTTGAAACCTTATGCCCTTCATCCGGCCGCAAGGTCAGTATCTCGACACCATCCGACGTAACAGCAACTGTGTGTTCAAATTGTGCAGACAGCTTCCCATCCTTTGTCACAACGGTCCAACCGTCTTTTTCTGTCATCACTTTTGAACCACCCTGATTGAGCATCGGCTCTATGGTAAAGACCATGCCTGGTCGTAAACGTTCACCAGTGCCAGGTCGTCCAAAGTGTAAAACCTGCGGATCCTCATGCATCTCGCGACCAATACCATGGCCACAATAGTCACGAACAACTGAATAATTATTCCTTTTGGCATGTCGCTCAATCGCAAACCCGATATCGCCCAGTGTTGCGCCCGGACGCACCTGCTCGATGCCCTTCCACAAAGCATCATAAGTCACCTGCACCAAGCGTGCAGCATGCCCTGCGACTTTACCAACCATATAGGTCTTGCTGGAATCAGCGATAAACCCATTCTTTTCTAATGTGATATCAAAATTAACAATATCACCATCCTCTATAAATTCTGAAGCAGATGGCATCCCATGACAAACCACTGCATTACGAGAAATATTCATGACATAAGGATAGTCATATTGCCCCTTGCTGGCAGGTCGGGCTTTCAAAGTATTTACAATGTAATTCTCAACCAGATCGTTGATAGACATCGTAGATTTGCCCAGCAAATCTGTCTTATCCAGCATAGTAAATACTGAAGCCAACAGCTTGCCGGACACAGCCATCTTTTGTAAATCTGCGGCTGATTTAATCATTAACTACACACCTTATCACTGCCAATTTATCATTTAAGGTTAGCATAATAAAAAATACAATTCCTTTGAAAATGCTCTTGACCTTCCCACGATGGAAAGCCCCATATTCATTTCAGATATCAAAAAGAGGTGTTGAAATGATTACTTTGATTGTTCCTGATATGACATGCGGCGGTTGTGCAAAAGCTGTGACCAATATCGTTAAAAC
>CANQXU010000014.1 GCA_947627865.1 uncultured Paenochrobactrum sp. | reverse complement strand
ACGCCAAGTCGGGAGCGATTAAAGTCGTCCTCGCTGAAGAAGCCGATCTACTAGAACCCTGCATGGCAACGCGCTCCAATATCGGCCGTATCATTATGCAGAATGTCAGTGAGACACTGACCGAACTTGATGTGCGCGGTGATAAAGGCCTTATGCCAAGACTGGCAGAAAGCTGGGAGCAGAAAGAAGACGGTAGTTGGCGCTTTAAATTGCGTGAAGGTGTTACTTTTTCAGACGGCTCAGCCTTTAATGCGCAGGACGTAAAACACAGTTTCGACCGCATCAAAAGCGATAAAAACGCCTGCGAATCCGAGCGCTATTTTGGTGGCATGACGGTTCAAGCCGATATTGTTGATGACTATACGATTGATTTTACTGCCGACCCGCAGCAGCCAATTTTACCATTGCTGATGTCGCTTGTAACAATCGTACCTGAAAATACCCCACTTGAATTTGTGCGCGAACCCATTGGGACCGGCCCCTATGCGATGACAGACTGGACACCGGGCCAGCAGATTGTGTTGACCGCGCGTGACGATTATTGGGGTGAAAAACCACAGGTCACAGAAGCAACCTATCTCTTCCGCGCCGATCCATCCGTTCGTGCTGCTATGGTGCAGACAGGTGAAGCTGATATCTCCCCATCAATTTCCCAGCTCGACGCCACCAATGACGCGACCGATTTCTCCTATCTCGATAGTGAAACGGTTTATTTGCGCATTGATCACAATATCGAACCGTTGAATGACGTGCGCATCCGCAAAGCGCTCAATCTTGGCATCGATCGCGAGGCTTTTATCGGCACTCTGCTGCCAGAGGGCGCTTTGCTTGCAACCGCCATTGTTCCGCCACCAACACTGGGCTGGAATCCGGATGTAAAAGTTCACGAATATGATCTGGAGCAAGCCAAAAAGCTTGTCGAAGAAGCGAAAGCCGACAGTGTCAAGGTTGATACACCAATTACCATCATTGCACGTTCTGCCAACTTCCCGAATGTAACCGAAATCATGGAAGCCATTCAGTCGCAGCTCAGTGAAACCGGTTTAAATATCGAGTTAAAATTCGTCGAAGTAGCAGAGCATGAAGGCTACTATTCCAAACCATTCCAGGAAGGTCGCGGACCGATACTTGTCGCTGCCATGCACGACAATTCAAAAGGCGATCCAAGCTTCTCAATGTTCTTCAAATATGCAACGGACGGCACACAATCAGGCTTCTCCGATGCTAAAGCTGACGAGCTGATCGCCAAAGCATCTGCGGCAACTGGTGATGAACGTGCAAAGCTTTGGGCAGAAACCATTGCCTATTTGCATGATGAAGTCGTGGCCGATGTTTTGTTGTTCCATATGGTTGGTTTTTCCCGCGTGTCGGATCGCTTGGATTTCAAGCCAACAATGGCGACCAATCAGATGCTCCAGCTTTCTGAGATTGGCATTAAATGAGTGGTGAATGACCACTTGAATTGAAAGCGCGAACCAAGACGGCAGTTTAATCTGCCGTCCCATCCATTTGAGGGTCCATGCTTAGTTTTATTCACAAACGCGCCTTTGCCAGCCTGATTTCATTGATCGGTTTGCTCGTATTGGTTTTCTTTCTCTCGCGGCTGACAGGAGATCCGGCTGCATTATTCTTGCCTGTTGAGGCATCAGAGGAGATGAAAAACCAGTTTCGTGAATTGCATGGTCTCAATGATCCGCTCCTTATGCAATTTGCGCGCTATGTCGGCAGTGTTCTGACGGGTGATCTTGGAATGTCACTGCGCAAGGCACGTCCTGCATTAGAAGTTGTCACCGAAGCCTTTATGTGGACTTTGATGCTGGCTGTCATCACCATGGCATTGGTCACCGTCGCCGCTATAGTTGTTGGTGCTCTGGCTGCATTTCGTGCTGGTGGCTTTTTTGACCGTGTCGCCTCAATCCTTTCATTGATAGGCGCATCAGTTCCAGATTTCTGGCTGGCTATAGTTGCAATCGTCATATTTTCTGTCCAGCTTGCTTGGTTGCCAACCTCTGGCACAGGCACTTTCTCCCATTGGATATTGCCGATTTGCGTGCTGTTTGTGCGCCCCTTTGGAATTATTGTGCAGGTTGTGCGTGGATCAATGATCTCCGCCCTTTCCTCCGCTTATGTAAAAACAGCACGTGCAAAAGGCGTTGCCTCCGGCCCGATCATCTTCATTCACGCATTGCGCAATGCCATGTTGCCCGTCATCACTGTGATTGGCGATCAGGCGGCAAGCTTGCTCAACGGGGCTGTCATCATCGAAACCATTTTCGGCTTTCCCGGTGTTGGAAAATTAATGATCGACTCCATCATGCAGCGGGATTTTAATGTCGTATTGGCCGCCATTTTAGTTACAGCCGTTGCTATTTTCATTATGAACCTGCTGATCGACATCGCTTATGCGTTGCTTGATCCGCGCATCCGTCATTGAGAAGCGCGAATATGACTATAAACACAGATGAAACCCAACTCTTGAACGAACCAAGTGCATTGCAACGTTTTAGCCGTATGCTCTGGTCCGATAAGTTCGCTTTTTGTGCGGCAATCTTCCTCTGCATGCTTGTTGTTTTCGCCCTCATTGGCCATACATGGCTTGGTGAAGTGGCTACCAAACAAAATTTGCGCGGACGCAACTTGCCGCCCTTTGAATGGGATCGGGCATGGATTTGGTGGATGGGCGCCGATGCACTTGGTCGCCCACTTTTAGCACGCATCATTGTAGCGACACAAAATACCCTGCTCGTTGCTGCCGGTGCGGTTTTAATATCAGCGATCATCGGAACTTCGCTTGGCTTAATTGCAGGTTTCTCCTCGCCGCGCGTCAGTCAAGTGATTATGCGGCTGGCTGATGTGATCATGTCATTCCCGTCTCTGCTGATCGCAGTGATCGTTCTCTATATGCTCGGCTCCTCTATTCTCAATCTTATGGTCGTACTCGCGATTACCCGCATTCCGGTTTATGTGCGTACAACCCGTGCGGAAGTGCTGGAAATAAGGGAACGCATGTTTGTGCAAGCTGCCCGTGTTATGGGTGCGTCTTCCAAGCGCATTATCTTCCGGCATATTCTGCCCGTTGTGCTGCCAACACTCACAACACTCGCGACGCTTGATTTTGCCTATGTTATGCTTGCCGAAAGCGCCTTGTCTTTCCTCGGCATTGGTATTCAGCCGCCGGAAATTACATGGGGACTAATGATCTCGCAGGGGCGCCAATATCTGACCAATGCATGGTGGCTGTCATTCTGGCCAGGTCTTGCAATCATTTTGACCACAATGTCGCTCAATCTTTTATCGAACTGGATGCGTATTGCCTTTGATCCGGTGCAGCGCTGGCGCCTTGAAATGAAGGGAGGAAAAAATGGCTGACCACCTTCTCGAAGTCCGCAATCTGTCCATTGAATTCCACACCGCCTCCGGCACTGTTAAGGCCGTCAATGATATTTCCTATCATATCAATCGGGGCGAAACGCTCGCCATTTTAGGAGAAAGCGGCTCGGGTAAATCCGTTTCTTCTTCCGCGATTATGAACCTGATCGACATGCCGCCCGGCCGCATCACCTCCGGCGAAATTTTGCTTGATGGTAGCGATCTTTTAAAGATGTCGGATAGCGAGCGACGTCAAGTCAATGGCTCACAAATAGCGATGATCTTTCAGGATCCTCTCAGTCATTTAAATCCGGTTTACACGGTTGGCTGGCAAATCCGCGAAGCGTTGAAAACCCACGGAAAGTCTTCTGATCACGCACAAAAAGAGGCTTTGCGGCTACTCACCCGTGTCGGCATTCCAGAACCGGAAAATGCACTGAATAAATATCCGCATCAGTTTTCCGGTGGGCAGCGCCAGCGCGTCATGATTGCTATGGCGCTGGCCTTGCGCCCTGTTTTGCTGATTGCTGACGAGCCGACCACAGCGCTTGATGTGACCGTTCAGGCGGAAGTTTTGACGCTATTGAAGGAATTGCAGCAAGAAACCGGCATGGCCGTCATCATCATCACCCATGATCTTGGCGTGGTGGCAGAAATTGCCGATCGTGTCGTAGTGATGGAAAAGGGTGCGCTGGTTGAAAGCGGGTTGGTTCATGATGTTTATAAAAATCCACAACACGCCTATACACAAAAGCTGATTGCAGCCGCACCGGGACAAGGAATTTTAAACGAACCTTCACGCAAGGGCGAACCCGTTTTAAGCGTGCGGAATGTAACCAAAACCTATGCCAATTTTCAAGCACTCAAAGGCATCTCTTTTGATCTTTATCAAGGGGAAGTGCTGGCTGTTGTTGGCGAAAGCGGCTCTGGAAAATCAACACTTGCCCGTATTTTACTGCGTCTTGACGAGCCGGATGGTGGCACTGCACATTGGCACGGCAAAGACCTGTTCCAGGTGTCGGCGGCAGAAATGTATCGCCTGCGCCGTGATCTGCAAATGGTATTTCAGGATCCGACCCAGTCACTTAATCCGCGCATGACCGTTTATCAGCTGATTTCAGAAGCATGGGTTATCCATCCAGAAATTTTACCCAAAGCCAAATGGCGCGAACGCGTGGCTGAACTACTGGTTCAGGTGGGCTTGAGTGTAGAGCATATCAACCGTTATCCACACCAGTTTTCTGGTGGACAGCGCCAACGTATTGCCATCGCCCGCGCCTTGGCTCTGGAGCCAAAGCTTATCATTTGCGATGAAGCTGTATCAGCGCTTGATGTTTCCGTTCAGGCACAAGTGATTAATCTGCTTGATGATCTGCGTCGTAAGCTTGGCATTTCCTTTATCTTCATCGCACATGATCTGCCGGTGGTTAAAGACTTTGCCGATTATGTGATGGTTATGCAGCAAGGTGCTATCGTTGAATTGGAAACGGTCAGTGATCTCTTTCTAAGTCCGCGCGAAACTTACACCAAAGCACTTCTTAACGCAGCGCTCGACCCTGATCCCGAAATACAAGCGCAAAAACGCGCCAGCCAACTTTAAAAAATCACTTAGTCTGAAAGACCACTCATGACCAAAAAAGCTTATGTTGCACTTGTTACCTGCTTCAACGAAGATGAGACCATCAATTTTGATGCGACGCGCAAACAGGTTCGCCGCCAGATCGAAGCCGGCAATAATATTATGTGCGCAGGCACCAATGGTGACTTCAGCGCGCTTACTTATGATGAAAAAATCCAGCTTTGTGAAGCTGTTGTTGATGAAGTTAATGGCCGCGCCAGCGTCATTGTCAATGCCGGAATGCCAGCTACATTTGAAACCCTTAAACTAGCCCGCGAATTTGATCGCATCGGCGTTGACGGCATTGCAGTGATCACACCGTTTTTCATTGCCTGTACACAAGACGGCCTGATCCGCCATTTTTCTAGAGTTGCAGATGCGGTTGAGACACCGATTTATCTCTATGATATCCCTGCTCGCACCCAAAATCATATCGAGCCGGAAACAGCTAGAAAGCTGTCTACTCACGGCAATATTGCAGGTATTAAAGATTCAGGCGGCGCGCAGGAAACACTTGAAGCTTATCTTGAAATTGCCCGCTCAAGCGATAATTTCGAAGTTTATTCCGGCCCTGACCATCTTGTACTTTGGGCATTGGAAAATGGCGCTGCGGGCTGTATTTCAGGTCTCGGCAATGCATTGCCTGATATACTGGCTGGCATAATCAATGGCTATAATTCCAAAAACATGGAAGAAGCGAACCGTAATCAGGAGATTTACACCAATTTCCGCACTGATCTCTATGCGCTCGGTTTCCCGCCAGCAATGGTGAAGCGTGCACTTTATCTCAATGATAATTCAGTTGGAGCCAGCCGCCAGCCAGCGCTTTTACCAAATGATGATCAGGACGCAAAAATTCGCGAAGTCTTGAAAAAATTCAACCAGATTTGAGTGATTTAACGACTATAGAATAGTCCGACACAATTCTTATAAGAGCGACTTTCATCAAGCCGCTCTTTTTCATATCAGTTGGCCTTTTAATCCCGCCAAATGGCTATATATCGGCTTGCGCGCACCAAGGCTCATTCATTCTATACGTATTTGATAAATGAAAAACCCCGCCATTGCTGGCAGGGTTTTTACAATGCAATTTTATAGATTTAGGATAATAGCAAATAATAAAGTTATTTCTTAATGGTAACAACGAATTCGTTAGTCGTAATTGTCGTTGTATTTTCGTCTGTCGTGACTTTTGCTTCATCTGTTTTTATCTCAGACTTCCCAGCTTTTACGACAACATTTCCAGACAGCTCAAATATTCCAGGTGAGGTTTGCTTGGAATGATCAGAGCTAAATGTGATATTCTTATCTTCTTTCAAAACTGCTGCGGCATTGACCGCCAAGGGAGTAAGCGAGAAGGCCACACAAGCCAATATAATCGTTTTTTTAAATAGCATTTAAGTCTCCTAATATCTCTCGTAGTAGGTAAACATAAAAAAAACATTCTGCATATCGCAATATATAGTGACCAATTTGTTTATATTGAGACGTCATATGGCGTCTTTCATAAGGGTATAATTAGCCCTTTCTCATATATCATCATACAACTTTCAACTGGACTTAATCGTGCCCATAGCTGACAGATTTTAGATGTTAATACGGGCTAGTTGCTTGAAAAAGCCTGTCTCTTGATCCAGCCAAATGCTTATACATCAACTCCCGCGCTTGCTCTTGCTGCCCATCGCGGATCGCATCAGCAATTGCTTCATGTTCGCCAAAAACCTGTATAAGCCCAGTTGCTTCCGAACGTAGAGACGCACCATGAAAGCGCATACCAACAGCAATATGCTCTTTTAATGCTTCCATAGCAGTTGAAAAATAGCTGTTTTTAGCCGCGCGTGCGATGGCTAAATGAAACTGGAAATCAGCATCTTCGCGGTGTGAATGTCTGTTAGTCGCGTCACGCAATAGTTCCAAGGCCTGATAAATACCAGCAAGTGCAGCTGCATCATGGCGACTTGCGGCCACAGCAGCAGCGGTCGGCTCGACAGTCATACGAAATTCATAGCAATTCAAAAGGTCAGCAACATTTTCCAACTGACCAAATCCCAATGGCTCGCGCAGACCAATAGCACGCACAAAGCTACCAGCACCACGGCGCGAATAAATCAAACCCTGATCTCGAAGGCGCTTTAGAGCTTCACGAATAACAGGGCGGGAGACCTCAAATTCAGCGGCCAGATCATGCTCGGTCGGCAGTTTCTCATCTGGTTTATACGCTCCGGATTTAATCGCCCGAAGCATCCGTTCAAAAACAATATCAGGCAAAGCTTTGCGTGTGGCGCCATGTTCAATTTTCATAATCAGCTCCATTAACGCTTATTTGCTTTGCAATATGGACAAATGTTTCAGGATCACCAAAGCCACCGGATTTGGCAATCAGCCATTGATCACCATAATTGGCAACCGCCAATCCCGGCAAGCACTCACCAAGCAGCCGAAAGCGGTTAATTTTCATAGCCTGCATGACAGCATTAGCGGTTTCACCACCACATAGCAGCAATGTTCTCGCACATTTCGTCAATGCGGGATGCACAGAAACTGCCAGATTATTTGAAACCTGCTGACCAGTGCATTTTTCTTGTCCTTCGGTTGCCTGAAAAAGTGTAATATCTGACTTAAACGCTGCTGCTTCCAGTGAAGCAAAGATACCATTGGGTGCCTTAATATGATTGATCTTCATAGTCTTCACTATATTATCAATTTGATCCAATGTAATCGGATCCCGCGAGCCGATCACCAGAAGCCCTTTACCTTGCGGTAGGGCAACAAGCTTGCCTTGATTGGAATTGGCCATCTTACGTGCAATTGCCTCTGCAAGCCCCCGCGCACCAACGAACAATTCAACACCCAATGCCTCTGCATCAGCAAATGCCTTATCCATATCATCTGAAGTTAAAGTGTCTGGAATGAATGCATTTTGCGCATGTTTTCCAAGGCGCTCAGAAATCAAAATTGGATGCTCAACTCCAAAACCTTGTATTTTTCCATCTATAACCACACGGGAAAACTCAGGTATAGCAGGCGCAATCAAAGATTTTTTATACTTAAAGGCATCTAATTCAGCTTCGATATGCCCCTTTAGACGTGAATCAATTTTCTTAAATAAAACAGTTTGAGGCGGTAACAGTGCTAAAGTTTGCATGCACAGATCATGCGCCTCCGACCTTGATAATTCACGCGTACCAAGATTAATGGCTAAAACTTGCGGTTCTTCAGCCAATGAAAGAGCAATCGCGGAAGGTGTAAGTGCGACTTCCGTGAGAAGACCTCTGCCAGCAAAAGGAGCGGCGCTATCCAAAGCACCTGTCAAATCATCAGCAAGTATCGCCAGCATCAATTACACCTATATTGTTGTAATGTTTTACATTAGCTATAAGCACTGAAAATTAAAAGATTTTCAAGTAATATATGACAACTACAGGCATAATTATAGCGCCTGTTTAAGTCTATAGATTTTAATTTAAAATGCAAAAAGAGCGTCGGCTCAACGAAACCGGACGCTCTTTAAAATTCAATACCAGGCTTATTAAATAAATGCTGGTTAAACAGATGCGGGACTATTATTCTGCAAGACCACAATCTTTGTGCCATTAGGAACACGGCCATAAAGATCAATAATATCCTGATTGAGCAACCGGATACACCCACTAGAAACCGCACGTCCGATAGACCAATCTTCGTTGCTACCATGAATGCGGTAAAGCGTGTCTCTACCGTCTTTAAACAAATAAAGTGCACGTGCACCAAGAGGATTTGTTGTTCCTGGCTCCATACCGCCCGCTAACGGACCGTATCTTTCAGGCTCGCGTGCAATCATCGATTGAGTTGGTGTCCAACGTGGCCATTCCCGCTTAAACTGGACGGTACCTGCGCCTTCAAATTCCAGACCAGCTTTACCAACCCCAATACCATAGCGCATCGCGCGGCCATTTTCTTGTTGCAAATAAAGATAACGATTAGCCGTATCAACAATCAACGTACCCGGATTCTCGCCACTTTCATAAGCAACTTCCTGACGATAATATTTAGGTTCGATTTTCTTCAGGTCAGGTGCAGGCACTGCATAAGGCTCACCCTCAACAGCTGCATACATGTTCAAATATTGCTGGGAAATTCTTGGTGTCTGCGATACTGGGGCACGTGTTGTCGTTGAGCACCCAGCTAAAACAAGCGGTAATGCAGCTACGAAAAATCTGCGGGTAATAGCCATCCTAGAGTTCTTTCTTCACATAGCGACTTGTAAAGCCAGATGAGAGAACCCAAATGGCCGAAAATATTTTACCTGTTGATAACAACAAACAGGCAATAATTGGTTAACCGAATATAGCTGTTCTGATCGCCATAATAGGCAATAATGTGGTTTTCGAGATAATTAATCCCTTTTATTGGGGGATGTAGATATTTTATCACAGTTTTGTGTTTTGCTGATGGTGGAGCACGTAATATCAGTTTTAACTGAGATATTTTTAAGCGCTTTGGCTAAAAGCAATACCACTGGCCATATAAGTCGGCGTTTATTTTGGAATAATTACCCAGTTTAAAATTACTAATACTTAAGAGTTCCCTATTTTAGCAGTAATTCACAAAAAACTGTTTGAAACCTTGCATTAAGCAATGCAATGATAAGTTGTCTCTAGCCAAAAATGAGATGCGTAGATATGAACCAAACGCACGTTTCAAGGGGATATTAATGTCTTATTTTCCAACATGGCGCTTAACCAACGACGCCACGGTGATGCCGGACGAACGTCTGCCAACCAGCGCAGGCGTCCCTATGGCCATTCAGCATTTGCTAGCAATGTCCGGCTCGACAATTGTCGCGCCACTTATTATGGGCTTTGATCCGAATGTCGCGGTCTTTTTTTCCGGCATTGGTACTCTACTGTTTTTCTTCCTGACAGCCGGTCGCGTACCGAGTTATCTTGGCTCCTCCTTTGCATTTATTGCAGTTGTTATTGCCGCAACAGGATATTCCGGCACCGGAGCAAATCCCAATGTCGCACTAGCCTTGGGCGGTATTATTGTTTGTGGTGCGGTCTATGCTTTAATCGGGCTCATTGTAATGAGCGTTGGCACAAGCTGGGTCGAGAAGCTCATGCCGCCAGTAGTTACAGGTGCAATTGGTGTGTCGATCGGGCTTAATCTTGCCCCTGTTGCAATCAATCAGCTAAAAGGCACAGGTAGCCATATCACAATTGCACTGTTAACCGTGCTGGCAATGGCAATGATTTCCGCCTATGGACCGCGCACCACACGTCGTATTGCTGTTCTGCTTGCTCTTGTATTTGGTTATTTGCTCGTTCTCATTTTCGGCAATGGTCTGGGCTTGGTGCCTGGCATCAACTTTGCAGCTGTCAGCAATGCAGACTGGCTGGGACTTCCTCATTTTGTTGCCCCTGAGTTCCAGTGGTCAGCCATAACACTTATTGCGCCGGTAGCAGTTGTTTTGGTTGCTGAAAACCTCGGCCATATCAAAGCCCTTGGCTCAATAACAGGTCAGAATATGGACCGCTATATTGGCCGCGGCTTCCTTGGCGATGGTCTTGCAACCATGATCTCTGGCTCCGGTGGTGGTACTGGTGTAACCACTTATGCTGAAAATATCGGCGTTATGGCTATGACTAAAGTTTATTCATCGCTCATATTCGTCATGGCAGCTATTTTTGCCATCATGCTCAGCATGTCACCAAAATTTGGTGCAATCCTTCAAACAATTCCAGCACCAGTGCTTGCTGGTCTAGCCGTTTCCGTTTTCGGCCTAATTGCATCTGCAATGGCACGTATCTGGATCGTCAACAAAGTCGATTTTGCAGAACCACGCAATCTGTTTACTGTTGGTATTGCTTTAATCTTAGGCGCCGGTGACTTTACGATCACCATCGGTTCTTTTGCACTGGGCGGTATTGGTACAGCAACACTGGCAGCGCTTGTTCTGTATCAATTGCTTGGTATCAATAAGAAGCCTGAAACTCTGGCAGATTAATAATAACCCAAGCCGGAGATCAACTCCGGCTTGGGTTCAGTTATAGCAATTCAAGCTACGCAATACTGTAAACGGCATAGATCTGTGCCGTTCACTTTCAAAGCCTTCTAAATAGCTGCCTCACTATAATTTTCAAGAACGTCCACCCCTTTAAAATCAAGGGCGAAAAATTACGACTGGTGCAGCTCCAAGCTACCATCAGAATAGATGACTTTTCCCTCGCGTAATGTCATAATAGGACGTCCAACGCCTTGCGGATTAACGATAACTAGATCAGCCAGCTTGCCAGTTTCAATGCTGCCGCGATCCGTTAAGCCTAAAGCCTTGGCAACATTGACCGAACCAAGTCTTACCGCACCAGCCAAACCGTTTTCATCCATTTCCGCAAGTTGTAAAATGGCTGGTATCATTGCCGTAGGGTGATAATCCGCTGCCAATATATCCAACAAGCCTAAATTATGCGCTTCCCGTGCCGAGAGATTTCCGGAATAGCTCTCACCACGCAAAGCATTAGGCGCACCCATTGCATTGACCAGCCCTTTCTGCTTCGCATGGAAAGCAGCTTCTTTTGTGACCGGAAACTCGCTGATGGTTACGCCTAAGGACAGCATCAGTTCGATTTTTTCAGCCGTATCATCATCATGGCTGGCAAGAGCGACATTATGCTCCCGACAAAGTTCAGAAATCGTACTCAAAGTAGCACTAAGCTGCTCCGCCGGACGGCTCCGCTCCGATATCCTCCGCGCAATATTGGCAGCTGCCTCTTCATGGCTCATACCTTTTTCTTGTTTCAGACGATCGATTAAGCGTTCAATATCGCGATATTGTCCTTGTCCGGGAGTGTGATCATTCAGTGAAAGCAAATCAACTTTTTGATCCTCAATCAATTCACGAATGACCCAGATTGCCTTGGGGAAATTTATCTCCATGCGCACATGCACTTTATGATCAACCAGCAGATCATTTTGCATGTTTTTCAAAGCATGAATGATAGCGCTTGTATTATCGTAGCTCCGCAAATGCCCGTGAACTGAATTAGGGCTGAAAGATAAAGCAGCATAAGCTGTCGTTATACCAGAGCCTGCAAGCTTTCGATCCAGATCGCGTATTCCAAGCTCCATCGGCATACGTACCATCGGGCGCGGCTCGATTTCGCGTTCGATCATGTCACCATGCATATCAATCATGCCCGGCATCACAATCAAACCCTGCCCATCAAGCTGCGCATTTTCGACAGTCTTGTCCGAAATCTCGGCGATCATGCCATTTTCAATCTTTAAAGCACCTCGCGAAAGAACCTGATCCGGCAGAACAATTCGCAGGTTATTAAGCCACATCAGTCATTTCCTTTATTGATAAGTCTATAATTTCACAGATGAATTTGTTGTTGGTCCGAGTTCTGAAAGCAAGCTAAGGCAAGCTTACACACTCAGCAAGTGAAAATTAAATGCCCAACTTAAATGCCGTTTACATTTCAAATGTTTCAGTCTTATGAAACAGGTTTCGAAATTACATACTATTTGACTTCCCCTAATCACAAACTGCGGCAAAGGCTGGCGGATATGTAGTATCCGGCATGCCAATAAAGAGATTACTATTACGCGAAACGATACCAGGGGATGCAAAAGGACGCGGAAAGACAGTTTGCTGGGAGGGCTTGATAGTCCCGATAGCGGCCAACGCCGCAATAATATCGGCTGGCATATCAATATTAACCGCAATATCACGTGTCGGCCCTGTAGACATGCGCGGTATATTCATCGCTTCTTCAGCATCTAAACCTGCATGCAACAAAAAGGCAGATAATTGTGCCAATGTCGGCACGATCTGGTTGCCGCCAGCTGCACCCAACACCGCAAAGCTTTTGCTATGATCAGCTATAGCCACAGGGCACATATTGCTTGGCGCATAAGCATTCGGGCGCAAAGAATTGGCTCTGCCTGGTGTTGGGTCAAACCATGACATGCCATTATTTAGCAAAATTCCGGTTTTTGGGGACAATGCCCGCGCACCAAAACGATTAAGCAGCGTAAAGGTTATTGCCACCATACGGCCATGAGCATCAACCGCATTAATATGTGTGGTACTGGTTTTATTGGTTTTTTCAGCCGGATTCAGTCTCTTCTTATGAGCACTGAAAGCTTCCCAAAGCCCATTTGCCAATATGACAAACATTTCAGGCCCAACCGGACCGGCACCATGCTTGTCATCAAAAAATTTCAAACTATCAAGCAATCGTTGTCCGGCGCTGGTTTCGCCCGCCACATAAACTCGCTTCCCCTGAATGTCACTGCGACGTGCTGGATAAATTTGTGCTTGATAATCAGCCAGATCATCTAATGTTATAAAGCTGTTGCCCTTTTTCAGATCCTCAATCAGACGCTCACCGATTTGACCGCCATAAAATGCGTCAGGTCCTTCATCCGCCAATATTTCCAAGGTTTTGGACAATTGGGTAAGGGGCAATATCTGGCCTGGCTCGGGTGCATGGCCATTGGGTAAAAATATTGCATTTGTACCCTCATCAGCAGCAAGATCACTTTGTGCCATCGCAATTGTTAAAGTGGTATGCCAATCCACGACCAAGCCTTTTCTGGCCTGATCAATTGCTGGCTGCAAGGCCTTATCAAAACCGATTGTGCCATGTTTTTTCAGTGCTTCATAAAACCCTCGGATACAACCAGGTATCACCGCAGAGCTGAACCCCGTTTCATTGCGGTTTTCAATGGATGCGGGATGTCCGATAAAGGTTTTCATAACCGGATCAGGGCGATAATAATCTTCATCAAAATGTGATGGTACGCGTCCGGTAAATTCAACCACTTCTGTTTGACCATCGGGTTGCATGATCATCATATAACCGCAACCAGCCAGACCACTCATCCAAGGCTCGACCGTTTGCAAAACAAAAGCAGCTGTTACTGCTGCATCGACAGCATTACCGCCGGAAGCAAGAACTTTAGCGCCAGCTTCAGCAGCAACATAATGTTGCGAAGTAACAACACCTTTTTCGCTTCTTGCTGCATCTTTTTTGATGATGCTTCGTTCAAATCTGAGATCACTATATTGCGGATTTATCATTTTAGCCTCCCGAAACTTTTAGCTTAAGCGCAACTTTATGATGCACCTCAATCTTCAAGAGCTTTCTTGATCATTTGTGTGGCTCCCGAAAGATCGCCCAGATTTTCCCCTTCAAAAATTCTCGTCTGAAAGCGACCAGCGCGCGCTTGGCGTGCTAATGCCTCCTCCATCACTTCTTCAATTTCATTGCGTGGGATGATGACAATTCCACTCGCATCAGCAATTACAACATCGCCCGCAATAACGGGTACATTACCGCAAGAAACAGGCAAATTTAATGACCCGCCAAGATCATTCAGTCGCGTAGTGATGCCGGAAATACCGGATGACCACAGCGGCAGATCAAGATCAATAATTTCATCTGGGTCAGTGCAAGGCCCATCAATTGCCACGCCTACCACACCAGCCGTTTTAATCGCTAATGCTACCCCGCCGCCAATACATGCATGGCGATCATCGCCTAAACGGTCCACAATCAAAAAGTCCCCTTTACGCAAAACTGAGATTGAATGATGCAGCAATGTGGAATCTGTAGCAGGAATAGCAATTGTAACGGCAGTACCAATGATGGTCTTTTTAACCGGACTGATCGGTTGCAAACGCTTATTAACAAATCCTCGATGTCGAAAATGGCCAATAGTTGCCACTTCAATGGCTGATAATTTATCCAACAACTCTTCTGATAGCCGCTGCGGAACTTCCCCCATTTGATATTTCTTCACGTCACATGCTCCCATATCGTCAAATTTATTACTGCGCTAAATTTTGATGCTGTTGCCAACCTTTACCCGGAACGGCGGCGAGTAGCTCTTTGGTATAAAGTTGCTGGGGGTTACCGAACAGACTAGCAGGATCACCACGTTCAATAATCTTCCCATGGCGCATCACAGCGATATGATCACAAATTTGGCTGGCAACACGCAGATCATGCGTAATAAACAAAATACCAAAACCTAACTTCTTTTGCATATCAGCCAGCAAATCCAAAATTTGCGCCTGAACAGAAACATCAAGAGCAGAAACGGATTCATCCGCAATCAGCAGTTCCGGTTCAACGGCCAGAGCACGGGCAATACAAATACGCTGGCGCTGCCCGCCAGAAAACTCATGCGGAAAGCGTGATGCAGATAATGGATCAAGTCCGCAAGCTTCTAATAAATTTAAAGCCCGTTCTTTGGCTTCGCTAGCACTCACCCCGTGGATGATTGGCCCCTCAGCAATCGCATCACCAATACGCTGACGTGGATCCAATGCCGTATATGGATCCTGAAACACAATCTGTACCTTGCGGCGCGCTTCACGCAGTGCTTTGTTTTTCAAATGAGCGAAGTCGGCATTCGCAATTGTTATATCACCGCCATCGGGCTGAACGAGCCGGATGACACATTGTGCCAATGTCGATTTACCAGAACCGGATTCACCAACCAAACCAACCGTTTCACCGCGCTGAATGGTAAGATCAACATGATCCACAGCCTTGACGACACGACCACTGCCAAACAAACTTGATGCTTTATAGGTTTTCACGATATTCTTGGCTATTAAGACAGCACCATCTTTGAAACTGCGTGACTGTCGCTCGGTAAGCGTCGGCACGGCGCTCAAAAGACGCTTTGTGTAGTCTTTTTGCGGATGATTTAATATTTCATCGCGCGTACCCACTTCAACCAATTTGCCCATTTGCATCACGGCAACGCGATCAGCGATTTCAGCGACGACACCAAAATCATGGGTAATAAAAATAATTGAAGTATTATGATTATTGCGCAGTTCCAGCATCAATTTCAAGATTTGTGCCTGTGTCGTCACATCTAGCGCCGTTGTTGGCTCGTCAGCGATTAAAATACTTGGCTCCAATGCCAAAGCCGTCGCAATCATTACACGCTGACACTGACCGCCTGAAAGTTGATGCGGATATGAGTTATAAATCTGCTCGGGAGATGGCAGCTTCACCTCATTGAAAAGGTCAATAACCCGTTTTTTAATTTCAGAAGCCGATAATGAAGAATGAATTCGGAAAACTTCCGACACTTGCTCACCAATACGAAAAACAGGATTAAGGGCAGCAGCTGGCTCCTGAAAAATCATCGCAATATTACGGCCTGTAATACTTAAGCGCGTTTTCCCGTCAATTTTTAATAAATCTTTGCCTTCAAAGAGTATCTCTCCGCGAGCATTGTTCAGATTGCGAGGCAAAAGCCCCATCGTTGCCAGCGCCGTAATTGACTTGCCGGAACCAGATTCACCAACAATGCATAAAATTTCACCCTGCCGCAGATCCAATGATAGATTTTCAACAGCATATTTTCTGTCCAGCCCATCGGGAAGCGGTACACAAAGATCTTTGATCGAAAGGCTTTCTTCACGCATAAACTCGACTCCGGCTTGATTTTACACGGCTCGCAATGCCTGTAATTTATAATTCGAATGAATATGGATGGGTGCCCTATGGCGCAAATTTTAAGATATGCGCCATAGGGTCTTAATCAGACAAATTTGAAATAATCACCGTAAATGCGCATTTCACCATTGGGTTTATATTTGAACTGAATGCCATCCCGATGCGCGCAGTTATAAACGCTCTTCCACATATAGAAACCAGGTGTAACCCGCTGCCACTCGTGTGAAAGCGCCAGATAAGCAGCATTGCGCTCGTCAAATTCAGTAGCCGCAGCAAATTTATTGCCCAGCTCAATAAATTCCGGTGTCGGATCCCATGTTTTCCAGCTTGCCGTTGAGCGTGAAGCTGTCGGGCCCCAATCCAGCCATAATGGCTGATAGGGATCACCCGGAATAAAGTCTGAACTCATCGACATATTCATCATGTGGTAAGGACGACGATAAACCAGCTCAAAATTATCCAGCACATATGCCTGCACATTCACACCGATTTCACGCCACTGCTCAATCATGATTTCAGCAGCAGTCTCATAATTGGGGTAAAATTGGCGGGTAATGTGCCAAATAAGTGGTTCGCCCTTATATTTGGTTTTGGCGACCAGCGCTTTGGCCGCTTCCACATCATAGGGTAGTTTTACCGGTAAATTCGGATCATAAAACTTGCCATACTCCTTGAAGTTAAAAGGAACAGCCGGATGCTCGGTTGCACCATTAAAGAGCGCCTTAACGATCATATCCATATCCAACGCCTGCACCATAGCATAGCGCAGATTTGGATCTACCAATGGATTGTCTTCCGGATCAGCACGGGTATTAAAAGCAAAGGCCGGATAGTTATCAGCCAGAACTCTTTGCAGTTTGATACCAGAATAGCTCTCCAATTGAGCCTCCTGATCTGTTGGAATATTGACGATGAAATCAAACTCTTTTGAAACAAGACCGGCCATGCGTGCTGCATATTCTGGCACGATTTTCCAATTTATCTGCTTTACTGGCGGAGCACCGTCCCAATAATCATCAAAGGCTTCCAAAACCATGATTTCACCAGAGCGGAAGGTTTTAACCTTATATGGCCCTGTTCCGATCGGCTTTTGGCCGAATGCATCCACACCCACTTCCAGGTAGTATTTTTTAGGAACGACAAAACCAATATAGCCTGTCAATTTATTCGGCAGGTTTGGATCTGGTGTTTCTGTCTCAACCTCAAATGTGTATTTTCCGGTTGGCTCAACACGTTTAAATCCGGCAGTGAATGTTCTGCCACGTGGTTCAAAAGGTTTTTCGCCCCATAAACGCTCGGCTGACAAGGTGAAAGCTGCATCTTCTGCAGTCATTTCCTCGCCATTATGAAACAACACCCCTTCTCGCAATGTGAAAGTCCACACATTGCCGTCTTGCTCCCATTTAGTGGCCAGTTTTGGTGCAAAAATCAGCCCGTTTTCATCGTTAATATAGTCCCGATCAACAAGGTTATCGTAAAAATTCGGGAAAATTCGCCGCGATGTTGTCGAAATACCGTTAATAGGCGCCATTGTTTGCCATAAATTATCAACGGCAATGTTTAAAGTCGGGCGATCTTGTGCGAATGCTTGCGGTAATTTACCGATCAAGGATACTGCACCCGCTCCGGCAATTAAGCCTCCAAATTGTCGTCTGGTAAACATTTTATTCCCCTTTACAACTGCTTTGATCGTTAAGATTTTGCACGCAACATCGGGTCCAGCCGATCTCTCAGCCAGTCACCAAGAATACTCATGGATAATGTCACAAGAAAGATAAGTGCACCCGGCCAGACTGCGATCCACCACGCAGTTGACAAATAGTCTCTGCCTTCGCCCAAAATCTGCCCCAGACTTGTCAAGGGCGGTTGAATTCCCAAACCAAGGAAACTCAAGGCAGTTTCAAGCAAAATAATCTGCGGAAATGTCAAAGTAATCTGCACAATCAGAGCAGAAGCAATATTGGGCAGGATGTGCCGTAAATACAGCCTGCTATTGCTGGCGCCCATCGCCACAATAGCTTGTGCATATGGCTGACTTTTCGCAGATAAAACAACGCCTCTGGCGAGGCGGGCATAGTTTTCCCAGCCAAAAAGCCCCATCAGCACAATGAACAATGTCATGCTATTGCCGAAAAATGCAAGCAAAGTCAGGGTGATAAGAATAAATGGCAGTGATGCTTGAAAATCAACCAGCATCATCAAGGTTTCATCCGCCCAGCCACGATAATGTGCCGCAATAAAGCCGATCATCGACCCGAATAATGCGCCGATAAATGTACCCGCAATGGCAACAGAAAGCGACATACGAAGACCAGATATCAACCTTGCCACCATATCGCGACCGATGCGGTCAGTACCAAGCGGATAGTCTGGGTTACCACCTAAAAGGCCGGGAAACTGTAATCGTGCCAAGAGATTTTGCTGAGTGGGTGTATAAGGCGTAAATACATTGCCAATCACTGCAATAATAGCCACAGACGCCAGTATGAAGATCGCAAAAATAAGAACGGGTGATGTTTTTTTCATGATCTGCTCCTATTTCGACACACGAATGCGCGGATCGAGAATGCCATAGAGCAAATCCACAATCAGATTGGCCGTAATCATTGTGATCGCCATAACAAGCACTAGTCCTTGCACAACTGCCAAATCACGAGAGGAAACAGCTGTTACAAGCAAACGGCCAATGCCAGGCCAGGCAAAAACAGTTTCGACGACAATAGCACCACCAATTAAGGCGCCAAGATTAAGACCTATAACAGTAATAATCGGTATACCTGCATTGGGGAGCGCATGAAATATGATACGCTTCCAATAACTGACCCCTTTTGCTGCTGCGGCCCGAATATAAAGTTTATCCATAACTTCGAGCATTGCGGAGCGGGTAAAACGGGCAAGCGTACCGGCTGTAAAGGTTGCAAGCGTAATTGCCGGCATTACAAAATGCCAGATTGAGCCTGTTCCCGAGCTTGGCAACCACTGTAATGTGAGCGAAAAAATGAGAATGAGAACAATGCCTAAAAAGAAATTAGGAATAGCAAAGCCAAATACGGCACCAGCCATGATCATATTATCATAAGCAGTACCACGCTTGATCGCAGCCAGAATACCCAAAGGAATGCCAATGAGACATGCGCCTAGATAAGCAACCAATCCCAACAATGCCGTCCACGGGACGCGCTCCATGATAATATCAAAAACCGGGCGCCCATCACGATAAGAGGTTCCAAACTCCCCTGTCAGCATCTGGCCTACATAGCGCAGATATTGCATCCACAAAGGATCATCCAGTCTCCACAACTGGCGAAACTGCTCGACCTCATCAGGTGTTGCATCCGCACCGAGCAATGCCACCACAGGATCACCCGATACACGCAAGACAACAAAAGTAAATGTCACAACAAACCAGATGGTCAGCAGTGTGCGGATTAGCTTGATTGTCCAAAATCGCGCCATGGAACCTCCCGTACCAAGAACACCCATGTAACGTTATTATTACAATTAAATGTAGCTAATCATGCCCTCAACTTATAATCTAATAAAAAATATAGCGGGCATTTATATGGGTGAGATATGAAATACGGAATTGAGATGCGCCATCTCAGCTATTTTCTTACCGTGGCAAAAGAACTGCACTTCAGCCGTGCTGCCGATATTCTAGGCATGGCACAAGCTCCTTTGAGTCAGCAGATCAAACAATTAGAAGATCGGGTCGGTGCAAAATTATTCCAACGAACGACCCGATCAGTAAAATTAACTTCTGCCGGAGAGATTTTCCTGCAACACGCTCTCTCAATAACAGGTGATCTGGAGAAAGCGGTTGCCGAAACAAGGTCGAAAAGCGAGCCGGAAAACCGCAAGATTATTATAAGCGGCGTACAGATTGCCGTGATGCATTTGATGCCGCTAATTATCGCCAAGTTTCGCCAAACATACCCAACCACAAATGTCGAGATATTACCGATAGGCACAGGAATACAGGTGCAAAACCTGCTCGAAGAAACTGTTGATATCTGTTTTATGCGTCCGATTAACCCGATTGCAGCCATTCATACAGAATCAATTCTGGTCGAAGGACTGGTTGCTGTCCTGCCAATCCATCATCCTTTAACAAAGAAAGATAAGCTTGAAATTAAAGACTTTTCTGGTGAAAAGCTCATTACTTATGCTCCAACTATTGGTGCCGGATATCACCGTGCGGTCAGCGCCGCCTTCCGAAGGGCCAAGATTTATCCGATGGTTGTGCAAGAGGCTTCACATTCATTATCTATATGTGCATTAGCCGGCGCCGATATCGGTATTGGTATTGCACCCTCTTGGGTACAATATAGCCAAAGTCCGCATGTAACATGCCGGCCAATCAAAGAGCTTACATCAGCCGTGGAGCTGATACTCGCTCATCGTGCTGATGAAATGCATCCGGCAGTCATTGAGTTTATCAAGACTGCACGTGAAATTGCACCGACTGTTTCATGGTAATGATCAAATCTTAGCTTTTATGGGCGAGCTTCCTGACAATCAGTCCTTGCTCGATTTCAGCACAAATTACTTTTAAATGTTTTAGCAAAGCTTTCGAACTAGCCACAGCCGGGCGATTAATCGGGCGGATGTGAGAAACAACAAAATCCTGCATGGGTAAAAATGGCTTCAGAACCAAACCCTTATCTTCATAACTAAGGGCTGTCAGCGGATTGATGATAGACACTCCTAGATTTTTCAGAACCAATTCGCAGACAGTACTTGCCGAACGGGCTGATAAGAAGAGTTTACGTGAGACTTCTTCATTATCAAAAAGCCGCTCAATAATCAGCCGATAAGGATCATGCTGCCCAAGGCTGATAAAATTTACGCCTTGAAAATCCTGCGGGCATAAACTTTCATATTGCGCGAGTGGATGATCTGCGTTCATCACAGCAACCAACTGGAATACCCAAAGTATTTCTGCCTCTGCATCACGGTTGGTGTAAGTATCTTCGACCAAACCGATATCAAAATTATAGCCAGAAACACTGGTCTGGTTGCGAGGGTCAACACTGCTGATCTGAAGCGTCAGATGGGGATGCTCCTCACACAATCTCGCCACTGCTTCCGGCAAGATTGTCTGCGCAAGCGCAGGCAAAGATGCAACCGTCAGCACTTCCTCAGATGCCTCGCGCAGCCTTCCGACAAAATCGTTAATTCGGTCAAGCCCGATAAAAGAAGCCTGCACTTCCTCAAAGAGTTTCAAAGCGCGTGCCGTCGGCACTAAACGCTGTAAGCGTCGTTCAAACAAGGTGAAGCCGATATGCGCTTCCAAGCGTGACAATTCACGCGTGATCGTAGGCTGGGAAGAACCTAATGCGGCGGCGGCAGCTGTGACAGTCCCCAGCTTCATCGTTGCACGAAATATCTCTACTTGCCGTAGATTGATATGATTTTTTCTCAAAACATGCTGCCTTATCATTCTACAGGTATTAATATACCAGTTCATATCAGAAATGGATTAAAGACCAATGATATTTCTATATCATTAATTCTTTTCCCATGAACTATTAATAGATCAGGGAGAAGTTACAATGTGTCAGAAGTCTTTGAAAATGCGGCAGCATCCAGCACAATATGCGCTTTCAAAAGCAATTGAGATGACAAATGGTGCACTCGATTTAAATCATGTCCATGTTGCAGCATGTCTTTATGACAATTCATTGCGGTCATCCGATCCGGGCACATTTTTATCACAAGATTGGTATGGGCATCAGGCTGCTACTCCACTTTATCCCGCAAGTGTCGTGAAAACCTTTTTTCTGCACGCATTGGCGCAATTTCGCGAAGATGGACTGCTGGAAGAAAATGCTGAAGATGACCGTGCAGCCCATCAAATGATGGCCATTTCCTCCAATGAGGCAACCGTTTATCTCGTTGGGCGCCTCACTGGCGCCGATGATGGCGCACCGCTTAGTGGCGAAGAACTTGAACAATGGTGCCGCAAGCGCCATCGCGTGCAAGAATGGTATGATTCACAAAATCAACTGCAATATCGCGATATCAATGTGTTACACGGCACCTATCATGATAGTCCTTATGGTCGTGCCAAGCAAATTCGCACCAATGAGAACGGCAATAAGCTCACCGCATTAGCCTCGGCGGCATTGATGCATGATATTGCACGGGGTGCTTTAGCACGCTCAGATTGGATGCTGAACTTGATGGATCGAGAATTTCAGCGCGGTCAACAAAATCTTGATCCAGACGGCGATCAAGTCACCGGATTTCTGGCAGATGGCTTACCTAACGATGTCAAATTGTGGTCGAAAGCCGGACATACTTCTTGGACTCGTCACGACCTTGTCTATGGAGAGAGGCCGGATGGGAAAAGTTTTATTCTCAGCGTAATGTGCGATGGAGAATGGTCTGCACAAGACAGAAATTTTTTACCAAATTTCGGTAAGTACTTCTATCAACAGGCTTTTGAGTCGTAATAAACATATTTAAGTCTACTGGTTTTTAAATATCAGGGAGGAATTCATGAATTACCGTTCTATTCTTAAAACGGCATTTGTAGCAGCGACATTGACTGTCAGTCTGCCAATGGCACATGTTTGGGCTGAAACGCCTAAACCAGGCGGTACCTTGCATCTGCCGGCACCTTATGGCGCGGCACTCAAGAGCCTTGATCCGCATGCAACCTATAACTCACAGGATATGGTTGTATCCAAAGCCTTCCATCGCTCACTTTATAGCTGGGATTCAGCCAAAAATGAACCGGTTCTTGATCTTGCTGAATTGGTAGAAACAAGCGAGGATGGTAAAACATTCACTTACCGTCTCTTAGATGGTACTTATTTCCATAATGGCCGCAAACTGACATCGGATGACGTCATCTGGTCATATACCCGTATCATGGATCCGTCTAAAGGTTACTCGGGCTCCGTTCATATTGGCAGCATTGTCGGCGCGCAAGAGTATGCCAAAGGCGAAGCCGATGAGATTAGCGGCATCAAGAAAATTGATGACAACACTTTTTCATTGAGTTTTAAAGATCCATCCGATCCGGGCCTTTTGCTCTTTGAAGCTATCACTTCAATTTTACCGAAAGAAGCTGTTGAAAGCGGCGACTTTCTTTCACATCCCGTTGGTCTTGGGCCATTCACCTTTGAGAACCACATCGAAGGCTCGAATATTTCTGGTAAAAAATTCGATAAATACTACAAAGAAGGTAAGCCTTACGCGGATGCCATCGAATTTACCATTTCAGGCGATAACAGCGCATTAGATATGGCTTTCCGCGCTGGTGAACTGGATGCGACTGTTTTGTCAGAAAATGCCTATGTTATGTATAAGGCTGATCCAGAGCTTTCAAAAAATTTGATTGAAATTTCAGAAGTATTTACCCGTAACATGGGTTTTAATACGGAGAAGAAACCTTTTGATGATGAACGAGTTCGTCAGGCCATCAACTATGCGGTAGACCGCGATATTATCATCAAGAAGCTCTTGAAAGATAAAGCCTATAAAGCGACAGGCTGGCTTCCAACAACATCGCCAGCTTTTGATAGCGAGCGTGCCCCATACCCATATGATCCTGCAAAGGCAAAAAAATTGCTTGCCGAAGCTGGTTATCCGGACGGATTTGAATTCACAGCAACAGTGAATGAAGGCAATTCAAGCCTTGGCACATTGGAAGCCATGATGCCTTTCCTTAAAGAGGTTGGCATTACTGCTAAAGCCAAAGTTGTCGATACCAACACATTGGTTGATGAAATGAACAGCGGTACGGCGATGGCATGGTTCCGCTCAAATGGCACAGGGCCCAATCCGCTGACGGCATTGCGTTGCTTTGACAGCCGCGTTGGTCGCTCCGCTTGTAATCGTTCAGCGTTTAAAGATCCGGAATTTGATAAAATTCTTGATGCTGCCGCTGCAGAAACCGATCAGGATAAGCGTAACGAGCTTCTGAAACAGGCTGATGGCTATATTTTTGAAAAAGCTCCTGTCTGGTTCAACAACTACAACAAAGCTGTGATCGCTTACCAGCCTTGGATTCATGGCATTGATGCCAATGCGACTGAAGCAGCCATCATCGAAGTTGATCAGCTTTGGCTCGATGAGAATGCACCAGG
>CANQXU010000013.1 GCA_947627865.1 uncultured Paenochrobactrum sp. | reverse complement strand
GCATCAACGTCAAACCGTAACTTTGAAGGCCGCCAAGGCTTTAAAGGCCGCACTCATCTCGTCTCACCTTCCATGGCAGCAGCGGCTGCAATTGCTGGTCATTTTGTCGATATTCGTGAGTGGCAGTAAATTAAAAACATATTGATTTTAAGGGCGCTACAGGCGCCCTTTTTCATGGCCAATATTCACTTATTGCCAATATCCTATGCAAGAGCTATCTACTTAATAAAACAAGTTGTGGCTGTGCTATTGGGAAGGACACGGAATGCCTGAAGAAAAGAAAATCGATATTTCACAACTTCATTTACGTGATGCGCTGGAATTTGCTCCATTACTCGCCAGCTATGCTCAAGCTTTGAAGCGTGGCGCACCGCGCAGGCCTGATGCCTATTATGCCGAGCACCTCTTACAAGATCGTGCAGCAGAAATCATTGGTGCAAGAGTGGATGGCAAACTTGTAGGTTTTGCAATTTTTTATGATTTGCCAGAACCGGTATCGGGTATGCGCGCTGGCCAGCTTGATCATATTTACGTCCATCACGACTATCGTGGTCAAGGCATCGCCAAAACCTTCATTGATGTATTAGCCGATAAAGCGGATGAAAGAAGCTGGGCAAAACTCATTTTAAATGCGCCGCGTCAGCCTGAAGATGGCCGCAAGCTCTATGAAACAGTTGCCATACCGGCAGACTGGTCAAGCTTTGTGATTCGTTTTGGTAACGAATAGCAACAAGCAAAAACATGAGTATTTTCAGATAGTTTAATCTCCTAGCTCGTTCAATCGGTTAAAAGACGCAATATCTGCATAAGATACCTCATGCGACCAATTGCTAAGGCTCCGTGTCAATTGGTTCTTTGACGTAAGGTCAAAAGATCAGTAGAAAAGGCATACAAAAGGGGCATTCCTAAAATTGCCCTGAAAATAACAAACTGGGCCACAGATTTAAGAGACAATCTAAACCTGCCTCTTAAGCGGCAATTATTATTGGGACAAGACACTCAATTTATTTGCAAATATGGCCTTTATTGGGAAGAAAGATTTTTGAGAAATGTCGGGGAAGCCATGAAGCAACCAAATGCAACCCGCCAGCGCCCGTTATCACCACATCTGTCGATTTACCGTTGGACAATCACAATGGCCATGTCGACTTTGCAGCGTATTACCGGAGCCGCGCTTTATTTCGGAACCTTGCTGATCACGGCATGGCTGCTCTCTGCCGCTATCGGTGAAGACGCATTCAATACCGTCAATGCATTGTTTAACTCCATCCTGGGACGATTAATCCTGTTTGGCTACACATGGGCATTATTGCACCATTTGGCGGGCGGTGTTCGTCATCTCATCTGGGATACCGGCAGAGCAATGGATAAGCACACCGCTTCCAAGATCGGTTGGGCTACATTGGCATTCTCTTTGATAGCGACGGTCCTGGTCTGGATTATTGCTTTATCCGTACGCTAAAAGGATCATGATCATGCAAGATATGCGTACTGAGCTTAATAAAGTTCGCGGCCTTGGTTCGGCCAAAGAAGGAACCGGACACTTCTGGTATCAGCGTATGAGCGCAGTTGCTTTGGTGCCTCTGGTTTTATTCTTCATCGTGCTGTTAATTTGTCTGAATGGTGCAAGCTATGCAGACGTTACTGCCACACTTTCCCAGCCGTTCATTGCGCTTGTTATGGCGTTATTTGTATTGACTGGTGCCTATCACATGCGTTTGGGCATGCAGGTAATTATTGAAGATTATGTTCACGGACACGGAATGAGAATCGCACTCTTGATGCTCAATACCTTTTTCTCAGTGATTATTGGTATTTCCTGCATCTATGCGCTGATCAAACTGAGCTTCGGAGGTTAATGCGGGATGGCTACTGCAGAAAATAATTCAGCAGCATCTAAGGGCAAAACTGCCTATAAATTTGTAGACCACAAATTTGATGTTGTTGTTGTTGGTGCCGGTGGCGCCGGACTTCGTGCAACACTTGGCATGGCTGAGCAAGGTCTTAAAACCGCCTGTATCACGAAGGTATTTCCAACCCGCTCACATACTGTTGCTGCACAAGGTGGTATCGCCGCTTCCCTTAAAAATATGGGGCCTGATAGCTGGCAGTGGCATATGTTTGACACTGTAAAAGGTTCTGACTGGCTCGGCGACACTGATGCGATGGAATATCTCGCTCGTGAAGCACCTGCAGCCGTCTATGAGCTGGAACATTACGGCGTGCCCTTCTCCCGTACAGAAGAAGGCAAAATCTATCAGCGGCCATTTGGCGGTCATATGCAGAATTTTGGTGATGGCCCTCCAGTCCAGCGTACATGCGCTGCGGCTGACCGTACCGGCCATGCAATTCTGCATACTCTTTATGGCCAGAGCCTTAAAAATGATGCGCAGTTCTTTATTGAATATTTTGCGCTTGACCTGATCATGACAGATGGCGTCTGCACAGGCGTTGTAGCATGGAATCTGGATGACGGTACAATCCACCGCTTTTCAGCCAAAATGGTTGTTTTGGCGACTGGCGGTTATGGTCGTGCTTATTTCTCGGCAACATCTGCGCATACTTGCACTGGTGACGGTGGCGGGATGGTTGCACGTGCAGGCCTTCCTTTGCAGGATATGGAGTTTGTCCAGTTCCATCCAACCGGTATTTATGGCGCAGGCTGTCTGATTACAGAAGGTGCGCGCGGTGAAGGCGGATATCTTGTAAACTCCGAAGGTGAGCGTTTTATGGAACGTTATGCACCTTCCGCAAAGGATCTTGCATCGCGTGACGTTGTTTCCCGCTGCATGACCATGGAAATCCGTGCTGGCCGCGGTGTTGGTAAAGATAAAGATCACATTTACCTGCATCTCGATCATCTTGACCCTGCGGTTCTCAATGAGCGCCTGCCCGGTATTTCAGAATCAGCAAGAGTTTTTGCTGGGGTTGATGTTACCAAAGAACCAATTCCGGTTATTCCAACCGTACATTACAATATGGGTGGTATTCCAACCAACTATTGGGGTGAAGTGATCAATCCGACGGAAGAAGATCCTGATCGCGTTCAACCTGGTTTGATGGCTGTTGGTGAAGCAGGCTGTGCCTCTGTTCATGGTGCGAACCGCCTTGGCTCCAACTCGCTTATTGACCTTGTGGTCTTTGGTCGTGCTGCTGCAATCCGTGCAGGCGAAGTCATTGATCGTGAAGCCAAGATTCCTGATATTAATGAGGAAGCCTGCGCCAAGATCATGGAACGTTTTGACCGCTTGCGCTTTGCAAATGGCAGCATATCAACCGCAGCAATGCGTGAGAAAATGCAGCGTACCATGCAAGAAGATGCGGCCGTATTCCGTACATCCGAGCTGTTGAAGCAAGGTTGTGAGCGGATGCATGCATTGTGGAAAGAACTGCCAGAACTGAAGGTTTCTGACCGCTCAATGATCTGGAATTCCGATCTCGTGGAAACACTGGAACTGGAAAATCTGATGGCAAATGCGCTGACCACAGTTGTTGCAGCTGAAGCACGTACAGAAAGCCGCGGCGCTCATGCGCATGAAGATTATCCGGATCGTGATGATGCGAACTGGCGCAAACACTCACTCGCATGGCTTAGCCCTGAAGGTGATGTCAAGCTTGCCTATCGCCCTGTTCGCCTTGAACCGCTGACAACTGAAGCTGAAGGCGGCATCAATCTCGATAAAATTGCGCCTAAAAAGCGCGTTTACTAATAAAGGGATCGAGCAATGGCTGAGTTCGCACTTCCCAAAAATTCGAAGATTCAGACTGGCAAGACGTGGGAGCGTCCTGCCAACTCTAAAAATCTGACCGAATTTAAAGTTTACCGTTGGTCACCAGACGATGATGAAAATCCTCGTATGGATACCTTCTATGTTGACCGCGATGATTGCGGCCCGATGGTTCTTGATGGCTTATTGTACATCAAAGACAAAATTGATCCGACTTTGACATTGCGCCGCTCATGCCGTGAAGGCATTTGTGGATCATGCGCAATGAATATTGACGGGGCAAACACGCTTGCTTGCACCAAAGGTATGGATGAAGTTAAGGGCGCGGTGAAAGTCTATCCGCTCCCGCATATGCCTGTCGTCAAGGATCTTGTGCCTGATCTGACGCATTTCTATGCACAGCATCGCTCCATTGAGCCTTGGTTGAAAACGGTTTCCCCAGAGCCTCAGAAAGAATGGTTACAGAGCCATGAAGACCGCGCCAAATTGGATGGTCTATATGAATGTATCCTTTGTGCCTGCTGCTCAACCTCTTGCCCGAGCTATTGGTGGAATGGCGACCGTTATCTAGGCCCTGCGGTGCTCCTGCAAGCCTATCGCTGGCTGATCGACAGTCGTGATGAAGCCACTGGTGAACGTCTGGACAATCTGGAAGATCCGTTCAGACTTTATCGTTGCCATACAATCATGAACTGTGCGCAGACCTGTCCAAAGGGCCTCAACCCTGCAAAAGCGATCGCAGAAATTAAGAAAATGATGGTTGAACGCCGCGTATAATCGCTAATCCGTTATTGAAAGACAAAAGGGGGAAGCAATTGCCTCCCCCTTTTTATTAAAGCTCAATGCAAATTCAATCATAGAAAATCAAAAAAGCCCGGATAATTCCGGGCTTTTTTATGCAAATCAGTGAACCAATTACATGTGAATTGGTTTGCCACAAGCAGCCATAGCCGATTCGCGCACCGCTTCAGACATGGTAGGATGCGCATGACATGTGCGTGCAAGGTCTTCTGACGAACCGCCGAACTCCATCAAAACGGCTAACTCATGGATCATCTCGCCAGCATTATAGCCAAGAATATGCGCGCCGAGCACACGATCTGTTGCTTTGTCAGCCAGGATTTTTACAAACCCATCAGTTTGCTGCATGGAACGTGCACGCCCATTGGCAGTAAATGGAAATTTACCGATCTTGTAAGCAATACCAGCAGCTTTCAGTTCTTCTTCGGTTTTACCGACTGAAGCAACCTCTGGATGCGTATAGACAACGCTCGGGATCACGTCATAATTAACATGTCCTGCTTGCCCTGCGATAAGTTCAGCAACCGCAACGCCTTCATCTTCAGCCTTATGCGCGAGCATCGGGCCTACGACAACGTCACCAATGGCATAAATGCCTGCAACATTGGTTTGCCATTTATCATTAATCGCAACACGTCCGCGCTCGTCAAGCTCAACTCCAGCTTCAGCAAGCCCGAGACCATCTGTATAAGGACGACGGCCAGTTGCTATAAGCACAACATCCGCCTCGAGTGCGACCGCGTCACCGCCCTTGACTGGCTCATATGTAACTTTGGCGCCATCGCCTGATTTTTCAACAGCGGTTACTTTTGCGCCAAGTTTAAAATCAATACCTTGCTTCTGCATAAGACGCTGGAACTGCTTGGAGACATCGCCGTCCATGCCGCCCAACACTTTATCAAGATACTCAACAACAGTAACTTTAGTGCCAAGACGTGACCAAACGGAACCAAGTTCAAGCCCGATAACGCCACCGCCAACAACAATCATGCTGGCCGGAACTTTATCAAATGCCAAAGCGCCTGTGCTGGAAACAATTGTCTTCTCATCGAGATCGACATTCACGCCCGGAATACCGGCAATGTCGGAACCAGTGGCGATAATGATATTCTTCGCGTCGATTTCCTGAACAGAGCCATCTTCAGCCGTAACCGCAACTTTACCAGCCGCAACCACTTTACCAGTACCGATATAAGTTTTGATTTTATTTTTTTTAAAAAGAAACTCGACACCAACCGTATTGGCATTCACTGTGGTGTCTTTATGCGCCATCATCTTTTCAAGATTAAGAACAGGCTTGCTCACTTCAATACCGAGCGCATCAAATGAATGACCTGCTTCGACGAACATTTCTGAAGCATGCAGAAGGGCTTTTGACGGAATACAGCCAACATTGAGGCAGGTACCACCAAATGTTTTGCGTTTTTCGACAACAGCAACACTCAGGCCAAGCTGCGCCGCTTTAATCGCACCGACATAGCCACCTGGTCCGGTCCCGATCACTACTACATCATAGGACATTTACTTACCCTTCTTTTACTATCAGGCTGGCCATAACATAATGGGCACAGCATTCAATTTCATGCTCTCTTTCGAGATTATTCTTCTGCAACATTACACTGCTTGTAGCGAAACACTTCCCAATCGAGTGGCTGCTGAGGCTGTAAATCACCGAAATTAACTGTGTTGAAAGCGGCAATCAGGTCTGGAAATAACAATGCTGGTGCAGCAGGCTCTTCCGGTTTCGGTAATAGGCCCGCATCTGCATTGTCTTTAAGGCTGTAAACAACGCCTTGCCAGACACTGCATTCTTCAATTTCCTCCGGCATAACCCCGTCACCGCGGCAGTCATTCATAATCAGGCCGGTCGGGCGTGGATTTTTGTCACCATCCCAAATGACCAGACCTGTCAGCTTAAAATCTGGTTTGCTCAGCGCTGTAATTATAAACTCATTGGTAGGCGCAGGCTCAAGCTGCTGATCAGCCTCGACCTCAGGCCGGAAAGTCAGCGTATAAGTATCACTCACATCCGTATAAACGGCTTGATTTTGCATACAAGCTGCCACAGCCGCTTGCGCAAAAAAGACATCTGTCGCCAAGAATGACAATAAACCGGCTGTAATCAAGCCTGTTTTACTTTTACAATATCGGTGATAGCGCATGCACTTCCTCCCGGTATCCAAGCAATTCGCCAGCATTTTAAGACAGAAACGGCGGCTTGAATATAGCCGCCGTCCAATCAATTATTAAAGATCAAGTACCAGACGTTCTGGATCTTCAAGGCTCTCTTTAACGCGTACCAGGAATGTCACAGCTTCTTTTCCGTCAACGATACGGTGATCGTAAGACAACGCCAGATACATCATCGGACGAATGACAATCTGACCACCCACAACAACAGGACGCTCCTGAATCTTGTGCATGCCAAGAATACCGGACTGCGGTGCATTAAGAATTGGCGATGACATGAGCGAGCCGTAAACACCACCATTAGAGATGGTGAATGTGCCACCCTGCATATCTGCAACCGAAAGCTGGCCATCACGCGCTGCACGACCTAAACGGCCAATATCCTGCTCGATCTCGGCAATGGACATCTCGTCAGCATCACGAACAACTGGAACAACAAGTCCTTTGTCTGTACCTACGGCAACGCCGATATGGCAGAACTTTTTGTAAACAATATCCGTGCCGTCGATCTCGGCATTAACCGCCGGAATTTCTTTCAGCGCATGCGTAACTGCTTTGGTGAAGAAACCCATGAAGCCAAGCTTCACGCCATGTTTTTTCTCAAAGATATCTTTGTAGCGCTTGCGCAGATCCATAACCGCAGACATATCCACTTCATTATAAGTGGTCAGCATAGCGGCAGTATTCTGTGCATCCTTCAAACGACGTGCAATCGTCTGGCGAAGACGTGTCATCTTCACGCGCTCTTCACGCGCTTCATCAGAAGCCGGAACAGCGGCTCGTGGAGCAGCCGGTGTCGCAGCCGGAGCAGTAACACCTTTAGCCAATGCATCAAGGACATCACCTTTAAGCACCTGGCCACGCTTGCCAGAGCCTTCGACCTGATCAGCCGAAAGATTGTTCTCAGTCATCAATTTGGCTGCTGAAGGTGCCGGAGACATAGCAGGACCCGATGCAGCTGGTGCGGAAACAGCGGCTGCTGGCTGAGCGGCAACTTTAGGAGCAGCAACTGCTGCACCATCAGTTGAAAGCTGACCAAGAAGAGCATTCACTTCAACAGTATCGCCTTCCTGAGCCGTGATTTCAGACAGAACGCCCGCAGCAGGAGCCGGAACTTCAATTGTTACCTTATCGGTCTCAAGCTCAACCAGTGGTTCATCAATAGCGACGGCTTCGCCTACCTTCTTGAACCACTTGCCGATAGTTGCCTCGGTAACGGATTCCCCCAAAGTGGGAACGCGGATTTCGGTGGCCATTGTAATATCTTTCGTTGTTCTAAAACTGGAAAACTAGGATTAATGAGCTGCTCCGGCTCTTACGAGCCAAGAGCATCCTCAAGGAAAGCGGACAACTGTTCAAGATGTTTTGACATCAGACCAGTTGCTGGCGATGCCGCAGCCGGACGTCCGGCATAACGGGCGCGCTTATTCTTGGCATCAATATGTGCCAATACCCATTCCACATATGGTTCAATGAACGACCAGGCGCCCATATTTTTTGGCTCTTCCTGACACCATACGATTTCCGCATTGCGGAAACGTGACAGCTCATTAATGAGCGCCTTTGCAGGGAAAGGATAAAGCTGTTCCACACGCAGCAAGTAAACATCATCAATACCGCGTTTTTCACGCTCTTCATAAAGATCGAAATAGACCTTACCCGAGCAAAGAACAACACGACGGATTTTGCTGTCTTTTTGCAGCTTGATCGGCTCGTCTTTCAGATATTGTGCATCATCCCACAACAGACGGTGGAAGGATGAATCTGCAGACAATTCAGCCAAAGTGGAAACGGCACGTTTATGACGCAGCAATGATTTCGGGGTCATAAGCACAAGCGGCTTACGGAAATCACGTTTCATCTGACGACGCAGAATATGGTAGTAGTTTGCTGGTGTGGTCACATTGGCAATCTGCATGTTATCTTCTGCACAAAGCTGGAGGAAACGTTCCAGACGTGCGGAAGAATGCTCAGGACCCTGACCTTCATAACCATGTGGCAGCAAGCAAACAAGGCCCGACATACGCAACCATTTACGCTCGCCCGATGAAATGAACTGGTCAAATACCACCTGCGCACCATTGGCGAAGTCACCAAACTGGGCTTCCCACAAAACCATCGCATGCGGATCAGACAATGAGTAACCATACTCATAGCCAAGCACGGCCTCTTCTGAAAGCATCGAGTTGATGGCTTCGTAGATCGCCTGACCTTTTTGCAGATTATTCAGCGGAATATAGCGTTCCTGCGTTTCCTGATCATAGAGAACAGTGTGACGCTGAGAGAATGTACCGCGCTCGACATCCTGTCCGGAAAGACGGATCGGGTGTCCTTCCATTGCAAGCGTTGCAAAAGCCAATGCTTCACCGGTTGCCCAGTCAATGCCTTCGCCAGTTTCAAACATCTTGGCACGGTTATCAAGGAAGCGCTGAATTGTCCGGTGAACTTTAAAATCAGCTGGAACTTCAACGAGTTTCTTGCCGATTTCCTTCAGCTGCTTGAGCGGAACACCTGTTTTTCCACGGCGCTGCTCATCGGCATTATCAGCCGTGCGCAAACCTGCCCATGCACCATCCAACCAGTCAGCCTTGTTCGGCTTATAGCTCTGACCTGCATCAAACTCTTCTTCAAGTTTTGCACGCCAGTCGACACGCATCTGCTCGACCTCAGCTTGTGTGATCAAGCCTTCTGCAATCAGTTTGTCGCTATAAAGTTGAACCGTAGTCTTATGCGCACGAATTTCCTTGTACATCAAAGGCTGCGTGAACGCAGGCTCATCGCCTTCATTATGACCAAAGCGACGGTAGCAGAACATGTCAACGACCACCGGCTTATGGAAGGTCATCCGATATTCCATTGCCACTTTCGCAGCAAACACAACCGCTTCAGGATCATCACCATTAACGTGGAAAATCGGCGCTTCAATCATCTTCGCCACATCGGAAGGATATGGAGACGAGCGCGAGAAGGCCGGATTGGTGGTAAAGCCAATCTGGTTGTTGATGATGAAGTGAACAGTACCAGCAACGCGATGTCCGCGCAGACCTGAAAGCCCCAGACACTCGGCAACAACGCCCTGCCCTGCAAATGCCGCATCACCATGGATCAGCAATGGCAGAACTTTAACACGCTCGCTCAACGGCACCAGATCATCACGGGTACGACCAACAAGCAGGTCCTGCTTCGCGCGTGCCTTACCCATAACAACCGGATTAACAATTTCCAGATGTGACGGATTGGCAGTCAATGACAAATGGACATTATTGCCGTCAAATTCACGGTCGGACGAAGCGCCAAGATGGTATTTAACGTCGCCTGAACCCTCCACATCATCAGGAGCATAGGAACCGCCCTTGAATTCGTGGAAAATTGCGCGATGTGGCTTACCCATGACTTGGCTGAGAACGTTCAGACGGCCACGATGAGCCATACCCAATACGATTTCTTTTAGGCCAAGCTGACCGCCGCGCTTTACAATTTGTTCCAAAGCCGGGATCAGTGACTCACCACCATCCAGTCCAAAACGCTTTGTGCCTTTGTATTTTACATCAATAAACTGCTCAAAGCCCTCGGCTTCAATCAGTTTTGAAAGAATGGCTTTTTTGCCTTCACCGGAAAATGTGATTACTTTATCCGGACCTTCGATGCGTTCCTGAATCCAGGCTTTTTCAACCGGATTGGAAATATGCATGAACTCAACACCAATGGTCGAGCAATAGGTGCGCTTGAGAATATCAAGCATTTCCGGCACGGTCGCATATTCAAGACCAAGCACATTATCGATAAAGATTTTTCTGTCATAATCAGCCGGCGTGAAACCATATGTTTCAGGATCCAGCTCATTATAGACATTCGGCTTATCAGCCAAACCAAGCGGATCAAGATCCGCATGCAAATGACCACGCATGCGGAACGCACGGATCATCATAATCGCGTGAACACTGTCGCGCGCTGCGCGGGTCAGTTCAAGTTCACTATACCCACCGCCAGCAGTGGGTGCCTGACCTTTAGCTGATTTTGACTTCAGCTTATCAGTGACATGTTTCTCAACTTCCGCCCAATTACCATCGAGTGCTGAGACAAGTTCACCACTTTCAGCCAGCGGCCAGTTTGATTTTGTCCATGAAGGACCCTGCGCATTTTTGCGCACATCGTCTGCATCATCACCAAGCTGGGCAAAAAAGTCACGCCATTCAGGGTCAACCGCTGCCGGATCATCCTGAAACTTCGCGTATAGCTCCTCGATATAATCGGCGTTTCCGCCATAAAGGAACGAAGTGAGGGCAAAAACGTCATTCATACGTTGTGGGGCTTGTTCCTGGTCTGCCATTACCTAACCGGAGGCGTAGCTCCGTCTCCTAAAGCGGTTCATCTCGCGCGGGTCGATCGCCTTCTCCCCCTCACGCGGTCAAGGCCGAACCGCAACGGCTGCCTTAACTATAGTAACTTCAAACACCCCATAAATAGGGCTGTTTTAAGGTAGTAAATGTCAGAGCGAATTACTTTTTAAATAATGAGGTAACGCGCTCTAACACTTTGTTTTTATGCAATTTCATTAAATGAAAATCACTTAGTGAATTTGCTTCAATTAATAGAATGCCTCAATGAGTTAAACTGAGGTAAACCCAGTATCGGCATAACACCGATACTGAAGTTTTTTAGCCTTTCAACACTTCTACAAGTGTCTTTCCAAGCTGTGCAGGGGATGGGGAAACACGAATACCGGCTTCTTCCATCGCAGCAATTTTATCTTCTGCGCCACCCTTACCACCGGAAATAACAGCACCAGCATGACCCATTGTGCGGCCTTCCGGAGCAGTACGACCAGCAATAAAGCCAACCATTGGCTTGGAACGACCGCGCTTGGCTTCATCCTTGATAAATTGCGCAGCTTCCTCTTCTGCTGAGCCACCAATTTCACCGATCATAACGATCGATTTGGTTTCATCATCAGCAAGGAACATTTCCAAGATATCAATGAACTCGGTGCCCTTAACCGGATCACCACCAATACCAACAGCAGTTGTCTGGCCAAGGCCTTCATTTGATGTCTGGAAGACTGCTTCATAGGTCAGTGTACCGGAGCGGGAAACCACACCAACCGAACCTTTTTTGAAGATATTGCCAGGCATAATGCCGATTTTGCACTCATCCGGTGTCAGAACACCTGGGCAATTTGGACCAATCAGGCGAGAATTGGAGCGCAACAGACGCTCTTTAACGCGCACCATATCCATCACAGGAATACCTTCCGTGATGCAAACGATCAGTCCGATTTCAGCTTCAATCGCTTCAAGAATTGCTTCAGCTGCGCCTGCTGGCGGAACATAAATCACGGATGCATCTGCACCGGTACGTTCTTTGCCTTCTGCAACGGTTGAGAAAATCGGCAGTTTTTCGCCCTTGGAACCTTCCCAAGTTTCGCCACCCTTTTTAGGATGGATACCACCAACCATCTGTGTGCCGTGGTAAGCCAAAGCTTGCTCTGTATGGAATGTTCCGGTTTTACCGGTCAAACCCTGCACGAGGACCTTTGTGTCCTTATTGATCAGAATGGACATGCCTCAATTTCCCTTCACAGCAGCAACGATTTTCTGTGCCGCATCATCAAGATCATCGGCTGAAATAACATTCAGGCCGCTTTCATTGATAATCTGTTTGCCAAGCTCAACATTGGTGCCTTCAAGACGAACAACCAACGGAACCTTCAGGCCAACTTCCTTAACGGCCGCAATCACACCTTCTGCAATCACATCACATTTCATGATGCCACCAAAGATATTGACCAGAATGCCTTTTACATTTGGATCAGCAGTGATGATCTTGAATGCAGATGTTACTTTTTCTTTTGTAGCGCCGCCGCCAACGTCGAGGAAGTTTGCAGGCTCTGCACCGTAAAGCTTGATGATATCCATGGTTGCCATAGCAAGTCCGGCACCATTGACCATGCAGCCGATGTCACCATCAAGAGCTACATAAGCAAGATCATGTTTTGAAGCTTCGATTTCTTTTTCGTCTTCTTCAGACATGTCGCGCAGTTCGAGAATATCTGCATGGCGGAACAAAGCATTGCCATCAAAAGAAACCTTGGCATCCAGCACACGTACACGACCATCAGTCATCACGATCAATGGATTGATTTCCAAAAGGCTCATATCTTTTTCAGTGAATGCTTTGTACAGCACTGGAAACAACTTCAAGCCATCTTCGCGTGCCTGGCCTTCAAGCTTCAATGCATCGGCAAGCTGTGCGGCATCCGCTTCTGTAACACCAGCAACCGGATCAATCGCAACTGTGATGATCTTTTCAGGGGTTTCAGCTGCAACCGCTTCAATATCCATACCGCCTTCAGTGGAAACCACGAATGCAGGACGACCAACAGTGCGATCGATCAGGATGGAGAGATAAAGTTCACGCTCAATATCCGCACCATCTTCAATGTAAAGACGGTTAACCTGCTTGCCGGCAGGCCCGGTCTGAGCGGTTACAAGCGTATTGCCGAGCATTTCTTTTGCGTGAGCAACAACTTCTTCTACAGATTTGGCAAGGCGAACACCGCCTTTGGCATCTTCTGGCAGTTCTTTGAACTTGCCCTTACCACGCCCACCGGCATGGATCTGGCTCTTAACAACATAAAGCGGGCCAGGAAGAGTTTTTGCCCACTCTTCAGCCTGTTCAACAGAATAAACGGCTACACCATTGGCGATCGGAGCGCCAAATGTGTGCAACAGACGCTTGGCCTGATATTCATGAATATTCATCTGGATGTCCTTTGCGATCGTAAAATGACCGTTTCAGAGTGATGGCAAAGCCGCAGCATTATGCGGCTTTGCACTATATCTGATTACTTGAGTGAAGGTGCAATTTTAATGCAAGCGTCGCAAAGCCCGACAACCGAAGCTACCGATTTTTCAAACTCAGCTTTTTCATCATTGTTCATTTCGATTTCAATGATGCGCTCAACACCTTCTGCACCGATTACAACAGGAACGCCGACATAGAGATCATCAACGCCATATTGGCCGTTCAGCTGTGCAGCTACCGGCAGAACACGCTTTTTATCTTTAAGATAGGATTCAGCCATCGCAATCGCTGATGACGCAGGAGCGTAAAATGCTGAACCGGTTTTAAGCAGACCAACAATCTCTGCACCACCATCACGGGTACGCTGAACGATCTGGTCGAGCTTTTCCTGGGATGTCCAGCCCATTTTCACCAGGTCCGGCAGAGGAATACCAGCAACCGTGGAATAACGGGTAAGCGGAACCATGGTGTCACCATGACCGCCAAGAACAAATGCGGTTACATCTTCAACCGAAACATTAAATTCATCAGCAAGGAAATAACGGAAGCGTGCGCTATCCAGAACACCAGCCATACCAACAACCTTGTTGGCTGGGAGGCCGGAAAACTTCTGCAATGCCCATACCATCGCATCGAGCGGATTGGTAATGCAGATGACGAAAGCGTTTGGTGCATATTGCTTGATGCCAGCGCCAACCTGCTCCATGACTTTCAGATTGATGCCCAAAAGATCATCGCGGCTCATGCCTGGCTTGCGAGCAACACCAGCGGTTACGATAACGACATCGGCACCCTCAATATCTGCATAATCATTGCTGCCGGTTAGTTTGGCATCAAAGCCATCGACCGGAGACGATTCGGCAATATCGAGACCTTTGCCCTGCGGAACACCTTCCGCAATATCGAACAGGACAATATCGCCGAGCTCTTTCAGACCTGCTAGATGTGCGAGCGTGCCGCCGATCATACCTGAACCGATAAGGGCAATTTTGTTGCGTGCCATAGTGGTTTCACTCCTCAGCTTGCGAATTTCACAACGCCAGACCCGCCCGGCTCCTCCCGGAAACAGCCCTTGCGTGGCTGTTCGATAGGCTGAAATTAAAAAAAACTCAACTGATTATTTTGTGATCAATAAAATCAATGGGTTAAATTAACCCAACCTTACGTAAACGTAAGAATTTATATCATTCCAAAGCGATTCTTTGCGTGCTTGACTCAAGCAGGCCCAAACTACCTATCGAATATAACGCGACTTACGAAATACTCCAAATCAACAATAGGCATTAATGGTGACGATTAAATGTTCATAAAAAAATACCCGCTCGATTGAACGGGTATCATAGAAGAACCAGCGCCTTTAGCTTCAACTTGCTTTGAGCGTTGAACGGCCCTTGGCTGTTTTCAAATAGTCTTCGCTCTGCATCTCGAAAAGCCTCGAGACTGTCCGGTCGAACTCAAATGCTTCTGTACCACTGCGTGCAACATAAAGTTTTTCCGGCTCTGCTTCGGCTGAGACAAACAGCTTTATATTCTGATCATAGGCTGTATCCACCAACAAGATGAAACGTTTTGCTTCATTACGCATTGAGTGATCAAGCACTGGCACATTATCAATCATAAGCGTGTCATAACGCTCTGCAATTGCGATATAATCTGCTGCAGCTAATGGCTGGGCGCAAAGTTCTTTGAAATCAAAGCGTGCCGAGCCACGCACAGAACGTCGAACTTCAATGTCACGCCCTTTCACATGCACGGTCTCCGGCCGTTCCACTTGCCCGTCTTTGATAAGATCCCATGCCTCATCCATTTTGGCATGTGTTTGCTCATTCAATGGCGAAAGATATACCGGCTGTCTGTTAAGTTTTTCCAATCGGTAGTCGGTGCGCGAATCCAAATTTATGACACGCACAAAATGTTTGAGCAGACTTACAAAGGGCAAAAACAGCTGACGGTTTAAACCATCACGATAAAGATTATCTGGTGCCACATTGGATGTCGCTATAAGCACAACACCGCGCTCGAATAGAGCCGTAAATAAACGGGACAAAATCATCGCATCCGCGATATCCGTCACTGTAAACTCATCAAAACAAAGTACCCAAGCCTGCTCGCTCAAGGCCTGTGCAACAGGAGGAATCGGATCTTCCTGCTTTGTTGTTCCATTTTTGAAGGCCTGCCTGTGAGCATGAATGCGATTATGAACATCCAGCATAAAATCATTAAAATGCGCACGTCTTTTGCGTTCAACAGGCAGGAGATTAAAAAACATATCCATCAGCATGGTTTTGCCGCGGCCAACCTCGCCATGCACATAGAGACCTTTAATAACCTGCTGATTCTGTTTACTACGCCCGAAAAGCCAACCTAATGCACTGGACTTTCTCGAAAGACGTTTGGAACAAAGTTCCTCAATCAAACCGTCATATAAATCGGCCATTTCGAGTTGAGCCGGATCAATATCAATCTCTCCAGCAGCTCCCAGTGCTTCATATTTTTCACGCACTGAGCGATAAGCCTTCAGATGACCATCAAAAGACATAATAATCCCGACTCTACAGAACTGTTTCTACATATCGCCATAAGGCCCATGAGGCTTATGCGGTTCTGCTATACTGAACCAATAAAATAAGGGGGGAAGCCCCCCTCATGAAGCGCTTGTAGCTTAGCGTGAAAGTGAAACCGACTGACCACCAGATGTCTGTCCGTCAAAACGGCTTCCACCAGCTGAATAGAGAGTTGCAACAGTACCGCCAGCTGCATCGTAAAGAACCAGCTGACTGCCCTTCACTGCCCATGACGCCAAGCCGGACAACTCACCCGGACAGCGCAGTGGACCTGCACGGTAGCCCTGACCAAATTTGGTCTGCGGTGTAGCAATTTTACAGCTCTGTCCACCCAATGAGGCATTCCACACACCAGCAACCGCGCCTGGTGTGATTTCCGCCGCATTGGCTGGCGGCAGGCTCGCAACCTGTTGATTGCCAGTATTCATCGCAGAATCAGCCCCGACCACGCCTGAGCCGCCCATTGAAGGATCACCATAATTACCGGAATTTGTTGTAGGCGCTGCAGGAAAATGCGATGGGTTCGCTGGCTGCAATGTTCCTTTTTGAACTCCACCGACTGGAGCTGGCCGCAAAGGACCTGGATTACTTGAACCACCATCAAAACGCGAGCTTTGGCAGCCAGCCATAATGACGCCCGCTGCCGCTAATGCGAGTAAACCAGTCTTCGAAATTCCCATTATGGGTCTCCATTTTGTCACGGTCGCGTGAAACTTCACCCTGCCAAATTTTAAACTAACTTGATAAAATGGCGATCTTACGAAAAAAGCAACCTTTAGCCCCCCAAATAATCACAGACTAAACCATATCTGCTATAATTTTATTCATTTAAATCCGCGTAAGGGCGTTTAAGTCACAGTTTTACCTTTGGATCTTAGTAAATGATGATAGCAAGCTTCCGCTATTTAATTGCCCGAAAACACTAAACTTGGTTAACTTATGTGCTGCGGGGCTGGCAATTAACCTGTTTTTCCGCCATATAGGGCATATAAAGATTAAATAAAGTTCAGATATTCTGGTTCAAATTATGAATGATCGTGCAGCCTTCGCTAAAATGAATGGTTTGGGCAATGAAATTATCGTTGCCGATATGCGCGGACGTGCGGATAAATTCTCACCTCAAGCAGCAATTAATCTGGCACAATCAGCAGAAACCGCTTTTGATCAAATCATGGTGATTTATGATACAGATCGCTGCGATGCTGATTACTATATCGAAATTATCAATCGCGACGGAAGTTTGGCACAGGCTTGCGGCAATGGCACACGATGTGTCGTTAAATGGCTGAACGAGCAAACCGGCAAAACAGAATTTACCTTCGATACAATTGCTGGCATCATCACCGCCTTATATAAAAATGATGACATGATCACTGTTGACATGGGTTGGCCGCGCTTTTCTGCAGCTGAAATTCCACTGGCTGTTTCTGTTGCTGATACATCCGCCATTGATCTTCATGCAGGCAGTTCAATCAATCCGATTGTTAAGTCACCTTCTGTTGTTTCCATGGGTAATCCGCATGCCATTTTCTGGGTAGAAAATGATGTCTGGTCCTACCCGCTTGAAAATTTTGGCCCTGAACTTGAAATCCATCCAGTTTTTCCGGAAAAAGCAAATATCTCCATTGCGCAGATTATTGCATCAAATGAATTAAATTTACGCACATGGGAACGCAGTGCAGGATTAACCCGCGCCTGCGGAACGGCGGCGTGTTCTGCGGCTGTTTCTGCTGCAAGAACGGGAAGAACTGGTCGTAATGTTAAAGTAAACCTTCCCGGCGGACGCTTGATAATTGAATGGCGCGATGACGACCATGTTTTTATAACTGGCCCCGCAGAGTGGGAATTTTCCGGATTTGTTGATCCTCTAACCGGCAGTTGGACACGAGATACTGCCCTGACAGGAGAAGCCATCTGATGGCTGTTGAAGTTGTAACTTTTGGCTGTCGCCTCAATACATATGAATCTGAGGTGATGAAGCGCGAGGCTGATACTGCGGGTCTTGGCGAGCTGAAAGACGGTGCTATTATTTTTAATACCTGTGCAGTAACGGCAGAAGCTGTGCGACAGGCACGACAGGCGATCCGCAAAGCAAGGCGCGAAAACCCAGATGCCCGCATCATAGTCACAGGCTGTGCAGCACAAACAGAGGCTGATAATTTTGCCGCAATGAATGAAGTTGACCTCGTTCTTGGCAATGAAGAGAAGCTGAAATCGAATTCATACCGTATGCTGCCCGATTTTGGTGTGAACCAATTCGAAAAAGTACGCGTCAATGACATTATGGAAGTGCGTGAAACTGCCAGCCATATGGTAGATGCCATTGAAGGTCGCGCCCGCGCTTTTGTACAAGTGCAAAATGGCTGTGACCACCGCTGCACATTCTGCATCATTCCTTATGGCCGCGGCAACTCCCGTTCGGTTCCCATGGGTGGTGTTATTGATCAGGTCAAACGACTAGTCGGCAACGGCTATGCAGAAGTGGTACTAACCGGCGTTGACATGACCTCTTACGGGCCTGATTTGCCCGGAAATTTGCGTCTGGGGAAACTGGTCAAATCCGTCCTGACACAAGTGCCGGATTTGCAACGTCTGCGATTATCATCAATTGACTCTATTGAAGCCGACGATGATCTGCTGGATGCTCTTGCCAATGACAAACGGCTCATGCCTCACTTGCATCTCTCCCTGCAAGCTGGTGATGATATGATCCTGAAGCGCATGAAGCGCCGCCATTTACGTGACGATTCCATAAGTTTTTGCGAAACAGTGCGCGAATTGCGCCCCGACATTGTTTTTGGCGCTGATATCATTGCAGGATTTCCGACCGAAACAGAGGAAATGTTTCAAAATTCACTGAAGATTATTGAAGATTGTGGTCTTACACATTTGCATGTGTTTCCTTATAGCGCACGTGAAGGCACACCCGCCGCGCGCATGCCGCAATTAAGACGAGACGTCATCAAAGAACGTGCAGCGCGCTTACGAGCTGCCGGAGACGCCGCCTACACGAAGCATCTCGACAAACAAAAGGGCACAGTGCAAAAAATACTGATCGAAAGAGAAGGTATAGGCCGTACTGAAGGCTTCACACTGGCCACCATTGACAATGGAGCGGCGGGCACTATTGCTGAACGTGTCATCATCGGTCACGATGGAGAGAAACTCATATCGGAAAAAACAACATCTGACGCAGCCTGATTAGATCGCTTAACCAAAAGTGTGAAGCGGTTTTCTGATAAGATGCATGTTAAAACAAAGAGATGAAGCATTTCCAAAACTTCATCTAAAACCGGAAATGCTAGGCATCAGGCATAGGCCCGATAACAAGAAATAGAAGCGATATTCATGGCTATTGGTTTCATCAAAAAAATGTTCTCCTTTGGTAAAAAGGATGGTGATGAACGCCCTGTTGAAGAACAGGTGAATGAACAATCTGTACAGACACCCGAAACAACCGATGAAACGGCACCTCTAGCAGAACAGGCTGACAGTGCGGAATTAATCGAAAACCTTGTTGATGATGCTGCTCCGCAAGAAGACGCCACTACTGAAAGCCTGCCTGAAGATCACGCTATTTCATCCACAGTTTTGCCTGTTACAACCGAGCCTATAGCAACCGAAGCTGTAAATGAAACAGAAGCGGATATTCACGAGATAGAGATTGTCATTGAACAACCAGTGGCAATTGAACCAGAACGGACGGAAATTTCACAGCAAGCACCTGCCTCTTCTTCGGATGAAGTACATGATGAGCCTGATGCACCAGCTGAATTTTTGCAAGAAGATGCCGTTCTTATCTCTGCAGAACCAGAAATATCCGCAACAGGGGCTGAGATTAATCAACCTGTTTCTCATAAAGTTCAGGTCGCTAAAGATGTTGTCGTCGCACAAAAACAAGATGAGCCGGAGATAGAGGAAAAGGAAGTCAAACTTTCATGGTTTGAACGCCTGCGTAAAGGTCTGTCGCGCTCTTCCAGCTCGCTCAATGAATCAATCGGCGGCATTTTCACCAAGCGCAAGCTTGATGAAGATACTTTGCAGGATTTGGAAGATGTGCTTATACAAGCCGATCTTGGGCTTGAAACAGCAATGCGCATTACTGATACGCTTTCAAGCGGGCGCTATGGAAAGAATATTTCCGACGATGAGGTTCATAATGTCCTCAGCTCTGAAATTGAAAAAGTTCTTACCCCCATTGCAAAACCGCTTGAGCTGGATCTTTCGCATAAGCCGCATGTCATTTTGGTTGTTGGCGTTAATGGCACTGGTAAAACCACAACGATTGGCAAGCTGGCGGCTAAACTAACCGCAGGTGGCTTAAAAGTTATGCTCGCCGCCGGAGACACCTTCCGTGCTGCGGCGATCGAACAGCTTCATATTTGGGGCAAGAGAACAGGCTCTCCTGTTGTCTCGTCTAAACTTGGTGCAGATGCGGCAGGTCTTGCCTATGATGCTTGGGAAAAAGCCAAAGAGGCTGGCAGTGACGTGCTGATCATCGATACTGCAGGCCGATTGCAAAACAAAACCGAGCTGATGGATGAGCTGGCCAAGATCGTACGTGTTCTGGCAAAGCACGACCCTGATGCCCCACATACTGTTTTGCAAACACTGGATGCAACAACAGGACAAAATGCCCTCAATCAGGTTGAAATCTTTCAAAATGTGGCTGGTGTGAATGGTCTGGTTATGACCAAACTGGACGGCACGGCCAGAGGCGGTATTTTGGTAGCGATTTCAGCAAAACATAAATTACCAGTATATTTCATTGGCGTTGGGGAAGGTATCGATGATCTTGAACCCTTTGCCGCTAAAGACTTTGCACAGGCAATTGCCGGAGTTAAACTATGAACCACCAGCTATTTGAGCATGATCCGGCAACCAAGACCGAGGCGGAACGCAAAGAAGTTGCACCTTTACTTAAGCTGGCTTTAGAAATCGGGCCGCTATTGGTTTTCTTTTTTGCCAATGCGCGCGGTGAAAGCCTGATCGCTTCCTTCCCGGTTCTCGGCTCTATCGGCGAGCCTATTTTTTTGGCAACCGCATTATTCATGGTCGCAACAATTGTTGCGCTGGCTATTTCTTGGGCCTTGACAAAAACCCTGCCAATGATGCCGCTTGTCTCAGGTATTATCGTCGTTGTCTTTGGAGCACTCACGCTCTGGCTCCACAATGATACCTTCATCAAAATGAAACCAACCATTGTTAATTGCCTTTTTGGCTTTGTCCTTTTGGGCGGTCTGTTATTCGGCAAATCATTATTGGGCTATGTTTTTGATTCAGCCTTCCGGCTTGATGCCGAGGGCTGGCGCAAACTAACCCTTAGATGGGGTATTTTCTTTCTGTTGCTGGCTGTGCTCAATGAGGTAGTCTGGCGCATGTTCAGCACAGATACATGGGTTTCCTTCAAGGTATGGGGTGTGATGCCAATCACTGTTATCTTCACCCTATCTCAGCTTCCACTCATTCAAAAACATACTATCCCCGAGGATAAGTGAATATAAATAACTAGCGACCAGAGCTTTACCGGTCTTTTAAGAGCCATTCAAACAGCGGGAGTGATTATGAAGCGCTTAGAAATAGAGCAATTCATATGCAGAAATGATAATTACGGTGTGCTGATACACGATCCGGAAAGTTATCTCACTGCTGCAATAGATGCGCCCGATGAACGAGCAATTATGGAAGCCCTTGAAGCAAGAGGCTGGTCGCTGGATTTTATTTTCACAACGCACCATCATCAAGATCATGTCGATGCCAATCTTGCATTAAAGCAAAAACTTGGGGTGACCATAATCGGCCCCGAAGGCGAGAAGGAAAAGATCCCCGGCATTGATCGCACGGTAAAAGACAAAGATAGTTTCACATTTGGCTTGTTTCAAATTGAAGTCATCGGAACACCCGGCCATACGGCTGGCGGAATTTCTTATTATATTCCCGATGCAAAAACTGTCTTTACTGCAGATACTTTGTTTTCTCTCGGCTGTGGAAGATTGTTTGAGTGCCCGCCTCCCGTCATGCTGCATTCCTTGCAAAAGCTCATCAAGCTGCCACCGGAAACTGCAGTTTTTTGCGGGCATGAATACACACAAAGCAATGCACGTTTTGCACTTAGTGTTGATCCAGATAATGCTGCATTGAAAGAACGGGCGGCAGAAGTGCAGCATTTATGCGCCAATGATCTGCCGACACTACCGACAACAATTGCTAAGGAAATGGCGACAAACCCTTTTTTACGCTGGCACGACCAGCGCATCCGTCGCAATTTAGGCATGATGGAAGCATCAGATAAAGATGTTTTTGCAGAATTGCGCAAGCGCAAAGACAATTTTTAAAGGAGAGCATCATGCTTAATTCTACATTGGCTCGCCTGTTCAGATTGGGTCTATTGGGGCTTGTGGCGACTTCATCGTCACTTGTTGCGAGCAGCCCAATCTATGCGCAAGATATCATTGCATTGCCAGCGCCGGAAGAGCCCGCTGCTGCCGTTAATAATTTTCCCCTGACAGTAGAGTTTCTGGAAAAGATGGAGAGGATCCATCCCCAGCTGACAGAACTAGAAGTCACTGCGACACAAGAAGAATCCAAGATCGTTGATCCATCAATTGCATCAATGATTCAGAGCCTTGAGAGCCGTCCTGTTGTGATGGAGATCCTCAAAAAAGAAGATATCAGCGCCCGTGATTATATTCTGGGCTATATGGCTGTCCTCAATAGTCTTGGTGCTGCTGAAGCCGGTGACGAAGAGCAAATCATCGATGAAACACAATATATCAACCCTGATCATATCGCTTTTGGCAAAAAATATGCTGAGCGCATCAGGGAAATGATCGGCGATTAATGTCTCAAACGAAGATAAACAAAAAAGCCGGAGTTTCCTCCGGCTTTTTTAAATCTATCTATAAGACTTACTCGGCCGGTTGCCTCAGCAAACGCAACGCATTGAGCGTAACCAAGACAGTTGCCCCAGTATCAGCAAGAATTGCTGGCCACAAACCGGTTATACCCGCAATGGTGGTTACAAAAAACACTGCCTTCAATCCCAGTGACATAAAGATATTCTGGTAAATATTCATCATCGTCCGCTTGGATAGATCAATCATCGCAGCAATATCGCTCACACGGCCATGAAGAATAGCCGCATCCGCAGTTTCTAAAGCAACATCCGTGCCACCGCCCATAGCGATACCAATATCAGCGGTTGCCAATGCCGGTGCATCATTGATGCCATCTCCCACTTTAGCAACGACCAAGCCTTGATCTTTCAGTTCTCTGACAATTTTCTGCTTATCCTCGGGCAAAAGCTCAGCACGGACTTCCATGCCAAGATCGCGGCCAACAGCCTGTGCTGTACGGCTGTTGTCGCCCGTCAGCATAATCGTGCGAATGCCGGCATCGCTCAAGCGCTTCAATCCGATTTTCGCGTCATTGCGAGGTTCATCGCGCATAGCGATAGCGCCCGCAATTTTACCATCCACCACTAAAACAGAGACAGTTTTGCCATCATCGTTCAAAGCTGTGATTTGCAACTGTATGGCTTCATCCAGCTCTGCCAAACTTGCCGCTGCTTTAGGGGAGCCTAAGAATATAGAGCTGCCCTCTGCTTCACCAGCCACACCTTTACCACCTATCGCATGGCCATTCGTGACTTGCGGCCACGCGATATTCCTTTTCTTTGCCGCATCAATAATTGCCAATGCAAGCGGGTGACTGGAACCTGCATCCAAAGCTGCTGCCAAGCGTAATATTTGCGGCTCTTCGAGTGACGCTGTGATTATATCCGTTACCTTAGGTTTTCCCTCGGTCAGAGTTCCGGTCTTGTCCAAAGCAACCGCTGTCACTTTGCCCGCGATTTCCAGAACGGCCCCACCCTTCATCAACAACCCACGGCGCGCGCCTGAAGATAAAGACGCAGCAATTGCCGCAGGTGTGGAAATAACCAATGCACAAGGGCAACCAATCAGCAGGATCGCCAATCCTTTGTAGATCCACTCATCCCATGCTCCCCCCATAAAGAGTGGCGGAATAATAGCCACAAGCGCTGCAACCAGAACGACGAATGGAGTATAATATGTGGAGAAACGGTTGATGAAACGTTCGGTGGGTGCTTTAGCCTCTTGCGCTTGCTCCACAAGCTGTACGACACGAGCGATCGTGTTGTCCTGCGCCGCTGCACTCACTTCAACACGTAAGACTGCCTCTCCATTTATCGTTCCCGCAAAGACAGGCTGCCCGATTGTTTTATATATTGGGGTGCTTTCACCTGTTACTGGCGCTTCATCCACAGAGCTTTCACCGGAAAGAATGATACCATCCGCTGGCATACGATCACCAGGGCGAACAATAATAATATCGCCAACCTGCAATTCGTCTGCTGATATCTCTTCATTACTGCCGGATGGCCGTTCAATCAAAGCGGTTTTAGGCACCAGATCAGTCAGAGACTGAATGCTTGAGCGCGCTTTACCTGCAGCGACTCCCTCCAACAGCTCACCAACAAGAAATAAGAAAACAACCGCAGCTGCCTCTTCGGTCGCACCAATAAACAAAGCACCAAATGCGGCAATCGTCATCAACATTTCAATGGAGAAAGGCGTACCATTGATCGCAGCCATAAAAGCGCGTTTAGCAATCGGAATAAGTCCGATCAGCATGGCAACCGTAAAGGCGTATAATTCATAGGCCGGAAAGAGATGACCAATGCCGTAGGCGATGACCAATGCACCACCAGTCGACAGCATCTGGTGGCCTTTTTTCGTTTGCCACCAGCGCTCAGAGCCAGCTTTATTTAAGCGATTGCTGCTCCCTGTCGAGCTCGTATTTCCAGTAATAATGGCTGTCTTATAGCCAAGTTTTGTCACGCGATCAGCAATTTCCGCGGTATCTGCACTCTCATGCGAAACAGCCATGGTACCATTTGTGACCGACACGGAAACATCTTGCACGCCGGATATACGGCGAACTGCGGTATCAATTTTAGCCGCACAGGATGCACAATCCATACCTTCAATGCTGAAGCGAACCACATTTTTATCTGTCGCCAATGGTACAGCCGTGTGATCACCACCATCGCACCCACAACCGTCATGGCTGTGCTGATGATCGTGATCGTGAGTATGGGTATGGGTATGGGTATGGGTATGATCATGGTTGTGATTATGATCTTTGCACACACTATGCTGATGATCATCATGCG
>CANQXU010000012.1 GCA_947627865.1 uncultured Paenochrobactrum sp. | reverse complement strand
GGCCTTCTGATCCGTGTTACTGGTGATGTTATTGCACTTTCACCACCACTCACAATTACAAAAGAAGAGATCGACAAGATCGTATCTATTCTTGGTGATGCTATGAAGCGGGCAGCTTAATCCCCTCCCGTTTCAACTTCCACCGCCGCGATCTTTCGCGGCGGTTTTTTATTGATACAAACAATATTTATACTGTCTTATTATATGTGACCCCACGTGCCAGCCAACAACCAAGCTGAACACCGGACACGTTACCTGCTGCATCACGCTTGACAATTATCGACCAGTCACCTGGTGCTGGCGCATCCATGCTCCGCTGATTTGGCAGCAACCAAACATCCTCGCCAACGCAATAAAGCGGCTGCATCGGGCTTTTGCCTAAAAAACCTTCAAAGGATGCATAAAGTGCACCGCCAGCTTCCACACAGACGAATTCCGCATCCAACTCTGGTGAATGATAACGACCGACAATGTCTGCTTTAACAACACGCTTTAATCTATAAAGCGTTGCAAAAAGATTTTCAGATGCTCGGGCTAGTTTAATCACATCACCCTCGCGCTCCAGCACCATAGCGCCGGAACGAGCAATATTTTCCTCAACAACTTTAACCAATTCCGGTGATGTTGAAAAACGCGCTTTCATCTGGCCCTCTCCGGCCTCGGAAAGGCTGAGCACAAGACCGCTGACCGGATCTAGATAATCGCCATACCAACCCGTATTAACTTTAACTGTTTGTACTGGATCGGGCACGACATTCAGGGCAATTTGCATTAATTGCAGGCAAGCACCATAAGCATCACTTTGGTGATTAAACAAAACGATCACCGATAAGCGGTCTGCTTGAGAATAGAAACGTTGACAGCGCCAGCCCCGCAATGCGCCACCATGGCCCGTTATTCGACGCCCTGCGAGCTCACGAACATTGAGGCCAAAATTATAGGGGCTTTTCTTGCCATCAATAAATGGCTGCGCTACGGCAATTCGCTGATATAAACTATTTTCATCATCACGCGTGGCATCAACAAACTGATCCCATGCAATCATATCATCAAGAGACGCACAAATTCCCGCATCGCCGCTCCAATGAATACGGTTCACCGCAGGAATATAGCCGAATTGCACATTGCCTTCATAACCGACACAATCATTGAATGCACCGTTATCAGGTATAAGCTCGGCACTTTTCATACCAGCCGGATCAAAGACTTTTTCTTTCAAAAGGCTGATCAAATCACGGCCTGTCGCTTCTTCCAGCAACATGGAGAGAATGCGGAAGTTCCCGTTATTATATGAATATTGGGTGCCAGGTGTAAAATGGGTTGTCTTCAGCCTTTGCAACAGGCTTTTTGCCTGTTCCGGCACAAATACATCTTCCGGCAACGCACCGCAAAGAACAGTCAGCGCCCAATAATCACGCAAACCTGACTGATTGTTGCATAGCTGCCGCACAGAAGGCAGCTGATCCTCAAAGCCGGATAAAAACGCGGAAAATGCAGTATCCAGTGCTTCCGGCTCGCCAACCAGATCAAGCAATACTGCACAAGTGAACTCTTTGCTGATCGAGCAAATAGGCATGCGGGTAGAGGCGGTGAGCGGCTCATGTTTGAGCAGGTTTGAAAAACCCCATACTCTTTGAGCTACAACTTCACCATCTTTGATGACTGCGACTGCACCACCAGGGCCTTTGTAATTATCTGGCATAGATTGAATAAATTTATTTAGCCCATCAATATTCAACTCAGTCATATCTGTTCCACATGTTTTAATATTACGTCCGCACAATAGCTTTCAGCATTCTCACTATGCAAAAGCCAGCACCATTTAATAGTTTTAAATTGATGCAAACTCTAATAACTTCATATTTATTTGAAAGTCATGACCATCACCAACGAGCCTGTTTTCGCGCATCACCCCATGATATTTGCTCATGAGCTTCGTGCTATATTCCCGTGCCTGACTATGCTGTTATCTGATTTTATAAAACTTTGGTCATGATGAAATGGAGGGCGTAAAATTGAGCATGAACTGCACCAACTCAAAACATGATCCCGTCGTTATAACCAGTGCGCTGCGCACACCGATTGCCAGCTTTCAAGGTGCATATAAAAATCACACTTCCCCCGAAATCGCAGGTGCGGTGATTTCCGCGAATATCAATCAATCGAAATTACAACCCGATGAGATAGATGATCTTCTTATCGGCTGTGTCTTGCCTGCAGCTATTGGTCAGGCTCCCGCACGACAGGCCGCATTTCATGGCGGCCTTGCACGCTCGACACCCTGCACAACATTGAACAAAGTTTGCGGATCAGGCATGAAAACAGTGATGCAAGGCGTTGACCAAATTTACGCCGGCACATCAGACATCGTGCTTGCTGGTGGCATGGAAAGTATGACCAATGCGCCCTATCTTCTGGAAAAAGCCCGCAGCGGCTACCGCGCAGGACATGGGACAATTTATGACCACATGTTTCTCGACGGCCTTGAAGACGCTTATGAGCGTGGCACACCAATGGGCATTTTTGCAGAAAAGACCGCAGAGCATTTTGGTTTTTCACGCAAGGCACAAGATGAATTTGCTTTGCGGTCACTTGAACGTGCTCTCGAAGCCAATGCAAATGGCTCCTTTACCTCACAAATCATACCTTTTGCCGGTTTAATTTTGGATGAACAGCCGCAACGCGCAAAGCCTGAAAAAATTCCATTACTCAAACCAGCATTTAAAACAGATGGTACAATCACAGCAGCCAATGCTTCATCCATATCTGATGGTGCTGCAAGCCTGATATTAATGAAACTCTCTGAGGCTGAAAAGCGTGGTCTTCAACCATTGGCCGCTATTCGTGGTCACGCTTCTTTTGCACAAGAACCAGCCTGGTTCACCACTGCGCCGGTTTTTGCAATGCAGAAACTTGCAGTGAAAACCGGCTGGTCAATGCGTGATATTGATTTATTTGAAATCAATGAAGCTTTTGCAGTGGTTGTCATGGCGACAATGCAAGAGCTCGATCTACCCGCTGAAAAAGTAAATATCCACGGCGGAGCATGTGCGATCGGCCACCCGATTGGCTGCTCCGGCACAAGAATAATTGTGACATTGCTGCACGCGATGCAGCAAAATAATCTGAAACGTGGCATGGCATCAATATGTATTGGCGGAGGAGAAGCCACAGCAATAGCTGTGGAGCGCCTCTAAACAAATTGATTTCATGCCTGCAATATTAAAACCTGTCTTGGGAGAAAGGTTCATCTCAATGCGCAATAAGGCTAATACGCGTACCGGAGGAGAGGTGCTCGTTGATGCACTACGTGTTCAAGGTGTCGAGCGTGTGTTTTGTGTACCCGGCGAAAGTTATCTGGCAGCGCTGGATGCATTTCATGATGTCAAAGACGAAATTGATCTGATTGTTTGCCGTCAGGAAGGTGGCGCGGCCTATATGGCTGATGCTTATGGGAAGATGACTGGCAAGCCTGGTATTTGTTTTGTCACCCGTGGCCCTGGTGCAACCAATGCATCTGTTGGTGTTCATACGGCTTTTCAGGATTCAACACCTATGATCCTGTTTATTGGTCAAGTGGCCAGTGATCAGGTCGAGCGCGAAGCATTTCAAGAGGTGGATTATCGTCGCATGTTTGGCCAAATGGCCAAATGGGTGGTGCAGATTGATGATGCCAACCGCATACCTGAATTGGTCAGTCAGGCCTTTCACCGCGCAGTCAATGGCCGCCCTGGTCCTGTTGTGGTAGCTCTGCCAGAAGATATGCTAACCACAGACGTGTCAATCGCTGATACACCACCCTATAAGCAAGTCGAGATGCATGTCAGCGAAGAGCAGCTTGATGAGATTGACGCTTTACTATCCACAGCAGAGCGTCCGCTCATGATCGTTGGTGGCGGCGGTTGGAATGCACAAGCCGTGAGTGACCTGCAAAAATTTGCAGAGAACTATAATCTGCCAGTCGCAGCATCATTTCGTTGTCAGGATTTATTTAACAACCATAACCCGCTTTATGTTGGTGACCTTGGAACGGCTGTTGGCCCGAAACTGGCACAAAGCATTAAAGATGCTGATCTTCTCATCACTGTCGGCGCACGTCTGGGCGAGATGACAACCGTTGGCTACACCTTGATTGAAGCACCCGTTCCGCAGCAAAAACTCATTCATATCCATTCAGGTGCGGAAGAGCTTGGCCGCGTGTATTATCCGGAAATTGCGGTCAATGCGTCTATGCCGGCATTTTGCCGTGCAGCAGCAAAGCGCAAGCCTTCAACCGAGCCAAAATACAAAAAATGGGCAGAAACATTACGCAAAAACTTTGAAGAACACATTCAGACACCCGTCATTCCCGGTCAGGTGCAAATGGGTAAAATCATGGAGTGGCTGCGGGCACATGTAAAGCCAGACACCATCATCACCAATGGTGCCGGCAATTATTCCGCATGGGTGCACCGTTTCTATCAATACAATCAATTCCGCACACAGCTTGCGCCAACCAATGGCTCAATGGGCTATGGTATTCCGGCAGCTATCGCCGCCAAACTGCAATATCCGGAGCGCACAGTGCTTGGTTTTGCTGGTGATGGTTGTTTTCTGATGAATGGTCAGGAACTTGCAACTGCTGCACAATATGGTGCCAATGTCATCTTCATCGTCATTAATAATGGCATGTATGGCACAATCCGTATGCATCAGGAGCGTACTTATCCGGCACGTGTTTCAGGGACAGATCTTCAAAATCCGGATTTTGCGGCTCTTGCCCGTGCTTATCATCTTCATGGTGAAGTTGTTGAAAAAACTGAAGACTTCGCCGCAGCTTTTGAACGTTGTGAAAAATCGGGCAAACCAGCACTGATTGAAATCCGCATCGATCCGGAAGCTCTGTCACCAAAAATGTCGCTAAGCCAGATGCGTGAACAAGGCTTCGCCAAACAAAACTGAACTTAAATAAGTCCAGTTATAAAAGCCCCGCTTGATCAGCGGGGCTTTTAATATATCAATTAGCTAATACATACTGAAAACTATCTTCCAGCACGGCGACCAAATGATCGGCATTCTCGCGGCTAAAGATCATTGAAGGGCGCATTTTCAAGACATTGTCATATGGCCCTTCCGTTCCCATTAGAACGCCCCGCTCACGCACTGCATCATTAATTTCCTTCGCAAGTTCAGTTGCCGGTTCTTTGGTTTTACGGTCGCTCACCAACTCGATGCCAAGGAACAAGCCCTGCCCGCGCACATCTCCGATTATATCATAGCGTGATTGCATCTCATGAAAGCGTTCCATCAGATAATTGCCAATATCAAATGCATTTTGGCGCAGGTTTTGTTGTTCAATCACATCCAGTACCGCAAGCCCTGCCGCACAAGAAACCGGATTTCCACCAAAAGTATTAAAATACTCCATGCCATTATTGAAACTATCGGCCACCTCGCGTGTCGTCACAAGCGCTGCCATAGGATGACCATTGCCGATTGGCTTACCCATTGTTACAATATCGGGCACAACGCCCTGCGTTTCAAACGCCCACCAATGGCTACCAATACGACCAAAGCCGACCTGCACCTCATCCGCAACGCAAAGTCCGCCAGCATCGCGAACCATTTTATAAACTTCCTGCAAATAACCTTCAGGCATGAAAACTTGCCCGGCAACACTTGGAATGGATTCCGCCATAAATAATGCAGGCCCGCGCCCTTGTTTTTGCATCATGTCAATTTGTTCCGCCACGCTTTGTGCAAAACGCTTGCCATGCTCTTCTAATGGCCAATCATGTGGTGCACGGTAGCTATCAGGAATTGCCGCCTCAAAAACGTGCTCGGGCCGCCCCTTGCCGCCTTTTCGTTTATATTTATACGGGCTGAGATCAATCAGCTCCTGTGTTGTCCCATGATATGCCCAATCAAGCACAATCACATCTTTGCGCCCCGTATGATTGCGCGCCATACGCAACATCAAACTGTTGGCCTCGCTGCCAGTGCAGGAAAATGATGCAACCGTCAAACCTTCTGGCAAAGTAGCAGTAAGACGCTCGGCATAATTAACAATATTATCATGCAGATAACGCGTATTGGTATTAAGTAGGCCGGCTTGTTTTGCAATTGCCTCCACCACTTGTGGATGCGCATGACCAAGATGGCAAACATTATTGAAACAATCGAGATAAGCGCGTCCCCGATTATCAATCAGCCAGACACCATCCCCCCGCACAAATTTTATGGGCTCTGAATATGAAATTGATAAATTGGGCAGTAAAATTTCTTTGCGCAGCTCAACTATCTCTGCCCGATCACGGCCTGCCTGATGATATATTTCCTCTGGTAAATCAATAAGATCAGAAGCATCTGGAAATAAATCTGCCCAAACATTCAGATAATCCGCTTCACCAACACCTAAAATATCAGTGGCCGACAGTTCTGTATCCACGCTTATTTGCAAATGAAGATGGGGTGTCCAGCCGCCATTTTCTGAAATGCCGCCCATTTCGCCAATTAAATCACCAACCGATAGTTTCTGACCAGCCTTCAGCCTGTTAAGTACCTCATGCCCCATATGTCCCCAGAGCGTCACAAAAGGCGGACATCCCTCCGGCTGATGCTCTATGGCAATGAGACCGCCATAACCAAGTGGTTCTTTTTCCACCTCAACACTTTTGACCACACCATCAATTGGCGCATAGAGCTTGGTACCTGCTGGCATGAACAGATCAAGGCCCAGATGATGATCTCGCCTGCGACCTTGTTGAAAGCGTGATTCGAATGCCTTGTCGGTATAGACAATGCGCTTTTCACCCCATGGGCCAACACCAAGTTGAATACTGTCAAGCTCACAATATTCATCCCACCAGCGGGTGGCTTCTTCTGCTCGCTGTTCAGCTGAAGCTATAGTCATGAAATGCTCTGCGTCACCATAAGGTACGATAACCTTGGTCATTGTCGCAGGTGCTGGCCGGATGATGGGTGCGAAAGTTTTTTTGTGCTGTGCAATCCACTCCCGCACTGCCGCTGCACCTTCAACCGCGTCAAAGCCGCAGGCCTTGCGAATAATTGCGCGCGCAAATTCAGGCTTCATACGGCGCAATTTATACAGCAAATCCCAGGCAGGTTGTTCGCTAATTGCAAGATAGGGATTGTCCTTGGTTTCATCTTTACGTAGCGCTGAAAGGGTTACACTTGTAACCAAACGCATAGCAATAAGATCAAAAATCAGATCAGCTTCACCTGCTAATAAAGGATATTGCTCATGGAACCCAGCAACTAATGAGGCAGCGGCAGCTATGGGATCATCCATATCCAACATCGAATAAGCGCAGGCAATCGCAACATCGGCAACCAGCACTGTATGCACCGCATCGCCAAAATCGATCAGCCCGACCACATCTTCGCTATGCCGATCTTTTACCAACACATTCCAGTCATTGGCATCATTATGAATGACTTGACTGCGCAAGGTCGCAAGCTTTGGTTCTACCCATGTTTCAAAGCGATTAATGAAATATTCTAATATTTCCCGCTGCTGCTGATCTTTAATGTGATCCAAACGCCCTTTGGCGCGTCCTGCGAAGCGCAAATCCCAATCAAACTCGCGCAATGCTCCTTTGTGGATAAAGCCGCGCAGCGCTATATCAAGCTGGCCTAACAAAGAGCCAAGATTATGTAATAGACCGAAATTCCGCTTTGCCTCGGCCAATGGCTCACCGGGTAACCAGCTAACAAGTCTTGCTAAATAATTTTTCCCGTCGCTGCCCTTAATCTGCTGTAATACCGCACCATCCAGACCACGATTGAGATGTGGTACAGGCAAATCCGGCGCAACACGCAGTAAATGCTCAAGCATGGCCGTCTGAAATTCGCTTTCCGCACGCGGTTCGCTGGCATTAATTATTTTAAGAATAAAGCGCTCGCCATCTTCGCTATCAAGACGAAAATTACGATCCCGCTCACTATCAAGCGGTGAGGCTTTAGATTTTATGCCAAATTTTGCTTCAGCAATCTCTATTGCTTCTGCTTCGGTAAACTGAGGGGCCGGATGAGTAATATCAGTCATAAAATTCACGCAGTTAGGGTTCATCTGTAAATCTAACTTGGCATGTTCGTATTTTTCAGGCATCAATCATATGGTCGTCTTAACCGACACTTTTACGGCATAAACCGACATTATGCCGACAGTCAATTTTCTATCAGGCCCCATCATGAAACAGCCGGATCACATTGATCGCCAAATATTGCAGATACTATCAAAAGAAGCCCGCATTCCGCTCAAAACACTTGCCGGCCTCATTGGTCTATCGCGCAGCGCTACGGGTGAACGCGTCCATAATCTTGAGAAGTCCGGCATTATTCGTGGCTATCGTGCAGATATCGGCCATTTGAATTCCCCCAATATCAGCGCATTTTTATTTATAACCTTGAACAAAACTCCTGCACCCCAATTGCTGGATCAATTAGCAGGTTATGCAGAAGTGAGGCGCGTTTCATCACTTTCAGGCCAGCTGGATATGATCGTTGAACTCGAAGTGCCCAGCATTGATAGGCTAAATGATCTGCGTGATCTCATTGCCACCAATGATCAGGTTGCTGATCTAACCACATCTATTATTCTTCGCCATGATATAAACCGTCATCAAACCTAAAGCCGGTATTTATAGAACTCGGATCTGGAGAATCTCGTCTGTTTTTTTGATACGACAACGAGCTTGCCAAGATAAACAGCTTTTCTAAGCCAGAAATGGTAAAAACATCCCATCAAGCCTCATATTCTGGACTTTAACAGCATTAATCAGCGGTATATAGGAATAATTTTCCTTGTTTAAATAATGCTTTCAGTGAATTATCGCCGTACAGAAATTCAAAAGAGTTTTATTTAATAATCAGCATTAAGCGTCAAAGACTAAGAGGGTTCAAATGTCTCAGGCTCTGTCAAAAAAATCTGCTTCGCGCCGCGATGCATTGAAAACATTGCTACTAGCTACTGCCGTTGCAACGGTCGGTATCTCAGCTCCATTCCACGCATTTGCTGAAAATAAAACCGTTAAAGTTGGCATTATGGGTGGCGAAGACGAAAATGTCTGGGCAGTTGTTGCCGAGCAAGCCAAGAAGAATGGTCTCGATCTGGAACTCGTTATTTTCAACGATTACAATCAGCCGAATGAAGCGCTGGAACGCAAAGAAATTGATGCCAATTCTTTCCAGCACAAGCCATATCTTGATGCACAGGTTGATCAGCATGGCTATAAAATTTCCGTTGCCGGCTACACCGCGGTTTGGCCAATTGGCGTTTATTCCCGCAAAATCAAAGATCTGGGCGAACTGAAAGAAGGCGCGGTTGTTGGCGTTCCTAACGATCCTTCTAATGAAGGCCGTGCTCTACGTGTTCTTGAAGAAAAAGAACTGATCAAACTGCGTCCAGATGCTGGTGTATTAGCAACCCCAATTGATATTATCGAAAATCCTAAAAAGCTGGATATTAAAGAGCTTGATGCAGGCGTGGTTGGCCGCTCAATTGATGATCTTGATATCGCTATTGTCAATAATGACTGGGCACTCAAAGCAGATCTGACCCCAACTGATGCAATAGCTTGGGAAAGCAATGTTGATAACCCATATAACAACTTCATTGCAGTTCGCACCGATGATCTGGATAGTGACTGGGTAAAGGCACTGGTTGCCTCCTATCAAAATGATGCTGTTAAGGCAGAGCTAGACCGCGCTTATAAAGGCACCGGCATTCCTGCCTGGGAGTAAAATCCTGACTATCAATAGACACCCGCACATTTCTCATGCTGTGTGGGTGTCTATTTTTTTAGATATCATGATGAAATCTATGTTGCAGTGTACAAAAACTTGATATGCCCCTATTTGTGTGTCACTGGCGATCAAGTGAGTGAACTATTTTTAACTAATAAATCTTTTAGACTGTTCGCATGAGCAGCGAAGAATGATGAAAGAACTTTCCGTGAAGAGTGACGTTCCCTTAATAATAGAGATGAAGAATGTGCACCGCACTTTTGGGAAAACCGCCGCTCTCAAAGACGTCTCTTTAAATATTCAAGCTGGTGAGATCTGCGGTATCATAGGACGCAGTGGCGCTGGAAAATCAACGCTAATTCGTTGCGTAAACGGATTGGAACGACCCGACAATGGAATTATCCGTATTGAAGGACAGGATATTTCAGGCTATTCAGATCAACAATTGCTGCCTGTACGTCGTCGCATCGGGATGATTTTCCAGCATTTTAATCTGCTTTCATCCAAGACAGTCGCCGAGAATATCGAGTTACCATTAAAAATAGCGGGCTATCCGAAGAACAAGCAAAAGCAACGCGTCTTTGAGCTGCTTGAACTGGTCGGGCTTAGCGACAAAGCGCAACAATATCCCTCTCAACTTTCAGGCGGCCAGAAACAACGTGTTGGTATCGCGCGCGCACTAGCAGCTGATCCCGTAATTCTGCTCTCCGATGAAGCAACATCCGCGCTTGATCCGGAAACGACGCAATCCATCTTAGACCTTCTCAAAAGCATCAACCGTGAACTCGGCCTGACCATCATGCTGATTACGCATGAAATGGAAGTAATCCGTCAAATTGCCGATCGTGTTGTTGTGATGGAAAATGGCTCAATTGTAGAAGAAGGTGCGGTTATTGATGTTTTTGCGCATCCAAAAACAACAATGACACGCAATCTTCTGCAGGTTATTACACCGCAACTGCCGGATTCGATTGCTAAAAACCTGAAGCAAGACAAAGGCGACAATGTAATCGTGCGCCTGCATATTTCAGGCGAGAATGCCAGAAGACCGCTTTTTGCAGAAATCGCCGAAGGCACAGGCCTACAAGGCTATCTTGTTCATGGCGGCATTGAATTGGTTCAGGACATTCCCGTCGGCACTTTATTCATCAGCCTGCCAGCCCTTGAGCCCGACAGATTATCGACAGCGCTCGCTTATTTAAACGCTCATTCTGATTCAGCAGAGGTCCTTGGTTATGTCTCCGGTAATGCTTGATCTGCTGTGGCGCTCTTTTTGGGAAACCATCATAATGACTGGTGTATCGAGCATTATTTCGCTCGTCATCGGTCTGCCATTAGCCATCATAATGATTCTAACGCAGCCCAAAGGCCTTGCTGAAAATCTGAGCGTTAATCTCACACTTGGTGCATTGATTAACGGCTTTCGCTCCGTTCCGTTCATTATCTTACTGGTCGCACTGATACCATTCACCCGATTAGTCGTCGGTACTTCAATTGGTACCTGGGCAGCGATTGTACCACTCTCAATCGCAGCGATCCCATATTATGCACGCATTGCAGAGGTTTCACTGCGTGAAGTTGATAACGGACTGATTGAAGCTGCACGCGCTATGGGCGCGACTAAACGCACGATTATCAAACATGTCTTGATACCAGAATCCATGCCAGGCCTTGTTGCAGGCTTTACGGTCACTGTCGTCACACTCATCGGCGCGTCTGCCATGGCAGGTGCCATTGGTGCAGGTGGGCTGGGAGATCTCGCCATTCGCTATGGCTACCAGCGCTTTGAAACAACAATCATGGTGTCAGTTGTTGTCATTCTGGTTATTCTTGTCTGCCTCATCCAGTGGATAGGTGACAGGCTGGTATATAATTTAGATAAAAGAAATCTAAAAAGCTAATTCAGTCTTTAGTGGTATGCTGACTGCATATGCAAAACTTCATGCGCACAGATTACTTCGTGCGCATGATTATCATCCGCGCACACGCGACAATCCGGCCTTGGCAGGCCTGTAGGATGGATCCAACTGAATAGCTCGCGAATAAGACTGCACAGCCCTTGCTTTATCACCGCGCTGTTCATAGATCATCGCTTGATTAGCCCAGCTTTCAGCTTTGTTTTTATCCAGATTGATTGCCGTATTAAAATCATCAAAAGCATTGTCATAATCACCCAATGCTGCATAGGATAGTCCACGTCCGTTATAAGGCTCAGCTGCTGCCGGCTGCAAAGATGCTGCGGATGAGAAATCCTCAATCGCTTGCTTGTGCTGCCCCCTGATCTGATAGATTAAACCGCGATTGTGATAAGCACGTCCATTGGTCGTATCCAAACGAATGGCATTGTTGAAATCGCTCAAAGCCTGCTCATTTTGGCCAAGCGCTCTGTAAACATTACCGCGACCAATATAACCTGCGTCATAATCAGGATTGATCTGCAGGGCACGACTATAATCTTGCAGAGCTTTACGATTGTCGCCCATGGAGCGATAAATCAAAGCACGGTTCGCATATGCCTGATAATAGTCCGGCTTCAACTGTATGGCTTGATTGAAGTCCTTTATAGCGTCTTGATTGCGTCCTGCCTTACCATAGGCAGCACCACGAACATTGTAGCCCTCAGGGTCACGCGGTGACTGTTGAATAACAGCCGTTAAAGATCCGATATTCTGGCTTGAACCCTGCGCAATGTCAGTAGGAGACAAAACCACACCAGAATTACTTTGGCAGCCCGCCAACAGTGCCAGCATACTCAAAATAAGAAGCTGAGAACCAATCAGACACCTTTTACGATTGGCGGTCAGGCCAAGACAATCAGCAATAGTGGTGTTTTTCTTATAGTTTAACAAAGTCATTTAGAGCCCGCTCCCCTGAACAAGCTATGTGCTGCCAGAATTCCATTTAGACAATTAGTCTAGAGCATTTCACAGTTTCGCTTGCGCAATTTTACTAGTGTTATAATGCAATTTGATAAAGAGTCTAAGGAGAATACTGCGATCTTAATTATATTTAATCGCTCTAATGAACAGCAAAAAGGTGGCGGCGACAATATCACCCCACCCCTTTATTTTTCAATCCGGCAAAATATTTGTAAAAAATAACCAGAATTTTTAAACTGCAACCATTGTTTCTAGTTGCCAAGCTCGTAAATTAACGAGCTGTCGCTGTGCGGCCGCTAACAAGGCCTTCACGCTGTGCGCGCTTACGAGCAAGCTTGCGGCCACGGCGAATAGCTTCAGCCTTTTCGCGAGCACGCTTTTCAGATGGCTTTTCGTAATGGCCACGCATTTTTAATTCGCGGAAGATACCTTCGCGCTGCATCTTTTTCTTGAGCGCGCGGAGAGCCTGATCAACATTATTATCGCGTACGAGTACCTGCACGTGTAATCCCGTTCCGTTTCGGTTAGAATTTCGTTTAAGCCTGAGGCCATGAGGGGTCTTTAAATATATCAGACGATCAAATCACCCAAAACACCCAAATCACCCAAGCTTCACAACGGTTAGCCGTTGTAAATTGGGGTCGCTAATAACAGAATGTAATCTTTCTGTCCACTAATTAGCTTGATTTTCGTCATGAGCCGTCTTTTTAGTGAAAATTAATGCAGGAAATACGGTACATCACCCGCATTTTCCTCAAACTTGAGCAATTCCCCATGCCCGCAGGCAAAAACTGATTCTCAAAATCAACAAATTTTTGACTTAACCAGCGCAAAAAATCTGCCCATAAACTATGAGCAGATTTAATCGCAGCCATATAATGAATGATTATTCTTCCGGCAACTCTACAACAGCGATTGTAAGCCAGGTAGCAGTCAGAGCAGGCTTGATCATATTCTCCACTTCAAGGGTTACCTCATAGTGGTTCACCACTCTTCCTGATGGCCGGATATCAGCATCTGCCAGTTTAAATCTAGCACGTACTCTTGAGCCCGTTTTAACAGGGCTCATAAAACGGACTTTATCAAATCCATAATTGATACCCATTGTGGCGCCCTCAAGCATCGGCAGCGCCTCAAAAGCGAGTGTAGACAGCAAGGAAAGCGTTAAGAAACCATGCGCAATGGTGCCGCCAAATGGCGTTTCTGCCGCCGCTTTAACAGGATCAACATGAATAAACTGATGGTCATCTGTCGCGTCGGCAAATTTATCGATCATGTCCTGTGTCACTGCGCGCCACTCAGAGCAACCAATCTCTTTGCCTATAAATTCACGCAGCTGATCAAGGCTGATAGCTTCTTTCATGATCTCTAATCCAATTTCTTAGTATAATCCAACATAAGCAATCCATTAGCTTGAACAGATAGAAAGGCAAACCGAAACCATAATATTTTTATAAAAAATACACTTTTAAGCAGCAGTTCAACTTTTCCAATCTATTTATGCTTGGACAACATGTGTCTATTATAGCGTCCGATAATTAGAGATATCACTACCAAGCTCTCCCCAATGCTTGAATATGCCTGATGCGCCTGCATTTATAAGACAATCTTTGTGTGCCGGATAGCTGTGTGAGCCGCCAATATAGCCAAGTGCAGTCATACCAGCACGCACTGCACCCTCCACCCCATAGGGTGAATCTTCAATGACGACACAAAGTGCTGGATCGACATCCATTTTTTCAGCAGCATATAAAAACAAATCCGGTGCTGGTTTACCGTGCTTTACCATTGTGGAGGAAAAAATATCATTGCCGAAATAATCGCTCAAGCCAGTTTCTTTTAAGCTGAATTTAATCCGCTCCGGGGTTGAAGATGACGCCACACAGCGCTTTAAATTCAAAGCACCCAAGAAATCTTTAATATCCAATGTCTCCTGCAATTGACCGCTAAAATATTCACGTGTTATCGGCCAAAAATCCGCATAAGCTTCGGCGGGCAGACTGAAGCCACTTTCTCTTTCAATTAAAGCGGCAATATCGGCATGTTTCATGCCCACACCCTTAGCCACCAATCCGGCTTTCAACTCCATTCCGTGATTAGCATATACCTGCTCCATTGCTTTAATGGATAGAGGCTCACTATCCACCAAAACACCGTCACAATCAAAAATAATAAGTTCAGGAATAAGTTTATTGCAATTCATCACTGTTACATATGCTCGCTTGTGTTATAGCCTGTTTTATCTTCGCTATAATATGGTCATGTGACAAGCAATTAACATATTCATAATCTAGCCCGCACTCACATTATAGCTTCGCAGAATTATGACAGACTGTAAAAGACAATCGTGGACACGCCACGTAGAGGACATTTTATGGCAACCAATGTGGAATTAACCGGCTTAGCTCGTGATCTCAAAAAACGGGCTGATAGTGGTCGTCCGATCAGAATAGGCCTTATAGGCGCAGGTGAAATGGGCACAGATATTGTCACCCAAGTTGCCCGCATGCCTGGCTTGGAAATTGGCGCCCTATCTGCACTGCGGCTGCCCAATACATTTAAAGCCGTTGATATTGCCTATGGGGAGGAAGGTCACGCACAACACGCCACCACTGCCAGCGCGATGAATTCTGCCATTGAGCAGGGAAAAATCGCCGTTACTGATGATAATGACCTCATTTTATCCAATGAGATGATTGATGTTGTCATTGACGCGACAGGCATACCAGAAGTTGGTGCGCATACTGGGGTAAAAGCGATCGAGAACGGCAAACATCTGATTATGATGAATGTCGAGGCGGATGTTACGATTGGCCCTTATCTGAAGCATCTCGCTGACCAGCAGGGTGTCGTTTACAGCTTAGGTGCAGGCGACGAGCCCTCCTCTTGCATGGAGCTTATCGAATTTGCATCAGCGCTTGGCTATGAGGTTGTTGCTGCAGGCAAAGGCAAGAACAACCCGTTAGATTTTGACGCTATTCCGGATGATTACGAGGAAGAAGCGCACCGCAGAAATATGAATGTGCGCCTGCTTGTTGAATTCATCGACGGCTCAAAAACCATGGTTGAAATGGCAGCGATTGCAAATGCCACAGGTCTAGTTCCCGACATTCCAGGCATGCATGGCCCTAAAGCCGATATAGACAAACTGGCATCAACACTCATTCCTGAAAGCGATGGCGGCGTCCTCAAAAAAACTGGTGTCGTTGACTATTCGATTGGCAAGGGCGTATCACCGGGTGTTTTTGTCGTCGTAAAAATGGATCATCCGCGCCTGATCGAAAGACTGGAAGATCTTAAAGTCGGTAAAGGGCCATATTTCACATTCCATCGCCCCTATCACCTGACGTCACTGGAAGTGCCTTTGACGATAGGGCGCGCTTTACTACAAAATAAAATTGATATGGTGCCACTGCCGAAACCGGTCGCTGAAGTTTGTGCTGTCGCTAAAAAAGATATGCAACCTGGCGAAAGACTGGATGCAATCGGCCAGTATTGCTACCGCTCATGGATCATGACGACTCATGAGGCGAGATCAACCAAAGCTATTCCATGTGGCTTGCTGCAAAATGGCACCGTATTGGCTCCGATCAAAAAAGGGGAGCTCATTACTTATGAAAACGCAACACCAAAAGCTGGTTCCAAAATTGCAGAGCTACGCAAACTGCAGGATCAGATGATTTACGGCAGCTAACATTACTTATTGATATTTGATGAGAATATATCCGGCTTAAACACAGGCCGGATATAAAACATTGTGGCGGCTCTCTGCTAAAGAATATACCACGCAGCCAAACAGACCAGAACAAACACTATAGAGGCTGAACCAGCGCCCGCAACAAAAAAGCCAACAGCCATGGCTATCATCAAGGCTACGAGTACAACAGCGGCCCATTTTACAATAGCAACAAAACCTGCATAGGTCCGCTCATGTTCTAAATAGTCCATATCAGCGCCAAGCTCTAAAGGTGCGCTATTAGAATTCTCTGCCATATTCAGTTCCACCTCTGTTATTTTCAACAGGATAGCAAATTCTTGCGAATAGGAAAGTCTATTTTTCCCTCAAATTTTTGAGGTTAATGATGTTTAAAATTAGCAGAAATGTAACAGCTCCCAACAATCTACTGCAATGTTTGTCTATCATTATAAACTATCTGATCAGCAGGGCACGGTCGTCCCAATATAAAACCTTGCAGAAGATCTGCGACACCTGAACGCCGTATGATTGCCAGCTGCTCTTCTGTTTCAATTCCCTCTACCGTAACGCCCAGTCCAAGCTCGCGCGACAAATGGGCAATACCCCTCAAAAGCATCATAGAGCGATTATTGACAGTAATTTTGCTGACAAATGCGCGATCGATCTTAATTTTGGTAAGAGGCAAAACATTCAAATAGCTGAGGCTGGAATAGCCAGTCCCAAAATCATCAAGAGCAATGCTGACATTTAGCGTGCGAAGCCGCTCCAAAATTGGCACAGCACGATCCTGATCCCTGATAACAGCGCTCTCTGTAACCTCAAGCTCAAGCCTATGTGCCTCTAAATGGCTTAGTTTAAGTGCTTGCTGGACGGCCTCGATAACTTTATCATTTTCCAAGTCTATAACAGATAGATTAACAGAAACATTAATATGATCAGGCCAAAATGTACAATCCTCACATGCCCTTAGTAAAACTTTCTCGGTGATTTGTGAGACCAGCCCGATTTCTTCCGCCAATGGTATAAAGTCCGCTGGCGATATATATCCCAATTCCGGATGGTTCCATCTGGCCAAGGCTTCATAAGCCACAACGCGTAATGATCTCGAACTCACAATAGGCTGATAATGCACTTCGAGTGCATTTGCCTCCACAGCCTTTTTCAAATCTTCACGCAACCTTTTATTCTTATGATAAGCTTCGTTCATACACTCATCATAGATAACCCAAAGCTGCTCTTGGCTTGCTTTTGCTTCTGCCAGTGCCAGCCCTGCTTTCATATGTAAGTCGTTCAATGTTTGCTTTACGCTACTGACCACAACACCGGCGCAAATATCGACATCCAGCTTAATATGACTGATATTATAGTTACCCGTTATCGATTGGAAAACTTTATTCAGTATATTCGTAACATCTGGCTCCGAACGGGACGGCTTCACATAGATGACAAATTCATCACTACCAAATCTTGAAGCGATAAAGCGTTTTTTATCAATCTCGGTAAGTCTGCGTGAAAAAGCCTGTAGCACAGCATCACCACACAAATGGCCATAGGCTTCATTGATCCGCTTAAGCTGTTGAATATCAATAACAATCAACAGCTCCCAAGCAGTGCCTTCATTATTCATACGAACGGACTTTATCAGTCGGTCAAAATATGAACGATTGGGCAAATTCGTCAGCGCATCATAATGCGCCATATATTGGATTTGTTCTTCAGCCTCTATTCGTGATGTCACATCACCAATTAATAATGTGACATTGCCATCCACATTTAAGGTAGCTGTGCACTCAATATAACGCCCTGCAGAAAGCTGCAAAATATCCTGTTTGCGCTGACCATTTAGCAGACCCTCAATACGCGAGCGGATATTTAAATAGGAATCGGCCGGAAAAAGGCCGCTTAAAACACAATAACGAGTGATAACAGCATAGCTGCGCCCAAGAAGACGATGCTGTTTCATATTTAACAGTTGCATTGCATGGGCGTTAATTAAAATTACATTGTAATCAGGATCGAATAGCACCACACCTTGCGGCATCGTATTGAGAGCAGCATCCAATCTCTCTGCTTTATTATTGATAACTTTCTTCAGTTTTAATTTTGCAATTGAAGAAATCCGCAACATCTTGGCAAGCCAGATAACTCCAGTCACATATAAAGCTTCCAGAAATAATAGTGACAAAGAACTCACAGTTCCGAGCAAGATTAAAGCTATAGCAATGGGAAGAGCAACGACAACAATGCAACAGATTATCAGCAGCAGATTTAAATAACTGCCTAAAAGTAAGGGAATAGCCGAAGCTACGGCCACAACAAGACTTGCCGTGACTGGGAACATATCCTGTGAAATATAAATACTATAAAAGCAAAGTGCTCCTAGAGCGGCACTCGTCAGCACAAAATTTAAACCACACCTGATCGCAGGCAGCGGCATATCTGTGTCCTTAGATATTAAAGCGCTATTCTTTTCACATTGAAATAACTCAAAAAATCGAATGGCTGTGAGTATTGAAAAAATAATAGCAAAAGCTATAAAAACAATGTCTTCCGTCACTGCAAAACTCAGCAGCGATGCAGATATTGAAAACAAAGCGCATAGTAAAACTGCTTTGCTTCGCCATTTTAAAATACGCGAAGCATTCGAACAACTGCCGTCCACTAATGGCTTTTCTGCATTTAGCAACATTTTTTGTCCCCATCTCAGGACATTTATATATGACAGTTATTTACAAAAACATACTATATTCAATATCATATAGTTAATATCATCATACCCTAATGTCTCGGCGGTGCAATTTATGCAGTCATTTTACTGTGCAATGAGAATAAACCGAAAGGGAAGGCAATATAGCTGACTATATTATCAGCTTTGCAAACGGTGCCCGCCATCGACAGGAATGATTGCCCCCGTCATATAAAGGCTGGCATCTGATGCCAGCAAACAAACAATACCGTCAAGATCTTCACTATTCCCCAAACGGCGCATCGGATTCTGGGCCTTCAAGAAGCCTTCAACGGTCGGCGGCAGAATGTCACTAATAAGTTTTGTTGGGAACCATCCCGGTGCAATTGCATTTACGCGGATATTTTGCGCCGCCCATTCGAGCGCTAAACATTGCGTCATTTGCGCCACGGCGGCTTTGGTCATACTATAAGCCAATGCGCCCTTAAGGGGTCTTTCAGCTAGAATACTGGTGATATTAACGATTGAACCACCAGCTTTATTCTTCTTCATATATTCAGCCGCAATTTGCGCGACCCAAAGACTGCCATAGACATTCACCTGAAACATATTGTCCAGGCTCTCCAGCTCAATATCTTTTGCCCGTGCGGAATGCGCCACACCAGCATTATTAAAGACAGCATCGACACGCCCGAAGCGCTCGACCACCTGAGAAAAAGCGCTTCGTACTTTATCGCGTGAGCGTATATCCACGATCATTTCATGAGCAGAACTACAATTTATCGGCTCGCTAAACGGCTCCAGAGATAGTGAAACAACAGTTGCTCCACGCGACACAAGACACTGAACAATACGAAAACCCAGGCCGCTGGAACCACCAGTCACCACTATGACTTTATCTGTTAAATCAAATAATCCATCATCAGTGCTGACTGAATTTTTTTTACCCGGATTTTTCATAATGAATATAAAGTCCTGCTTCACTTATAAAAATATAAATTCAATTGCTGCAACTATCCCTATAAAATAAATTTTGCGATAATTGTAATCATAGTTCGCAATGAGTTGCTATTTCCCGCATTATTGTGACATTTACCAATTGTCCAGCAATTCACCGACGAAATTTTCATTAGTTTGCAGGTTAAGACAATTATGCATCAAAATAACCGGCCATTGATCGCTGTTAGCAGCGATTATCGAGAATTCTCTGATATGATGTGGCATGCCACACCGCATCAATATTTAAAAGCAGCCGTTGAGGTTGCCCATACCAGCCCCTTGCTCCTGCCTAACTTTGCTGGGCTTACAGATATGGATGCGCTGCTGGATGTCGTTGACGGTATAATGATTACTGGCTCGCGCTCTAATGTCCATCCATCGCTTTATGATACTAAAGAAACCCCATCACATGAGCCATATGATCGTGAACGTGATGCATCAGTTATGCCACTTATCCGCAAAGCTATTGAAAGGGGTCTCCCATTGCTGGCAATTTGTCGCGGATTACAAGAATTGAATGTTGCGCTTGGAGGATCGCTTGCAACAGAAATTCAAAATATCGAAGGCCGCTCAGATCATCGCGGAGCAGAAACCAATATTCAGGAAGAAAAATTTGCCCTCGCACACGATGTCAAAATTGCAGAGGGTTCTTGTCTGGCACAGATCTTAAAAGTGCCGGTAATTCAAGTAAACTCAGTGCATCGCCAGGCAATTGATCAACTGGCCCCCTCGGCACAAATTGAAGCAATAGCACCAGATGGCACAATTGAAGCAATATCCGTAAAGAACGCAAAAGCTTTCACTGTCGGCCTTCAATGGCACCCAGAATTTTGGGCAACAACGGATAACCCGTCACGCCTGATTTTTGAAGCTTTTGGTGATGCGGTGCGTGCCCATCAACAAGCACGCACCCAATAGATTATTTACGTTTGGTAATATGCAAGGTTTCTGACACCGGAGTGACTGCGGTCCCATCATTAAACCAGGAAATCAAATTATCAGCGACGAGTTCTGCCATTGCTCTTCTTGTCGCCATAGACGCTGAGCCGACATGCGGTAGTAAAACTGCATTCGGCAAATCTTTCAGGGCCTGACGAACTTTTGGCTCATCTTCAAAAACATCAAGTCCGGCAGCCGCAATCACATTATTTGACAATGCTTCCACCAAAGCATCCTCATCAACCACACTGCCCCGGCCAATATTGATCAGCACACCATCAGATCCCAGTGCTTTCAAGACTTCTGCATTAACCGCTTTTGCGGTTGAAGCACTTCCAGGCACAACAACGATGAGTGTATCAACAGCCTGCGCAAGTCCGGTTAATGTATCATAATATTCGAACTCTACGCCCTCGACCGGACGGCGATTATGGTAAGCAACTGTCATACCAAAAGCTTCAAGGCGCTTAGCTATCGCAAGCCCGATACGGCCAAGTCCGAAAATACCAGCTTTTCTGTTGCGCAATGTCAGTTTTGAAAGCGGATAAGCGCCTTCGCTCTCCCATTTACCATCGCGTAAATAGGTTTCGGCTTTCGACAATTCACGCACTGTATTCAGTAGCAGGCCAAGAGCAGTATCTGCGACTTCTTCAGTCAAAACATCAGGCGTATTGGTGATCATGATGTTTTTTTCTACAGCGTGACTTATTGCAACAGCATCATATCCAACACCAAAATTTGCAATAATTTCAAGCTGCGGCAAAGCATCTATAAATTCTGCACTAACCCCGCCCATGCTGGCAACACCACGAATACTCGTAGCTTCTTCCCGATCAAGTTGAGCAATATCACCGCGTGAGATTTCCTTAACATCAAACACATTGCGCAACTTGCTCAGTGCATGCTCATTAAAATTGCCGGAGACCAAGATTTTTGCATCATTCTTTTTCATAATATCTCCATATCATTGCATCTGCTTAGAGCAGCATTCCAATATGTTGTTTCCTGTAAAGATTATGGGTTCAAAACTTTGGTTTTGAGGTCGATTGTCTTATGTGCAATTCCGGTTTGATCAGATCCTGCGAAGAAGATACCGTAATGCCATTGAGCTGATCCAACAAGGCTCTGGCAGCGCGACGTCCGACCTCACGCTGTCCATTCCAAACGGTAGTCAATGCTGGAGTGGCAATCGCTGCCTCTTCCAGATCATCATAGCCTGTCACAGAGATATCAACACCGGGCACAAGACCCGCTCTGGAAATGCCATTCATCAAACCAATTGCCGCCAAATCGTTCCAGCAAACAGCGGCTGTCAGTTTATCTTTTAATGCCAAGAACTGCGGTGCAACCTCGAAACCTGCTTGTTTGGTACGCGGACCCGCAATGCGCCACTCAGGCTTAACTTCAAGTCCAGCCTTATGCATAGCATCAACATATCCTGCATAGCGATCGCGACCCGTCGAGGTCTGATCTGTCCCCCCGATCATAGCAATACGGGTATGGCCCAACGAAATCAGATGATTGGTCGCGAGTGCAACGCCATAAGCGTCATCACCACGAAACACGGGAACATCGACACCTTCAACATTTCGAGCAATGAGAACCGCCGGCATGCCATTATTTTGGGCAAGACGAATATCTTCTGCAGGCGTTCCGATTGCCGGTGACATAATCACACCATCGGCACCGAGTTGCAGCAATGTATCAATAAACTGGCGTTGTTTTTCTAATTTGTCATAATGATTGGATAGAATAAATGTTTGCTGTGACCGATCGAGCTCGGTTTCAATTGACTTCAAAATTTCAGCAAAAAACGGGTTCATGATGTCATGAACGACAACGCCTACAATGCCGGAACGTGATGTGCGCAAACTTGCAGCCCTGCGGTTATAAATATATCCTACCGCACGTGCATGCTCTTTGATTTTCTCACGTGTTTGCTCAGCAACCAAAGGACTGTCGCGCAACGCGAGCGATACAGTTGCGGTTGAGACACCAAGGGCGTCTGCTATCGTCGAAAGCTTAATCTTCTGGGCCAATTTGCCTCCCGATCAGATCTTTAAGATATCTTGTAGCTGACTTCTCTTTTCATAGATAAAGTGGCTTCAATTTTATCCGCCAAACTATCCAATATGCCTTTTGACAAATTTTAACGAAAAAATACAGTTCGTTCTGTAATACTGCCAAAATCAACTTAAGCAATCCCATGACGATCAGAAAGTCATATATTAAGCATCAGCATGGGAGATACTAACAATTCGTGGTTACAAACTACCAAGATCCCAAGAAATACAGAAGTAAAAGTAAATGGTCATTTCTGAGTTTTTCTTCGATAATTTACCAGATCAAACCAATCTGATAGCCGTCTTGCCACTTGGCGCGCATGAACAACATGGCCCTCATCTGCCTTTTGAAACCGATACCATCATCGCGCAAGCTATGGCTGAGCGCCTGAAAACCCGGTGTTTCGATAAAAAGAACGTATTCTTTTTACCAGCTGAGCCTGTTGGCTATTCGGTCGAGCATATGGATATCAAAGGGACACAAAGCCTGACATTTAATGAGGCTATTGATCGCTGGATAAAAATTGGTGAGGAGCTAAATAACCACGCGGTTAAAAAGCTGATCTTGCTGAATGCGCATGGTGGGAACTCACCGCTTTTAACAATCGTTGCAACAGAATTACGCGTGCGCTTCAATATGCTGGTGATAGCAACCAGCTGGACAAGATTTGGTATTCCTGAAACGCTGGCTGAAAAAGCACAAAAACCCTTCGATATTCACGGAGGCTTCATTGAAACCTCTGTGATGCTGGCGCTCAGACCTGAACTGGTTGATATGACTGCGGCCCGAAACTTTGGCAATAAGCAAGCTGAACTTGCGCGAAAATACAAGCATCTTCGCGCCTATGGCCCTCATGCTTTCGGCTGGAAAATGACTGATCTTAATCCTCTTGGCGTTGCCGGAAATGCGGCAATAGCCAATGCTGAAGCGGGCCAGTTGCTTATCGAGCATTCTCTCAAAGGCTTGTATGAACTTATTGAGGATGTCGAGGCTTTTGATGCAAAGCAATTGAAGTAAAGCAATTTCGTTAAGTTGAAATTGCTCTCACAGCAGGCGTATTGCACATAGCATTTTGTGCTTGTGCGCCCTATATGTGAGGCAATATTTATTAATGCATAATCTTGAGGCGCAATCATGAGCACGACTGAACCAACAGCCGCCACCGAAAACAAACGCATTCCGGTTACTGTTCTCACCGGATATTTGGGTGCAGGTAAAACAACCCTGCTCAACCGTATTTTAAGCGAAAACCATGGACGGCGCTATGCTGTCATTGTCAATGAATTTGGTGAAATCGGCATCGACAACGACCTGATCGTTGAATCGGATGAAGAAATTTACGAAATGAACAATGGTTGCATTTGCTGCACCGTGCGAGGAGATCTCATCCGCGTGGTACAGGGGCTGATGCGCCGCCCAGGCCGCTTTGATGCTATCATTGTCGAAACAACAGGTCTTGCCGATCCTGTTCCTGTCGCGCAAACATTCTTCATGGATGAAGATGTCCGCAGCAAAACAGAGCTTGATGCAGTTATCGCTCTTGTTGATGCAAAACATCTGCCACTACGCCTTAAAGACAGCCGTGAAGCCGAAGATCAGATTGCCTTTGCCGATGTTGTCCTCGTCAACAAGACCGACCTCGTCACGGCTGAAGAACTGGCATCCGTTGAAGCAACAATCCGTGCCATAAATCCATATGCTGTTATTTACCGCACGAAACGTTCAGATATTGCACTTGAGAAAATTCTGGATCGCGGAGCGTTCGATCTAAGCCGTGCCCTTGAAAATGACCCACATTTTCTGGATCACGAAGATTCTGATCATGTTTGCGGCCCGGACTGTAACCACGAGCATCATGATCACGGGCATCACCACCATGACCACGACTATAATCACAGCCATGACCATCATCATGAATGTGGCCCTGATTGTGATCATGATCACCATGCCCATGCATCAGCTATTCATGATGTCACCGTAACATCTGTTTCGTTACGCGCGGGCGAAATTAATCCGGATAAATTCTTCCCGTGGATCCAAAAGATCACACAAGAACAAGGCCCCGATATACTGCGCTTAAAAGGCATCCTTGCCTTCCATAATGATAATGATCGCTATATCGTCCAAGGCGTGCATATGATTATCGAAGGTGATCACCAGCGCCCTTGGAAAGACAATGAAAAACGCGAAAGCAAACTTGTGTTTATTGGCCGTAATCTTGATGCTGCGCAGTTAAAATCTGAATTTGAGGAATGCAAATAAGCTATGCCAACTGTTGCACCGATCGATTTTGACGGCCATTGTATTTATGCAGGCTTTCTAAAAGATACGCCCTTCTTTGTTACAGCTGAAGGGCAAATATACTGGCTTGATGGCAGCTCTAAATCCACTCAAGCGCATGACGGTATTTTGTGTGTCAGTGTTGACACCAATCGCGCTTCTTTGATCACAGGTGGTGAAGATGGTCGCGTCTGCCGTATTCACGCTGATGGGTCAGTTGAAGAACTCGCCAATCTCCCGCGCAAATGGATCACTTCTGTTGCAAGCGGACCGCATGGTATTGTCGGCTTTGCGTCCGGTCGTTCTGCATGGACCAGAACCAGCGATGGCAAGCTGCAAGAGTTCACACAAGAACGCAGCGTCGAAGGACTTGCCTTCGCACCCAAAGGTCAAAGATTGGCTATCGCACGCTACAATGGCGTAACCCTTTTGTGGACAGGAACCACAGCCAAACCAGTTGAACTGGAATGGAAAGGCGCACATATTGATGTGAGCTTTTCACCCGATGGTCGCTTTATTGTCACCACTATGCAGGAAAATGCACTGCATGGCTGGCGTCTAGAAGATGCCCGCCATATGCGCATGACGGGTTATCCTTCAAAGGTCAAATCATGGTCATGGAGCGTCAAGTCCAAATGGCTGGCAACTTCTGGGGCGCCTGCTGCGATCATCTGGCCATTTGTAGGCAAAGACGGTCCGATGGGCAAAGCACCGCTCGAAC
>CANQXU010000011.1 GCA_947627865.1 uncultured Paenochrobactrum sp. | reverse complement strand
CGCCAACGGTACCGAAGCTGCAGATGTATTTCCATGCAGATCAACAGTGATCACAACCTTCTCAGGTGCAATATTTAGTTTTTTAGCAGAAGCATCAATAATACGCTTATTTGCCTGATGCGGAACGAACCAATCAATATCTTCAGCCGAGTAACCAGTTGCTGCGAAGGAATCTTCGATTACATCCGTAATCATACCAACCGCATGCTTAAAGACCTCACGGCCTTCCATTCGCAAGTGACCAACCGTTTGCGTGCTTGAAGGACCACCATCAACAAACAGCTTCTGCTTGTGAGAACCATCAGAGCGGAGATGCGCTGTTAAAATTCCGCGATCGCTAACCGCACCCTCACCTTCTTGGGCCTCAAGCACCAGCGCACCAGCACCATCGCCAAAAAGCACGCAAGTTGTACGGTCATTCCAGTCTAAAATACGAGAGAATGTTTCAGCCCCAATTACAAGCACACGCTTGGCCATACCACCGCGGATATAAAGATCAGCTGTTGTCAGTGCATAAATAAAGCCTGAGCAAACGGCTTGCATATCGAATGCAAAACCATGCGTGATACCCAGCTTGTTCTGTATTTCCACCGCACTTGCAGGAAATGTATTATTGGGTGTGGAGGTGGCAACCAAAACCAGATCGATATCATCTGCCTTCAATCCGGCATGATCCAAAGCCTTTTGTGCTGCCTCAGCCCCCAGTGAAACAGTGGTTTCATTGTCGCCGGCAATGTAACGCTGGCGAATACCAGTCCGCTGCACGATCCACTCATCCGAGGTCTCAACAATACCTTCTAGATCGGCGTTTTTAACAATACGCTGCGGTAATGCAGACCCAATACCCCGAACGACAGATCTGATCATCCTGTGTCTTCCTGTTATGTTTCAGACGGTCGAAAAGCCTGAAAACGTCGTTTGTCTCAACCAAATTCATTGCGGATTGCAAGAATGACCGAGCATATCCATATCCGGCTTAATTTAAATAAACCGACCTTATTAACTTGCTGCTACTACGATCCAACTTCAAAAGCAATTTTGCTAGAAATAAGATTGTAAGCAATCTCTGCTTTCTTTCATAGAAAGCAGAAACATCAATATTTAAACAGCAGGCTCATTCTCCGGAAAATCAGGGCTGTGCTCATGAAAAAGCTTCAGATCATCAGCAATTTTTTCCATCAATTTGTTTCTTACCATGTCATAGCCAACCTCAACGGCAGCGGCAATCCCATCCGAATTGGCTCCACCATGGCTTTTGATCACGATACCATTTAAACCGAGAAAAACACCGCCATTCACCTTATTCGGATCCATTTTTTCGCGAATACGGTCAAAAGCGCCTTTGGCAAAAATATAACCAATTTTAGCCATGATGGTACGGCTCATTGCCTGTCGCAAATATTGAGCCATCTGACGTGCAGTGCCTTCGGCTGTTTTTAATGCAATATTGCCGGTGAAGCCTTCAGTCACAACAACATCTACTGTGCCGTTACCAATGTCATTTCCTTCGACAAAGCCATAATATTCCAGCCCGTCCAGTGGCGCGTCCTTAAGAATAAGCCCCGCCTCCTTGATCTCGTCCAGCCCTTTGACTTCTTCAACACCCACATTAAGCAAACCAACAGTTGGACGATCAACCTCGAATAATGCACGCGCCATACCCGCGCCCATCACTGAATAATCAACCAGCTGGCGGGCATCTGCACCAATATTGGAGCCAATATCCAATACGATACTTTCACCGCGCAAAGTCGGCCAAATACCAGCGATAGCGGGACGTTCTACATTCGGCATCATCCGCAAGCAAAATTTTGACATTGCCATCAAGGCACCAGTATTCCCGGCCGAGACACAAACATCAGCATCATTATTTTTAATAGCCTCAATCGCCTGCCACATAGTCGATTTTCCACGACCGCTGCGCAACGCTTGAGAGGGTTTTTCATCCATAGCAACCGCAGTTTCACTATATCGAACTTCACTGGCAGCTTTAAGTTTTGGATGCTTTTCCAGCAGCCTTTCGACTGTTCCTGACAATGCATAAATCACAAATTTAATATCAGGATGGCGCTCAAGCGCCTTCGCCAGACCAGGAATTACCACCTCAGGGCCGTAATCTCCGCCCATGGCATCAATTGATATTCTTATCACTCTTTAAAAATCCTGTGCGTCCCTGTTTTAAACTGCTGGCGCGATACGCAACAAGTTGCCTACTACCAATTATGACTATCGGGGGAAAATAGCTTTTTTCAAGCAACTGACAACCGATTTCTCTTAGTCATTGTTATTTCAGTTTTTTCTTTTCAAATCAGCAAGCTTTGCAAAGGGCGAAACAGGTTTTTCACTTTCATCTGTTTCACCGCCATAAGTAACATTCACCAAAGAATCATCAAGTCCGGCTTTGCGTGGATATGGATCAAGTGCGAGTTCAAAAAACTCTTCCGCTATCTCTCCAATATCAACGGAATCACCTTCAAAAACCTCAGGAATATCCGGCCCATCAGCATTCAACACGATTTCCCCGCTATCATTATATTGAACTTTAGCAAGGCGTGAGTTCTCAGGAACCAGAATAGTATCAATTTTTTCATTCATATGTGCTGGAATTGGTTCCAGCGAAACAATGCATTGCTGCACGTAATCAGCAATGATTGTACCTCTAATTCTGATGCCGTTTTTCTTCCATTGCGAAATATGCAATTCAGCTTCAAATTTACTAGCTTCTTCCAGTCCATGATTTTCAGCGAGTGTCTGCAACTCTCTTTTATCTGCTTTCAGGGTCGTAACAAACCCTTTCGCAGGCACATGCATTACAATAACTGGAAAACTCAAAGCTGGTTTTTCGATCATATTTTATACCTTTACATCAGTTTTAATGGTTGCCGCATCCGGAAACTCAATAAAACCTTCCATCAACCTTGAATTATCACTCGATAATAAACCCTCACGGGCAACAAACACATAATCTGCCAGATTGTCTGCTTTATCCCAAATTTCAAGATCAGGGCGCACATTTCTTGTTAATGCAGCAGCAAGAGCCGCCTTATCATTGTCATCCAACGCGATATCATAGGATGTGACACGACCATAAAACATTTTGGCTAGTTTTTTCATCCGCTTGGGTACGGATTGATCACCAATGCCAAGCTCACGTAAAGAATGATCAACATCTTTAAAAAACTCGTCAATTAGCGCTTGCGCAAGCTCAGGACCGAGCTGTTCAGTCGCCTTTAAGCGCTGCATAACCAAAAATAAATGCAAGGAAAGCATTTCATACCGGCCTAAAGGGGTATCCGGCACCGCAAATTCTGCGTAAAAATATTTTTGCCGTGCTGCTGACACGATTGATTCGTATATTTTTAATACAATCGCTTCATTTACGTTTGAACGGCGGCGAAAAAGGCTAAGAATCATCGTTAAACGACCGTTGTTGTTGCATCCTGATGCAAGGTGGTTTACCGAATTTCTAATGAAGGCGATAGAGCCCCTGACTTACTATAGACTCTGGAGATGTCCTTGTTGCAGTATTCTAATCCAAATTCCCGTATGAAAAGTGTCATACTGGCAGGGGCGGCAATTGTGCTTGGTTTAAGCTTAACTGCCTGCAACACTGCATCAACGCTTAATCCTTCCGAGACCTTAACCGGTGGTTATGTTGTAGATCAGGAAGCGTTGGATGCAACACCTGTTGGTTCAAGCCGTGATCAAGTGCTGCTTGCGATGGGCTCCCCGTCCTCAACAGCAACATTTGATAATGAAGTATTTTATTATATCTCGCAGAAACGTTATCGCGCTGCTCAATTCATGAAGCCAAAGATTACGGATCGCACCATTCTTGCTTTCTATTTCAACAAGGATGATAAAGTCGAGCGTATTGCGCATTATGGATTGCAGGACGGTAAAGTCTTCGACTTTATCACTCGTACCACCCCAACCGGCGGTAAAGATCAGACATTTATTGGTCAGGTCATTCAAGGTGTTGGTAAAGCACCAACCTCATTACCCGGCATGTAAAACCGGTGGGTAAAATATGCGTGCGTAACGCATGTTGAGATATGCTCAATCATCTAAAACCCCGCATCAAGCGGGGTTTTTTGTTATTATGGCTGCTGCCACCAATGTCCGCTGCTTCGAACCATTTCGATACCTTCAACATCGACATGATCGAGCCAAGTGGCCACCCTCTGCCCTCCAATGATTTGGTTTGGCGCAATATCCGACAATGGCTTCAAGACAAAGCCCCTTTGCGTCATCCTTGGATGCGGCAATGTCAGTTGCGGCTTATCTGATAAGATCGGTTGACCTCTGGAGTCTTCAATTGCCAAAATATCAATATCAATATTGCGCGGCCCCCAGCGTTCAAGCCGCACACGCTTCATCTCCAGTTCGATCTCAAGACAAATCTGCAAAAGCTTTTCAGGAGATGCGCGCGTTTTTAAAGATGCGCAGCAATTGTAGAACCAGTCCTGATCAGTCTTTCCCCAAGGCGGTGTCCGGTAAAGTGGTGACACATTTAACAAATCAACGTCACTAGACGCATCCAGACGTAAAAGTGCAGCTGCCAGATTTTTCTCCGGATCTCCCATATTCGCACCCAGCCCCAGCCAGCACAAATATTCACCATCTGAGATTTTATTAATCATCCTGTTCAACGTTCGTGTTTAATCGTTACTTCAACAAAATCCAGCACACCAGCAACTGGTGCATGTGGCTTGCGAACTGTAATTTCACAACTCTCAATCTGATCAAATCGTGCTGTCAGAGCCTTCGCAATATCCATTGCCAAAGTTTCAATCAAATAGCGGCGCGTTCCAACGACAATGTCCTGTATAACCTGAAACGCAATTCCATAATGAACAGTCGCTTCAATATCATCATCGGTCAGTTCATTGGCCGGAATGACATTCAACACAGCATCCACATAAAAGCGCTGACCTAATTTTTCTTCTTCTTCAAAAACACCATGATGCGCAAAAAACGCGCAATTCATCATCCTGATAACATACATGGGACGAGCCTCTGCTAAAAAATCATTCTTGGCGCTTGCTTTGCAGGATGGCATCAGCAATCGCAAGCGCTTGTTTGTTAATACCAATATTGTGAACGCGAAATATATCAGCGCCAGCAAGCCGCAATGCAACAGATGTCGCACTGGTTCCCACATCACGCTCCTGCGGCGATTCAATGCCCGTCACCCCACCAATAAATCTTTTGCGTGAAGTCCCGACCAACCAAGGATAGTCAAATGCCATCAGTGATGGAAAACGTGCTATCAGTTCGATATCCTCACTTTGATCCTTGGCAAAGCCAAAACCCGGATCCAACATAATCTGCGCTGAGGCTATTCCGGCCTCGGCGGCAATTTGCAAAGATTTCTCAAGAAAGAAAAACTGATCTGCAATAGGATCATCAAGCTTCTCCCGCTCTCTGCCCGTATGCATAATAACCAATCCGGCACCGGTTTCCTGCGCGATTGATGCTATATCTTTTTCACGCTGCAAGCCCCAGACATCATTGATGATATGTGCTCCGGCTTCAACCGCAAGCTGAGCTGTTTCAGCGCGATATGTATCGACTGAAATAATTGCATCCGTTTGCTCCTTAAGAACCCGAATGACAGGCAAGATACGGGCCTGCTCTGTCTTTGCACTGACAGACTCAGCATTTGGCCTTGTTGACTCTCCCCCTATATCGATAATATCCGCACCTTGAGCCAATAGGTCTTGCGCTTTATCAAGTGCCGTTCTCACCTCGAAGGCAGAGCCGCCATCAGAAAAAGAATCTGGTGTGACGTTGAGGATACCCATTAACAGCGCTCTTGGGCCCACTTCCAAAACTTTGCCATGCGCCAATTGCCAATGTTTCACCAATTTAAGTTCCTCTAACAAACACAGTCTCGAACCACTGCAATCATAGCCGTTTTAGTGCTTTCATTCTATAAAATGTAAAATTTAAATTGCTGAACACAATCCCGCTTCATAAGCTCGATAGATAACATGCTTAGCAACTTTCAAATCACTATAATTACCAATAAATTTAAAGGACAAACCAACCGTGATAAATAAATCAGCATTATTGATGATCGCCGGCGCAGTTTTAACCGGCTATTCATTTCAAGCTGACGCTGCCTCGATTTATAGAAAATACGCACATTATAATGTCACGGGAAATACAGCTGAACAACTTGACCGCTCTCTGTCTGAAAATGGCCCCTATCTTGAATCAACTGGTCAACGGCACCCAGGCGCGTCACGAATAGCTTTTGATGCAAAAATTCATTATGGGCGAGAAGAAGGTAAAACCTGCAAAGTTACGGATGCAAAAGTGAATATCCATGCAAAAATCTTTATTCCGCGCTGGAATGAACGCAAAAAAGCAGAAGCGGATCTGGTTTTCATATGGGATACATTAGCTGCAGATATTAAGCGCCATGAAGAAAGTCATGTCGTCATAGCACGTGTCCATGCCAGTGAACTTGAGCAGCAGGCAAAAAAACTGCACGGCAGAAAAAATTGCGATGATTTGCGCCAAGACATAGACAAACTAACTGAGAAAATCATGACGTCTCTTGAGAAAGAGCAAGCTTATTTTGATAAAGTACAAGCTATTAATTTTGAAGACCGTTTCGAGCGTCTTTTGACATACAGACTGGAACGGGCTTTTGCCAACACCAATACCAACGCCAAACATTGATAAATAAAATAGCTGTGCCAATTTAAAAGCACAGCTATTGAAACTCAAATATCTACAGGCAATCTAACTCTCTTAGTATTAGCCTTGGCGTTCAGGTATGTGCACAACCAATCCGTCCAGCTCATCCGATATCGCTATCTGGCACGATAGGCGCGACGTTGGGCGCACTTCATGTGCAAAATCGAGCATATCTTCTTCCATCGGTTCCGGCTGTCCAACCACTTCGCTCCAACTATCATCGACATAAACGTGACAGGTCGCGCAAGCACAAGCACCGCCACACTCTGCATCAATACCGGGAACGCCTTGTTTGATTGCCACTTCCATGACACTCAAACCATTTTGGCCTTCAGTTTCAAAGCGTGTGCCGTCATGTGTTACATAGGTAATCTTAGCCATAATAAATTCCGTTAACAATTCTCCCAGCAACGTCATCAACATTTTGAGTGATGCAAGAAGCTTGAAAGATATATAATTGCGGGTAACGCGCGCGTCCCTAGTTTAGTAGGCACATACGGCCTCACACCACCAATTTCAACCACTCGTTTTCAAGCTCCCCTTACCGGCTGCAATTCCTGACAGTGGCGCAGCCCTTGCCCGCTTTGATATAAAGTTTTCTAAGATAGCGGTTTAAGCTGATAAATATTGTGATGGCGGGGGGCTTAGCTGCATGTTAAGCTGACTGTTATGCGGCACTGGATCGTGATCATTATCATTTTTATTATTAACACCTTTAAAGTGCATTGGCCGTAATTTCAGCATTTTTCATAATTAGCAGTTATTTGCGTTAACCTTATTTTTAAACATTTGGGTACTGCGCATTTGTTCTATTTTCAATGAGCGCTAGAATAGATACGATGTGTGATGCGGCATAGTATGGTTAAAGTTCTACTAAGAACGGCGCCCAGAGTAATTTAGTACGAGGTAGTTTAGCGATGGCTTCCAATACCAAAGCACAGAAAATCGACATAGAAGTCGGCGAAGCGTTAGAAAAAGCGCTTGATATCGATTTCACTGATGATCTGGATCTGGATCTTGGTGAACTTGGTGCCATTGAACCGGAATATTCTCTTGAAGACTTGGAAAAACAAATTTCCTTAGCCTCTCAAGAATTAGCCAATGAGGCGAGCCAATCCAATCAGGATAGTATCAAGCCAGCAAGTTCAAGCGCAGATAACAAGGCTGCAGCTGCTGACACTGGTTATGATATTATTGATACTGCAGAGATCATTGCGGCCCCCATTGCGCCTCCCAAACCGCCAGTGGTTACGGCCCAAACAGAAAAAGATGCATCAGCCGCCAATCAACCGGCATTAAATGATGCAGCGCTTGCAAATACACAGCGCAACACTGAATTTAAGCCGGCCAATGATGATTCACGCAATGAATTTGCGGCATCGCAGCACCGTGTTACAGAAAAAACATCCAAGATTTTCTGGGCAACAACAGCCTTGAGCGCTCTGTGGGCAGCTGGAGGCATAGCTGTTGCAAATTCCTTAAGCCCGAGCGGTTTGACCACTCTTGGCGCTGTCAAAGATTTTTTCACCACACCAACTGGTGCTGGCGTCGGCACCGGCATTGTTGTGCCAATTATCATGTTTTGGGGTTTTGCCCAATTGGTACGCCGCGCACAAGAAATGCAAGCTGCTGCCCGTAATATGACGGAAGCTGCAATGCGCCTGATTGAGCCGGAAGCCAGAGCTGGCGACCGCGTCAATACTTTGAGCCAAGCAGTACGCCGTGAAGTTGCCGCGATGAATGATGGCATTGAGCGCACTCTTGCACGCGCCGTTGAGTTGGAAAGCCTTGTTCAATCCGAAGTTAACGAATTAGAACGTGCCTATAGCGATAACGAAATACGCATTCGCTCTCTTGTCGGAGAGCTTGGCAATGAGCGTGAAGCCATTGTTGGACATGCTGAACGGGTTCGCTCATCAATTTCTGGTGCGCATGAACAACTCAAAGATGAGCTGACCAGTGCGACAGAAATTATCCGAGACAATGTCCTTTCCGCTTCTACACAGCTTAATACCGTGCTTTCGCAATCCGGTGAACGCCTGATCAGCGAATTGAAAAGCAATGGCGGTTCTATTGCAGAAGCTATTGAAAGCCGTACCGGTTCCATTGCCTCACGCATAACCACTTCCGGTGAAGCATTTGCTGATTTGCTGGATACACGTATCGCAACATTGGATGAGCAATCACGCGCCATTTCGGAACGGCTGACAGAAGCCCTTGATACCCGTACTAGCGGAATTGCTACTTTATTGGGCAGCGCAACTTCTGAAATGATCAGTGAGTTTGACAGCCGCCTGACCAATCTTGATACGACACTGACTGAACGTGGACGTTCACTGGTAGCCGAATTTGAAACGCGTGCGCAAGCTCTGGACAGCAGCACAGAAAAACTAAATGCTGCTCTGGAAGCCCGCTCCCGTCAGATTAATGAGGGCCTCATCGCGCGTACACGCGAGATTGCAGAAACCTTTACTCAAGGCCGCACTGTAATTTCAAGCGTCGTTGATGAAAGCAAGCTGCAGATCAATGATGGTCTTACCGCCATGGCAGCGGACTTCAGCGCAATGCTGGGTCAAAAGGCAGTTGAACTTGCAGGCCATATGGATGCAAGTCGCGGCCAGCTGTCTCAGGCATTGACCTCTGAAGCAGACCGTGTGACCGCAGCAATGTCCGACCACACTGAAACTCTTATTTCCCGCAGTCGTGATGTTGAAACAGCTATTAGCGGTAGCGCTCTTCGCATTCATGATGCAACGCAAAACCATGCTCTTATTCTGGAGCAGCGCACAAGCGCACTACAAGAGGCTATGGGGCAAAACGAGGCGTTGCTGCAGGAGCGCTTTTTCGAACATTCAAAATCTCTTGCTGAAAAGGCCGATGCTATTCGTGATGCCATTGGCAGCAATCAACAGCTATTGATCCAAACACTGGAAGAAAAATCCGCTGTCTTGAACAATAGCTTTAACGAAAATCGTGCCGCATTTGCGCATACTCTTGATGAACGTGCCAATGCTATCCGTGAATTGATTGACGGGCAGCAGAGCCTGCTTGCGCAAGCCTTGGAGCAAGGCAACCATACATTGCGCGACACACTTACCTCAAATCAGGATGTGTTTGCATCTGGCATAGAAATGCATCAGCGCGCTCTTGAAGAGCGTACTGAAAGCCTGCGTCGTCTCTTTGATGACAATACAGGAGCTTTGGCTAAAGTTCTTGATGATCACGCACAATCAACCGAGCAGCGCGCCAATCAGATCAGAACAGCCCTAAATGAAAGTTCTGAAGCTCTCGATCAGTCTATCCAGAGCCATAATGCACAGCTATCTGAGCGCACAGCACAGCTCCATGAGGCTATTGAACAGAGCGGTTCTTCGATTGCACAGACCTTCGCAGGACAAGCCGGCATCATTGATGAGCGCACCCAGACAATGGAAAAAGCACTCACCATTGGCGTCGATAATGTTCGCCGTTCACTGGAACAAAGTGCTGGTGTTGTAGCCTCGACACTGCGTGACAAAATCGCTGAAGCTGCGAGCACCCTTTCTGGAGAAGCCGAAAGAGCGGGTCAAGCTTTGCATGGCGTTGGTGAAGGTTTCAGCAATCAGTTGATAGAAAACCTCAACGCTACGGAAGCACGCCTTGCTGAGCGCGCCGAGCAGGTAACTGCAGGTCTAACCACACTTCAAAGCCAGCTGACTGGTGAGATGAGTGCTGTTGAAGCTCGTATTTCGGATATAGCCGTTAAATCCAGTGAAGTGCTCTCAGATCAGTCAGAAATATTTGCCGCAAAAATTGCAGAAAATCTGACGGACACGCAAACCCGCCTGTCAGAGCGTGCAGATCAGGTCACGGCTGACCTGAGCACAATCCAGAACCAGCTTACAGGCGAAATGAGCGCTATCGAAGCACGTATCGCTGATACGGCTGTCAGAGCAAGCGAAGTATTGTCAGACCAGTCAGAAACATTCTCTGCTAAAATTGCAGAAAATCTGAGTGGAACAGAAGCGCGCCTTACTGAACGCGCTGACGCTATCGCAAACAGGCTCGGTGATATTGGTACGCAAATCACTTCAGAGCTTGGCTCTGTTGAAGCCCGTATCGCTCAGGTAACTGATACAACTGCCCTCACCCTTGAAGAGCGCACCCGTGAATTGAACGAAGTTCTTGCTGCCCGCTCGCAAGAAATCACACAAATTTTGGCTGATACTGCAGAACCATTGGTGCAGCGTCTGGCTGATAGCGGTCAGGGTCTCGCAACCCAGTTGGAGCAAGCCACCCATGCTGCAACAGATCGCTTGCGTGCAGAAAATGCAGCTCTTGTTAATGCACTGGCCAACCGTACAGCGGAAACAATTTCTGCAGTGCAAGAAGCGAAGTCCAGCTTAAGCGATGGTGTAAGCGAACTGATTGAGCGTCTTGCCAGTTCCAATAACCAGCTTGGCCAGCTCATTGATTCAGCGGCCCGCAATCTCGGTGATGTGGATACACGTTTGGTTCAGTCAACTTCCAGCTTTGCTGAAAGCACCAACCGTGCAGCACAGATATTCTCACAGTCTTCACAGCTGATTGATGGAAATATAACCAACCTTCAGGAAATTTCCGGAACTGCACTAGCTCAGATTCTCGACATTGCCGGTCGCTTTGAAGCCCATGGCACGACACTTTCGCGTGCATCGGACTTGATCAACTCTGCGCAAAACAACCTCACCGGAACATTGAAGGACCGTGAAGAGGCACTGGATAAACTGGCGCATGGCTTGATTGACAAGTCAGAGAACATCTCTGCACTGATGAAATCATTTGAGTTCCTCGTTGCATCCGGCTTCGAAAAAGCTGAAATGCGCACGCGCACCTCAGCAGAAAACCTCCACAGCAATGTGACTGAGCTCGTTGAACAGGCATCTAAGAAATTTGCCGCTGCTACAGATGAAATCCGCCGTACGGCATCCGATATCCGTACTGAACTGAACGAGACACGTAGCGAATTAAAGCGTGGCGTATTGGATATGCCTGCTGAAGCGAAAGAAACCACCACTGCTATGCGTAAAGCTGTCTCCGAACAGATTAATGCATTGAAGGAGCTGGCTTCAATCGTCAATAAGTCTGGCCGTTTGGTTGACGTCGGCGAAAGCCATGTTGAGCGCAACACCAGTCGTAATGTAACATTACGTCCGGCGATACCAACAACTGACACAGCTGTAAAAGAGCCAGTCGCTACAGCACAGCAGCCACGCGCTGAGCAGCCGACACAAGCCGCTACTGCAAAGTCAGCAGCGCAAAGTCAACCTCAAGCAGCTGCAGAGCTTCGCCCAACCCAACCAACTGAAGAAGCAAAGCCACGTGGCTGGGTGTCTGAGTTGCTGGCGCGCGCTTCGCGTGAAGAAGCGACCCCAGTTCAAGAGCCTGTACAAAAACAGGTACAACCGGCAGCACAGCCAGTACGCACCGCTACGCATGTGGTTGAATCGCTCAACTCGCTCTCCGTTGATATAGCCCGTGCGATTGATCATGACGCATCAATCGAATTATGGGATCGCTACCGCAGAGGCGAACAAAATGTCTTCACCCGCCGTCTTTATACACTTCAAGGACAGCAGACATTTGATGAGATCAAGCGTAAATACCAGTCGGACGTTGAGTTCCGCCGTGCGGTCAACCGCTACATGACTGACTTTGAGCGCCTGTTGGAAGATGTAGCCCGTAGTGACCGTGACAACACCATCACTCAGACCTATCTGGCATCGGATACCGGTAAAGTTTATACTATGCTTGCCCATGCTGCCGGGCGCTTAAAATAAGGTTGATCCGTCAGCTAATGTCTTGAAATAATTACACAAAAGAAAACTCCGGCTGGTGCAGCCGGAGTTTTTTATTACCCAAATTACAATTATCGATATACCCCCTTAGCGAAGCCAATCTCAAACACTGTTTGCAAGCACCGCAAGCAATAATAGAGCAACGATATTGGTAATTTTGATAGCCGGATTAACGGCAGGGCCAGCAGTATCTTTATAAGGATCGCCAACTGTGTCACCTGTGACCGATGCCTTATGAGCATCGGAACCTTTCAGATGTTTCACCCCATCCTTATCGGTAAAGCCGTCTTCAAAGCTTTTCTTGGCATTATCCCAAGCACCGCCACCCGATGTCATCGAAATCGCAACGAATAATCCGTTGACAATAACACCCAATAAGGAAGCTCCCAGAGCTGCAAAAGCTGCTGCTTTCGAGCCTGAAATAAACAATGTTCCGAAATATACAATCAAAGGCGCCAGCACTGGCAGCAATGAAGGTATTATCATTTCACGGATTGCGGCACGCGTTAGCAGGTCAACAGCGCGCGCATAGTCTGGCCGCTCCTCACCTGTCATAATACCTGGTTTTTCTTTAAATTGCCGCCGCACTTCCTCCACAACTGCACCACCTGCTCTGCCAACAGCAGTCATTGCCATTCCGCAAAACAGATAGGGAATTAGGCCGCCGATTATCAGCCCAGCAACCACATAGGGATTGGATAGTTCGAAGGAAACCTCGCCCATATCGCGAAAATAACTATATTGCTCACTATTGGCAGCAAAGTAACTTAAATCATTGGTATATGCCGCAAACAGAACCAAGGCACCAAGCCCTGCTGATCCGATTGCATAGCCTTTCGTGACGGCTTTGGTCGTATTGCCAACCGCATCCAATGCATCCGTTGCTTTTCTCACTTCCGGATCAAGTCCTGCCATTTCCGCAATGCCACCAGCATTGTCGGTCACGGGGCCAAAAGCATCAAGCGCAACAATCATGCCTGCAATACCAAGCATCGCCGTAACAGCAATTGCAATGCCCATCAGGCCAGCAAGCTGATACGTACTGATAATACCACCTACAATGACAATAGCAGGCAACGCAGTGGATTCCAGTGAAACAGCCAGACCTTGGATGACATTTGTACCATGACCTGTCACTGAAGCTTGCGCGATTGCATTCACAGGGCGTTTGTTGGTGCCGGTATAATATTCAGTAATGACAACAATAAGTGCGGTGACAATGAGACCAATCACCCCACAAATAAACAAATTGGTACCGTTAACAACAGCCCCTGCAACCATACCAATATCACCCCAGCCAATTGTCAGACTGTTGGCAACAGCAATTCCAGCAATGGAAAGTAATCCGGTGGCAATCACCCCTTTATAAAGCGCACCCATAATGCTGCCATGCGGGCTGAGCTTCACAAAATATGTCCCGGCGATTGAGGTCAAAACGCAAGCGCCGCATATAGCCAGCGGATAAAGCATCATAGTCGTTAGTTCAGCAGTGCCGGCAAAAAAGATTGAAGCCAGAACCATTGTCGCAACAAGCGTCACCACATAGGTTTCAAAAAGATCTGCGGCCATGCCCGCACAATCACCAACATTGTCACCCACATTATCAGCGATAGTTGCGGGATTGCGCGGATCATCCTCAGGGATACCTGCCTCTATTTTACCAACCAGATCGCCGCCAACATCGGCGCCTTTGGTAAATATACCGCCGCCTAATCGCGCAAAAATAGAAATCAACGACGCACCAAATCCAAGCGCTACAAGTGCATCAATCACAACACGGCTGCCCTGACCATAGCCAAGCCAATCTGTTAGTACAAAATAATAGACGGCCACACCAAGCAAAGCCAATCCTGCGACCAGCAGGCCTGTTATTGCACCAGCTTTAAAAGCTAGATTCAGCCCACTTGCCAAACTCAGACTAGACGCTTGCGCGGTGCGGATATTGGCGCGCACAGAAACATGCATGCCAATAAATCCAGTAATACCAGACAAAACAGCGCCGATTAAAAAGCCGATCGCCGCAATTAATGACAGGAAATACCATGCGAGAAAAAAGACAATAATGCCAACAAGAGCAATGCTTGTATATTGTCGGGCTAAATACGCTTTCGCTCCTTCACGGATGGCACCAGCAATTTCCTGCATACGCTGATTTCCTTGATCAGCGGCAAGAACAGAGCGCACGGATACCAAAGCATAAAGAATAGAAAGCAACCCGCAGGCGATAACAAGTAATAATATAGTCATGCCAGCTCCCACAATGTTGTTGTTCTCCCCTCTGGAGAACATCAAACGGCAGGAGTGATCCTCGTTTCAGCATCTTCTCATGCCATTAAGACAAGAAGATGCGGAAACAGGATATAAAGGTCAAGTCATAGTTCAGGGGAGTTAAAACGCATCACATTGAATCAAAGTGATAGCGCTTAGCAGATAAGCATTTTTCGTTTTCTGTTACCAATTTGGCAGGACAGGCAACGAACACACACGTTTTAAATTATGTTTTATATACGTGGCTTTACATTACGACCTTCACCACGAAGGTTAAATGCCAAGCGATCAAGAACCGCATTGGTCAGCTTTGGCTCATCTTCGGTATAAAAAGCCTTGGCAATATCAACATATTCCGAAACGATGACTGCAGTTGGTACATCTTTACGGTTTTTAAGTTCCCAGATACCTGCACGCAAAATAGAGCGCAATGTTGAATCAAGGCGCGAAAGCGGCCAGCCATCAAGCAGTGCCTCATGGATCATCGGATCAATTATGCGCTGCTCTGATACAACACCTGCTACGATTGCACGAAACCACTGCGGATCAGCATCCAGATATTGCACGCCGTCCAACTCTTTACCAAGGCGGAATGCTTCATATTCTGAAACAACTTCCATAACACCAGTGCCAGCAACATCCATTTGATACAATGCCTGTACCGCCGCAAGACGCGCTACACCGCGTTTATTGGCTGGACGTGGTCCCCGGGCTTTAACTTCTTGGGATTCACTCATAATTCTATTTCTCCCAAGCTTTACAAAGTTCAATCATTTTTACGGAAAGCGGAACGACCCGCCCTTATCTGACGGCTTAAGCAATTCTGCTAAAACCAATTGAAAATACTATGTGCTGAAAGCAACGTCTATGCTGCAGATAGATTCAGCATAATAATCTCTTGATAGTGCAACCTACAGCTCACCGCAAGATATGCGATGAGCAAAGGTAATTATAAATGCCGATTTTAACAAGCACTATATCAGATTTACTGCCCTGCAAATTTGCATAGCAGCATTAGTTTAGCGCTTATTGCTGAAACTGGCTCAATCGGGCCGCATATCTGGCAAGCTGATCAATCTCAATATTGACCATATCACCTGACCTACGCTGTCCCCATGTCGTCACTTGCAACGAATGACGAATGAGAAGGACATCAAACTCGTTGCCATCAACAGCATTCACAGTAAGCGACGTTCCATCAAGCGCGACAGAACCTTTCTCTGCTATAAATGGTGCCAGCTTTTCAGGTGCCCTTAAAGTAAAGCGAACTGCATCGCCCTCTTCCTTAACCGAAACAATTTCTGCCTGACCGTCCACATGGCCGGACACAAGATGCCCACCCATTTCATCACCAAGCTTTAATGATCGCTCAAGATTAATTTTTGTACCGCCAGACCAGTTACTAATTGTGGTGAGACGCAGCGCTTCTTCCCACGCCTCGACTTCAAACCAATGGTGATTGCTACCTTTTTCAGGCAAAGCGACAACCGTCAAACAAACGCCACTACAAGCAATTGATGCACCAAGCTCAATCGTTTCAGGATCATAAGCCGTAGCGATGCGCAATAACACACCCTCATTCAAAGGCGTTTTTTTCTCAACCGTGCCAATGTCAGTTACAATCCCAGTAAACATCAGGATTTCCTCTTATACTCAATAAATCGATCTTCAAGATATTGCGCAGAGCGTGATGATGCAAAATCATTACTGATGTAGTGCTCAAGTCCTGCAACTGCAATACCGTTATCTAGCACTATTTCCCCCCTAAAGAGCGCCAGACGATCAACAAATCCTGCATCAAGCAGACTATGCGCCAATTGTGCTCCACCTTCAACCATCAAGCTGCCAATACCATAAGTGGCAAGCAACTCCAGCATAGGGGCCAAGTCAATTTTACTGTTAACAATTGGAACTGGGATTACCTTGCATCCAGCTTTTACCAGTGCTTCTTGCTGATCTTTGCGGGCATTAGGATCACAAACAAGCCATACAGGAACACGCGCAGCGCTTTTTACAAGCTTGGAATCTAAAGGAATGCGCAATTGCCTATCGACAATAATGCGGATCGGAGAGCGATCTTCCATACCAGACAAACGACAATCCAACACAGGGTCATCTGCGAGAACTGTACCGATACCAACCATAATCGCATCATGTTCAGCGCGCATTATGTGTGTCTGGGCGCGTGAGACATTATTGCTGATTGCTACCTGCCCAGAACCATGACGGCCAATCATACCATTTTCAGAGAGTGCAAGTTTTAGAAGCACTTCCGGCCTTTTCTTAATGACTCTTGATAAATAGCCACTCAGTAAATCTGCCGCCTCAGCCTCTAAAATGCCAGTTTCAACTGTAATGCCTGCATCACGCAGCATCAAAACGCCTCTGCCACTCACACGCTCATCAGGATCAGTCACAGCAATTACGACTTTAGAAATTCCGGCATTGATTATAGCATTGGCACAAGGTGGTGTGCGCCCATAATGCGAACAAGGCTCAAGCGTCACATAAAGTGTCGCGCCTCTTGCCAAGGGCCCTGCCTCCTGCAAAGCAATCGTTTCCGCATGGGGGCGTCCGCCAATCTCCGTAACACCACGGCCGATTATATAGGGGCCGCTACTCTCATCACGAACGATAATCGCACCAACGGAAGGATTGGTTTGTGTCCGGCCAAGATGTTTGCGCGATAAACGAATGGCCGCCGCCATAAAACGACGATCATATGGTGTCGGAATTGGCCTCGAACAAGCCGCTTCATCAATCGCCATTATTTTTCTGGCTCATCATCAATGTGGTGATCAGTTGTCAGCTCGTCAATTACATTATGAAAATCGACAGCCTCGCTGAAATTACGATAAACGGAAGCGAAACGGATATAAGCGATATCATCAATCCCTTTTAGGGCATCCATCGCTAGTTTCCCGATTTCATCAGAGTGAATTTCTACTTCACCAGAACTTTCTAGCTGACGCACTATACCCGATATAGCACGCTCCACACGCTCGGGATCAACATCGCGTTTGCGTAATGCCACCTGAATGGATCTGGTCAGCTTGTCTCTGTCGAACGGAACCTTCCGACCGCTTTTTTTCAAAACCATCAATTCACGCAGCTGAATACGCTCAAAAGTCGTAAAACGTCCCGCACATATCGGGCAAACACGCCGTCTGCGGATAACGGTTCCGTCCTCAGCGGGTCGTGAATCTTTCACCTGAGTATCATCGGACTGGCAAAATGGACAACGCATTGAATTCTTTCGAAGATTTACAAATAACTAATAGCTTATCAGTCGCTTGGCTGATTCTGCCTAAAGCAGCATAACAAATAGGATTTGAACGGCCTAATAGCGAATAGAAAATGACAAAACCCGCATCAAACTATGACGCGGGTTTTGAAAAATCAAATTTAGAACTGATCAGCCCTGATAACCATACATAGGGAAACGATTGGTCAATTCGATCACACGATTTTTAACTGATGTTTCAACAGCTTCATTGCCCTCATCCGAGTTAGAAGCTTTCAGACCATCAAGAACTTCAGAAATCAGGCTACCAATTTCTTTAAACTCAGCCTCACCAAAGCCTCGTGTTGTTCCCGCTGGCGTACCAAGACGAACACCCGATGTTACGAAAGGCTTTTCTGGATCAAACGGAATACCATTTTTGTTACAAGTGATATTTGCCCGTCCAAGTGCCGCTTCTGCCCGCTTACCGGTTGCATTTTTAGGACGAAGATCCACGAGCATCAGATGGTTGTCAGTACCGCCAGAAACGATATCCAAACCATTATCTTTCAAAGTCTGTGCAAGTATACGTGCATTATCGACAACGTTCTTCGCATAAACTTTAAACTCAGGCTGCAAAGCTTCTTCAAGAGCCACAGCTTTACCAGCGATAACATGCATCAACGGACCACCCTGCAAACCAGGGAAGACAGCGGAATTGAACTTCTTAGCCAAATCTGCATCATTGGTCATGATCATACCGCCGCGAGGGCCACGAAGTGATTTATGCGTTGTTGTAGTGCAGACATGCGCATGCGGCACCGGAGACGGATGCTGTCCACCCGCAACCAAACCAGCAATATGCGCCATATCAACCATCAGATACGCACCAATTTCATCGGCAATCTCACGGAAACGTTTCCAGTCCCAAATACGGGAATAAGCCGTGCCGCCAGCAAGTATAAGCTTTGGCTTATGCTCACGCGCCAATCGTGCCACTTCATCCATATCCAGAAGGTGATCGTCTTCACGCACACCATAAGATACGACATTAAACCATTTACCGGACATATTAACCGGTGAACCATGTGTCAGGTGGCCACCCGAATTAAGATCCAGTCCCATGAATGTATCGCCTGGCTGCAATAGAGCAAGGAACACAGCCTGGTTCATCTGGCTACCGGAATTCGGCTGTACGTTAACAAATTCAGCACCGAACAGCTTCTTCGCACGCTCAATTGCAAGTTCTTCAATAATATCGACAAACTGACAGCCACCATAATAGCGCTTGCCCGGATAGCCTTCCGCATATTTATTGGTAAGAACCGACCCTTGCGCTTCCAAAACAGCTCGTGAAACAATATTTTCAGAAGCGATCAACTCGATCTCATGCCGCTGGCGGCCTAGCTCCTGGCGGATAGCGTCAAAAATTGCGGAATCAGCTTCTTCAAGCGGCTTATTGAAAAAACTATCCAGATTTGTCTGCGACATGATTATCAATCCCTCCGATTATCTGATCTAGATGCAACAGCACATCTAAGGCTCAGCCTAGTCGCGCAAGGACTTAGCACAGATGATCACTGATCTCCAATGCCACTTTTGAACAAACAGTCAGCTATTTCATAAAATCACAATATATAAGCCAGTATCACAGGTGTTTCTCCTGCCGAACACAGCTGAGAGCCATATATTGCCAAGGCGATCACTCAGCTATCACTGCCAATTGCCAACTCGGCCGCACCATCCATTTTGTAAATATCATCACGGAACTGCACAACACCGTCCCCTGTTGACCATGCTGATATGTAAACAAAATAAACCGGAACCGGATCGGCCAATTGAATGGGCCTGTTCTCGCGCGATTGAATTGTGCTTTCAATGGCCTGACGATCCCATCCCGGCGTATTTTTAAGCAACCACACATCCAGATCACGCACATTCTGCACACGTACACAACCGGACGAATCAAAGCGCATCAAATTATTGAATGTACCCTGTTGAGGGGTGTCATGCATATAAACCGCATGATTATTATGGAAGTTGATCTTCGTTGATGCCATTGCATTGATTTTTCCCGGATCCTGCCGGAACATCAACTTAACCGCCTCATCCGTCGTCCAATCCACCGTTTCAGGCGCAACTTCTTCACCACGTCCATTATAAAGGCGAATTTTATTTGCCGTCAGATATTGAGGATCCTTGCGCATCAAAGGAATAATATCTTTTTGGATAATCGACTTCGGCGCTGTCCAATAAGGGTTGAGAATGACCTCGTGAATCTTGGAAGTAAGGATTGGTGACTGGCGATCAATCTTTCCAACAACAGCCGTGTGGCGTTGCGCAACCCGGCCATTTTCGTTGGCTTCAATTTGTGCAGCCGGAATATTCACCATCACAAAGCGCGGGTGATTGACTTTCGACAAATCCTTTAAACGACGGAGATTGGTCTGCAATTGCCCCAATCTTACAGGCGCACTCACATTCATGGCAGCATAAGTATATTGCCCCATAACTCCATCAGCGGGCAATCCATGGCGTGTTTGGAAGCGCTTGACTGCTGCTTCGACATAAGAATCATAAGAATTTGACAAACCAGCGCCGCGATCAAGATCCCCTGAAATGATCAGTCGCTGTCTTATATTGGCGACAGCCGGATCAACGGCGCCTACCTTTAACTTCAAAGGTCCTTGAACAGATTGCCACCCACCCTCTTGCACAATTTGTGCATAGCGGGCGATTGCCGCCTCCAGATAACTGACAGTTTGAGGGCTCATAACAGGCAAATTAGTCGCAACCTGCTGACGCCCCTTGATCTGGACATCGAATGCATCGTCCCACTGCCCTCTGCCCGGCGCAGCAAGTACATCATTCAATGCAGTTTGCGCTTTAGCAGGCGCGCCAAGAGAAACAGCTGCTACAGAAGCCAGCGACACCATAAAGAAACGTCGGTTAAATACTGTTTTAGTCAATTCAGTCTCCAGCGACTGTTAAAGCAGTTTCAAAACACTTTAAGCGACATCGGTCGCTGCAAACCGCATTATAGACGCAATCTAAGAAAACGAACAAGCAATCTTAAAATAATGCCAAAATTATGAATTATGATTAATTGCCCTAAGCATAAGCCTACTGATAAATTGGCTTACGCATTTGGCGTTTTTTCCAAAATGAAAAGCAGCGAAGTAAAATAAAAAACACAATGGCGCTGCCATTAAAAAGCACGACCCAAGGCCTGCTTTCAAACATCCGTTCAAGATAGCCATAAATTAAAATTTCCGCGAGCGCTCCGGCAATCCATAACACAGGCCCCCAAGGCGCGCGCAGCCACAATCCTGTTGCAGCGACTGGCATTAAAATTGCCAGCCCCACACATGCTGTTTGCCACGACCATGGCATCAAATCAAACCGCCACAAAATACCGGGATAGATACCAATTAATCTCACCCAATAATAAACACCGACAGCAAGACAATAAACCGCCATCAGACGTACAAACCAAGTATATACGCTTTCAGACAGAGGCGGTTTTATTTGCCTGCGTAAAGTTTCTTCATGCATCAAAGCCGCAACTCCTCAAGGTCCAAGTCTGGAAAATACGCGTCAATATCAGCCTGAGTCAATTCTTGCAATGTAGCAGGCTGCCATTGTGGCGTATCTCCTTTATCAATGAGTGCGGCGCGAATACCTTCCATAAAGTCATGTTTTTGAAGCATATGCCGCGCAATGCCATATTCCATCCGCATCACTTCCGGCATGGACATATTTTTACCAAGCCGCAATTGTCGAAATGTCACCATTAAACTGCTTGGTGAGCGACTGGCCAAAATCTGCAATATTTCATGAGCAAATTCATCGCCGCCAGCTTGCTTCTGCTCCAGATTTCTCAATATATCATTGAGCGAAGAACCATTAAAACATTCTCTTATAAGTTCGAGCTGGCTCAAAGACATTTCAGCAACAGGATGCTCTCCTTGCGTAAGTGCATAAGCGGCATCCCCCGTATCTATTAATTTTTTCTTCGCTTCATTGATATTATGGGATGCAATTGCGTGTGTCGCCAATCCGCTTTTCAGACAATCGCCCCAGCCAAGACGACTTCCGGTCAGTCCCATATATAGGCCTAAATTATCCGGCAACCTACTTAAAAAATAACTTCCCCCAACGTCAGGGAATAAACCGATACCTGTTTCCGGCATTGCAAACATGCATTTTTCGGTTGTGACCCGATGTGAGCCATGCACAGAAATGCCAGCCCCGCCCCCCATCACAATACCGTCCCAGAAGGATATATAAGGCTTCTTATATTCAGATATCAGTAAGTTCAGCCGATACTCATCCCTGAAATATTCATGTGCGATTGGTGATTTTTCTTGCTGGGCTTTATAAACAGCAACAACGTCTCCTCCAGCACAAAATGCACGTCCCTCACCTTCAACAATGATGCAGCGGACCTTATCATCGTTCTCCCAGTGTTTAAGAGCTTTATAAATTGCATTGATCATTTCATGTGATAATGCATTCAGCGCACGTGTTCTCGTCAGACGAATTATTCCTGCCGCTCCTGCCTGCTCAAATACAACATCCCCGTGAGCGCCAAAATTCATCTGCATCATTCTCTCCTCTAAAACGTCAATGCATCAAAGCTACTAGTACTAGTAGTGCTAGTAGCTATAATTTTTGTTCCCACCTCAATTCACCAATCGCCATTTGGCATTCTTGTATTGGATATTGCAACAACCCTCTCCATTCTCGCGATGAAATAAATTCACTTTTTTGACGCGAGGGGTTGGTTTCCTGTTCAGCTCCGTGATAAACGATTTTTAGCGAGACATTTTATGGAATATACCATTCCGTTTCCCGCAATAAATTTTTCCATGTCCGGCTCTGTTTTCTCTGCCGCCCGATTGTTCGGTCCTGTACCGTCTCTTTGGAGACTACCATGCATAAAAATAACATGAAAAAACCTCTGGCCTGCAACACTTTGCAAATTGATGAAGCCACTTCAAGCCGCCGTCTGCGCCGTATGAGAAAGGCAGACTGGTCACGCCGTATGGTGCAGGAAACTCACTTGCGCGTAGATCATCTTGTCCTGCCTTTTTTCCTGACATATGGCACTGGTGTTGAAGAGCCTGTTGATGCCATGCCTGGCACATTTCGCTATTCCGTTGATATGGCTGTTCGCCTGGCCGAACGCGCCGCGAAACTCGGAATTCCGGCAATAGCGCCATTTCCCCGTGAAAAAGCTGAAATCAAAACTGATGACGGTTCTTTCATTCAAAGCCCTGACAACCTAATTAATCGCGCTATTCGTGCAATTAAAAAGGAAGTGCCAGAAATAGGTATCATTTCCGATGCAGCGCTTGATCCATTTACGACACATGGTCATGATGGAATTCTTAAAGACGGCATCATTTTAAATGATGAATCCGTTGACATGGTTGTGCGCGGTGCTCTTGCACAAGCAGAAGCTGGTGCAGATGTCATATCCCCATCGGATATGATGGATGGTCGTATTGGAATGATCCGAAATGCACTTGACCAGCACGGCTTTCAGGATCTGCCGATTATGTCCTATGCGACCAAATTTGCCTCTGCCTTTTACGGCCCCTACCGGGATGCCATAGGAACACAGGGCGTTTTGCGTGGAGACAAAAAAACTTATTATCTTGATCCGGCCAACAGCGACGAAGCAGTACGCGAAGCCGAGCAGGATCTGATTGAAGGTGCGGATCTTTTAATGGTGAAGCCCGGCATGCCCTATCTGGACATAGTGCATCGTTTAAAGTCAACTTTCCGTATGCCGACTTATGCTTATCAAGTTTCTGGTGAGTATTCGATGATCAAAGCAGCTGGCATCAACGGCTGGATTGACGAAGAAAAAATCATCATGGAGAGCTTGCTTGCATTCCGCAGAGCTGGCTGTGACGGCATTTTTACTTATTTCGCACTCGAAGCAGCGGAACACTTGCGTAACAACAGCTGATCGGCATTATAATATTGAGCCCGATGAGCTCCATTTTAGCGTTGTGCTTGAAATTCTCAGGAAATACACCACTTATAGTCATATTTTAACAGTTTAAAGTAGACAAGTGACATGCACAACGCTTCTTATAGCACTGAAAAACAAATTAATTTCTTCGATCAGCGCTTGTATACTGGGGTGCGGACAAGGCGCATATTCGCCTTTTTGATCGATTATGTTTTAATTTTTCTCCTTTGTATACCAGTGGCCATTGTCATTGCTATATTGGGGGTCTTAACCCTTGGGTTTGGATGGACACTTTACGCAGTGATGTTTCCACTCGTTGCACTATTTTATGTTTATAAAACATTAGGCGGCCCCAAACAGGCAACAAAAGGTATGCAATTTATGGACATCTCGTTGCAAAAACTGGATGGCAGCCCCGTTGACGGCGCCATTGCAATTATTCATACCGTCTTATTTTGGTGCTTCAATGCATTGCTGACGCCTTTTATCTTGCTCGCCAGCCTGTTTCTTTCACAGAAAAAAACACTCCATGATTTGCTGCTGAATACAGTTGTTGTACGAACAGACCAGCTGGAACTGATCACAGATAAGCACTAATCAAAATTTGATGCACCGAGCATTTTTTCCACTTGGTGCATCAAATAAGTTGTAAAAATAAAACCATATTGCCTAAAAACTCTTTACCCGCCTCAAGGCCGTTATTTTAATGTTATAATCTTTCAAATAGCAATTCTGCCAGCTATCATAGGTGTAAGATTGACACTTCAAGCTTTCAGGCTATCAATTAGATAATGACACACCAAGCACATCAATCTCCTCAGTTTTTTTTGACAGCTCCATCGCCTTGCCCCTATCTTGAAGGCAAGCTTGAACGTAAAATCTTTACGCATTTGAGCGGAGAGCGAGCTGCTGAAATCAATGACATTTTGACGCTTGGTGGATTTAGGCGCTCTCAAAACATCGCCTACCGGCCAGCATGTGAACAATGTCGCGCATGTGTCTCTGTCAGGATAATTGTTGATCAGTTTGAACAAAGTCGCTCTTATAAGCGTATCTGGTCACGCAATAAAGATATTATCAGCCGATCCAGACCACCCATTGCGACCGATGAACAATATCAACTTTTTCGCTCTTATTTAGGTAACCGCCATCATTCTGGCGGCATGTCGGATATGGGCGAGGTTGATTACGCGATGATGATCGAAGATACATTTGTAAATACTCAGCTTGTTGAATATCGCAAACGTACAGGCGAAGAGCTGGAAAACCCGCACAGCTTGGGTGAATTGATAGGCGTTGCACTTACTGACGTGCTGGCTGACGGCCTATCCATGGTTTACTCTTTCTTTTCCACCAAAGAAGCCCATAGATCCTTTGGGACTTATATAATATTGGATCATATTCAGCGCGCGAGAACATCTGGGCTTCCCTATGTCTATTTAGGATATTGGGTAAATGGCTCACGTAAGATGCAATATAAAATCCGTTTTCAACCGCAAGAACATCTAGGATTACTCGGCTGGAAGAGGCCTGAGACAGAGTAACCACTCAACTATATCCTCATAATTTTATAAAACAGTTATCAATATCGCTCTCTTGTTTCTCGTCCTTCTTTCATGAATGCTAATATCAATTAGATTCTAAAAGACCGGAGGGGACTTTGTCAGCACCATCAACAAGCTACCATAAAGGTCTTTTTATCACGGCCATAGGAGGGCTTTTCTTAAGTTTTGATATCCCCTTGATTAAACTTGCAGATGGTCAAGCGTGGTCAGTGGTCATGGTGCGCACTGGTCTTACTTTTCTGGCTTCTCTCATTATCTGGGCGCTTTGGTCGCTTATCAGCGGCAAACGGCGTCCATTGGTACCTGGTGCAATCGGCTGGATAGTAGGCATGCTCTATGGCATGGCCTCTATGGCATTTGTCACCGCAGTATATCTGACATCAACTGCACATCTCGTCTTTATTCTCGCATTAAACCCAATGATTTCTGCCCTTCTGGGCTGGGTATTTTTAGGCGAAAAACCTAAAACCATTACTTTTATTGCAATGTTTTTCATGCTGATAGGTGTCGGCATTATCGTAAGCGACGGCATAACCAATGGCGATATTCTTGGTGATGTAATAGCCCTTATCTCGACCACCTTAATGGCAACGGCCATAACCATCAGCCGAAAATCAGGAAAAGATATGGGGCTGGCAGCAATTTTTGCCACCTTCATTCCTTTTATTGCTGCAAGCTTTATGGTTTTGAATACCAGTTACTCGATTAATGCACCTGTTTGGGTTGTCCTTGATGGTCTCATTATCGTTCCCATTGCCTTTATTTGTCTTGCAACAGGCCCGCGCTTTATTTCAGGGCCCGAAGTCGCAATGTTTTATCTTCTGGAAACAATCCTCACGCCAATCTGGGTCTGGATTATCTTCTTTGAAGAGCCCACCAGCGCAACCCTGCTTGGCGGAACCATAATGATTGTAACTTTGGTCATACATTCAACATGGCAATTATTAAGTTCAAAGAAATCAAAACTCGCATTTCAATAAATCAAAAAAGGGCTCCGCCAAAAACAGAGCCCTTCATGACATGTCTTATATAAGCTTATTATCAAAACTTGTTGGTACGTGGAAAGCCTTTTGGAACTGTGCGACCAGCCGATGCTCTCGCACCCATCCACTCAGCCAATTCTTGCTTATCACGTGTAAAGGTTCTGTCGGCAGAATCCTGCCAGCTTAAACCTTCATCCAGCATGAAGCCTTTCACATCTGATATTCCGCCATCTTTATATTTTTGTAAGCGGACCCCCTTACCACGTGTCATAACAGGCAAATCAGCAACAGGGAAAACCAGCATTTTGCGATTTTCACCAACCACAGCAATCATATCACCCTGCAAACGATAGCAAATTTTCGCTTCATCCGGTGCCTTGACATTCAAAACCTGTTTACCCTTGCGAGTATTCGCAATCGTATCAGCCTCGGCAATGACAAAACCATTTCCTTCATAAGAAGCAAGCAAGAGTTTAGCTTCAGGATCATGGACAAAAGCTGTCAGAATATCCTGATCATTCTCCATATCGACCAGAATACGGATTGGCTCACCATGCCCTCGCCCGCCAGGCAATGTATTGGCACCAATAGCAAAGAAACGACCGCCAGTCGTGAAAAACAAAATCCTGTCAGTTGTTTCAGCATGGAAGGCAAGCTTCAGCTTATCACCTTCTTTAAAGCTGAGTGTGGTGAAGTCAGCAAGATGCCCCTTCATAGCACGAAGCCAGCCTTTTTCTGATACAACAATGGTCACAGGCTCTTTTTCAATCATGGCCTGATGGATGTCTTCCAGATCATGATTGGGGGCAATTGCAAAATCGGTACGGCGTTTGCCTAAATCAGTTTGCGGTCCGAACTTATCACGCGTCTGCTTAATTTCGGTGCTGATCTTTTTCCATTGCTTGGTACCTGAGGCAAGCAACTCTTCAAGTTTGTTCTTTTCCGCAGTTAAGTTGTCGAATTCTTTGCGAATTTCAAACTCTTCGAGTTTCCGCAA
>CANQXU010000010.1 GCA_947627865.1 uncultured Paenochrobactrum sp. | reverse complement strand
TTGTCGATCTCTTCTTTTGTAATTGTGAGTGGTGGTGAAAGTGCAATAACATCACCAGTAACACGGATCAGAAGGCCTTTCTGGAAGCAGTCTACGAAAATATCGTAGGCACGTGCACCAGGGGCACCATCGCGTGATGAAAGCTCAACCGCACCGACCAATCCAAGATTGCGGATATCGATAACAAATGGCAAATCCTTCAGCGAGTGCAGGGCTTCCTGCCAATAATCAGCGAGTTCTGCTGCGCGTGTCAGCAAGCCTTCTTCCTGATAAATTTCAAGAGTAGCGATACCAGCAGCACATGCAACCGGATGACCGGAATAGGTGTAGCCATGGAATAATTCAATCGCATTTTCAGGACCAGTCATAAGACCATTATAGATCTTGCTGCTGGTGAAAACTGCGCCCATTGGAATTGCGCCGTTGGTCAAGCCTTTAGCGGTGGTGATGATATCTGGTACTACGCCGAAATAATCAACTGCAAAAGGTGTGCCAAGACGGCCGAAGCCAGTGATGACTTCATCAAAAATCAGCAGAATGCCATGCTTATCGGCAATTTCACGCAGGCGCTCCAAATAGCCTTTTGGAGGCAGGATAACACCAGCCGAGCCTGACATTGGCTCTACAATAACGGCGGCAATTTTCTCGGCACCTTGAAGCTGGACAATGCGCTCTAGATCTTCAGCAAGCTCAATACCATGTTTTGGCAAGCCTTTTGAAAACGCATTGCGTTCGATATCAAGGGTATGACGCATGTGATCGGCTGGAATCTGCGGGAATACGCGGCGGTTATTAACCAAACCACCAACAGAAATACCGCCGAAGCCAACACCATGATAGCCTTTTTCACGGCCGATAACCATGGTGCGGGTGCCTTGGCCGATCGCGCGCTGATAGGCGATTGCAATTTTTAGCGCGGTGTCGACTGATTCAGAACCTGAGTTGGTGAAGAAAACACGATCAAGTTTGTTATCCGGACCACCTGGAGCAATCGCTGCCAGACGCTCAGCGAAGTCAAAAGCAATGTTGTGACCGAGCTGGAAGGTCGGAGCAAAATCCATAGAAGAAATCTGGCGCTCGACCGCTTCAGTGATACGGGTACGTCCATGACCAGCATTACAGCACCAAAGGCCAGCTGTTCCGTCTAATATCTGATTGCCATCAATGTCGGTGTAATAAACGCCTGCTGCACTGGCGAGCAAACGTGGAGAAGCTTTAAACTGCCGATTGGCAGTAAATGGCATCCAGAAATTCTCGAGACTCGGGGCATTGGTTTTAGTCAACATTTCATTCTCCTCTGTTGACCCATCATGATCTGCTTTCGATGTTGCAACAAGTCCTTTTCTTTGTATTGCTAAGTTGTTGATTTTTATGAAAAGATGATGCAAAGTTGTCTTAAATCGAACAGTTGCAACAGGTGGCGGCATGACAATCAATGTTGATATCGGTGGAAGGCTTCGATATTTCCGCTTGAAGCAGAATTTATCGCAAAGAGAATTGGCCAAAAGAACAGGTGTCACCAATTCGACGATTTCGTTGATCGAGGCCAATCAGGCCAATCCATCAGTGGGTGCTTTGAAGCGGATTTTGGATGGTATCCCCATCGGTATGGCAGAATTTTTTGCACTTGATCCTAATGCTCCGCAAAAATACTTCTATCAAAAAGAAGAGCTTAGCGAGATTGGCAAAGGAAAAATCTCTTATTTGCAGGTCGGGGATAATTTAATCTCGCGAAGCCTGCAACTGCTGTTTGAGCGCTATGAACCAGGAGCTGATACAGGCAAGGTTCCGCTTGTTCATGAGGGGGAAGAGGGCGGAATTGTTATATCTGGCAGGATAGAGGTCACTGTTGGGGAGGAAAGACGAATTTTGGGGCCTGGGGATGCTTATTATTTTGATAGCAAGCTGCCCCATCGGTTTCGTTGTGTCGGGCCGGTGGCCTGTGAAGTCGTGAGTGCCTGCACGCCACCAAGCTTTTAATGTGTCATTGAATTTAGATACAAAAAACGGCTGAAAACAGCCGTTTTTTATTTTCAATTAAGCAATTGAGCGCTTTTATTTATATCGGGAAATATCAAGGCCAGAAATATCAATCTGTGGTTTTGTTCCCGAGATAATATCTGAAAGCATGCGACCAGAACCGCAAGCCATTGTCCAGCCCAGTGTGCCATGTCCGGAGTTGATGTAAACATTATCAAAGCGTGTGGCACCGACGATTGGTGTTGAATCCGGTGTCATCGGACGCAAGCCTGACCAATAAGAAACCGCACTCATATCGCCACCAGGGAAAAGATCACTGACACACAGTTCCAATGTGGAGCGGCGCGCAGCCGGAAGATCTTTGCTAAAGCCGGAAAGCTCGGCCATGCCGCCAACGCGAATACGATCACCAAGACGGGTAATAGCGATTTTATAGCTTTCATCCAGAACAGTTGAGACTGGTGCACGCTCTTCATTTGTGATCGGAATGGTTAGCGAATAGCCTTTTACGGGATAAATCGGCGCATTGATGCCCAAAGTTTTGAGCATTGAGCGGCTGTAGCTTCCCAGTGCAACAACAAAACGGTCTGCAGACAAGTGACCTTCCGATGTTTCAACAGCAGTCACGCGGCCAGATGTCTGTAAAAAGGACTTGATGTTCACGCCATATTGGAATTTGACACCCAGCTCTTCAGCCATTTTTGCCAATGCATTGGTGAACTTAAAGCAGTCGCCGGTTTCATCATTAGGCAGGCGCAGACCACCAACAAATTTGTCTTTAACAAAGCCAAGGCTCGGCTCGATTTTAGCGCAGCCTTCACGATCCAGCACTTCAAAAGGCACGCCGTCTTCGCGCAAAACTGCAACATCTTTGCCTATGCCGTCCAATTGTGACTGCTCACGGAAAAGCTGCAAAGTGCCAAGTTCACGTTCGTCATAAGTGATGCCAGTGGCTTCACGCAGTTCCACCATGCAATCGCGGCTATATTCAGCCAATCTTACCATACGGCCTTTATTGACTTTATATCGCTTGTCGGTGCAGTTGGCCAACATTTGCAGCATCCAGCTATATTGGAATGCATCAGATGTCGGGCGAATGATTAAGGGTGCATGCTTCTGGAACATCCATTTCAAAGCTTTGAATGGAATACCAGGGGCAGCCCATGGTGAGGCATAGCCGGGAGAAATCTGTCCGGCATTGGCAAAACTTGTTTCCAGCGCTGGTCCGGTTTCACGATCAATAACAGTAACTTCGTGGCCAGCTTTTGCCAGATAATAAGCTGTTGTGGTGCCAACAACGCCGCTGCCTAAAATGATGATTTTCATGAGAGTGCCTCTTGGTCTTAATCGTTGGCTGACTGTTGTATGGGTGTATTTGTGTAATTACGTGCGTAACGATCACCCAGAGACGTCAGAATTTCATATGGTATGGTTTCACAATCAGCGGCGACATCTTCCAGACTCTGATGCTCGCCAATGAGTTCCACTAAACTGCCCAGTTTCAAAGTGTCTTCGTCCAGCGCTGTGACATCGATGGTAATTGAATCCATAGAAACTCGACCCACAATAGGCAGGCGTGTATCGCCATAATAAACGCTGCCTTTGTTGCTCAAACAACGAAACCAGCCATCTGCATAGCCAACAGCGATAGTCGCGACGCGCATTTTTGAGGGCGCTATGTAAGCTCCGCCATAGCCGATGGCTGTGCCTTTATCGACGGTGCGTATCTGAATGACACGTGCATCCAATGTCAGGACGGGTACAATCGGATTGTCATCGGAAGAAGGGCCAACGCCATATAAAGCAACACCTGGACGGGCCAGATCAAAATGATAGGACTTGTCTAAGAAGCACCCGCCGGAATTTGAAAAGGCGACTGAGACCTTTGGTAAATGTGCGAGTGCTGCATTCATTGCTTTCAATTGACGCGCATTCGCTGCATTTTCCGGCTCATCACCGCTCGCCAAATGGCTGATGATAAAGCGCAGTTCAATATCTGCAAGCATTGATGGATTGCTTATGAGCAGCTCAACCTCTGATGGGGAGAGGCCAAGACGGGACATGCCGGTGTCAATTTGCAAAATGGCAGGCAGTTTTTGCCCCTTTTCCTTTGACAGGCGGCTCCAATTTTCTAACTGCTCTAGGGAATTAAGTACCGGAATAATATTGAGAGCGGAGCAGATTGCCTCTGTGCCAGCTTGTAAGCCATTCAGTACATAAAGGGTTGCATCTTTAGGCAAATGGGGCTGCAGATCAGCAGCTTCACTTAAGTGTGCAGTGAAAAAATCACGACATCCTGCTTCATAAAAAGCAGGGGCAACTTGTGCGGCACCCAATCCATAGGCATTGGCTTTGACAACCGCGGCTGCGCGAGTAGGGGCAATGCGTTCTGCAATCACCCGATAATTATGTTCAAGCGCTGCCAGATTGATTGTCAGAATGCCACCAGCTGCATTGTAACGATCAGTATCAGAAAAATGCGAAGACATTCTACTTATAAAGCTTTCAATAAATCTGTGTTTTAATTTTTGAATCACCAGCCATACTTTTAAGAGCATGGGTAACTGTTAAATTCAAAAATTAAGACAGAGAATAAGTTCCTCCCCGACATGGAAACTGCTTTTTGCAAAATCCATTCTGCTACATCCATGATAGTCGAATATCATTCGAATATCATTGCTATTTTTCGAATATTATGCGAGATTTTATCAGTAAATAGCAATATTAAACGTCGGATTGGAATTTTATACGTGTCTTCGTTGGATAGTATCGATCGGAATATAATTCGATGTTTGCGCCGTGACGGTAGGATGACCAATAGTCAGCTGGCAGCTGAGGTTGGGTTGTCTCCTTCAGCTTGTTTGCGCCGTGTTCAAATTTTGGAAGAAACGAGCGTCATACGCGGCTATACTGCGATTGTCGGTTCATCAACCGGAGACGAGCGGCTTGTGGCGATTGTACGTATTACACTCGACCGGCAGACAGAGGAATATCTTAATAAATTTGAAGAAGCTGTGCGCCGTCATCCCGAGATACAAGAATGTTATCTTATGACTGGAGATGCGGATTATATTTTGCGCGCAGAGGCAGAAAATGCGGCTGCTTATGAAATTATTCATAAGGAAATTTTGTCACGCTTGCCCGGAGTGGCGCGTATTCACTCCAGTTTCTCCATCCGCACGGTGTTGCTTTCCAAAGCACCAGGCGGACGGAGTTGATTGGTAAGACTGAATTTAAAAATTAACAGAATCGATGACGGATCGATCGATCTGCTCTATGTCGCGCTTGCCCAGCAATGCCATGGTGATATCCATTTCCTTACGGATAATATCAAGCGCAAGGGTTACACCTTGCTGCCCCATGGCGCCCAGCCCATAAAGAAACGGGCGGCCAATAAAGACACCCTGGGCGCCAAGTGCACGGGCTTTAAGCACATCCTGACCAGAGCGGATGCCGCCATCCATATGAATTTCCACTTTGTCGCCAACTGCATCAACAATGCGCGGCAACATGGAAATAGAAGAGGGTGCTCCATCAAGCTGACGTCCACCGTGATTGGAAACGATAATAGCATCCGCTCCCGTTGCAACAGCCATGCGGGCATCCTCCTCATCGAGAATACCTTTAAGAATGAGCGGACCGCCCCAAAGTTCTTTAATCCATTCGACATCTTTCCAGCTAAGATGCGGATCAAATTGCTCAGACGTCCATGCTGAAAGCGATGCCAAATCGGTCACGCTTTTGGCATGTCCTGCAATGTTGCGGAATGTCCGGCGCTTTGTGCCAAGCATTTTCATGCACCAGTTGGGACGCGTTGCCATTTGCCAGATATGTTTTGGTGTAAAACGTGGCGGGGCAGATAGTCCATTGCGCAAATCTTTGTGCCGTTGACCAAGGATTTGCAAATCAAGTGTCAGTACAAGTGCGGAGCAGCCGGCCGCTTTTGCACGGTGTATGAGATCAACCACAAATTCGCGGTCATTCATAACATAGAGCTGGAACCAAAATGGTTTCTTCAGGACGGATGCTACATCTTCAATGGAGCAGATACTCATTGTCGAGAGAGTGAAGGGCACGCCAAAGTCTTCGGCAGCTTTTGCTGCAAGCATTTCACCATCAGCATGCTGCATGCCAGTCATGCCGGTTGGTGCCAAGGCAACTGGCATCGACACTTTTTTACCAAGCATGGTGGTTTCAAGCGTGCGGTTGCTGATATCGACCAGAACGCGTTGACGCAGTTTTATTTTTTGAAAATCGGACTCATTGGCGCGATATGTGCTCTCTGTCCATGCTCCGGAATCAGCGTAGTCGAAGAACATTTTTGGCACGCGGCGGCGCGCCAGTTTCTTCAAATCCGCAATTTCTAATATATCTGTCACTGCCTTCTCCGCATTCCCTGATATTGTTTTGGACACTATTATCAACTCATAGTGTCGATTGTTTTTATTTACTCTTATAGGAAGGGATAAAAACCTTCCAAGTTATTTTTAATGATAATAACTGATTTGCTATATTCGGTGATTATTGCATGCATGTTGGGGATGTTGTTGAGGTTTGCCGGGGGTAAGGTGCTTTATGGATAAGGTGATTAAGACGGATTGTTGCATTGTTGGCGCGGGTCCGGCTGGCTTGATGCTTGGGCTGCTCTTGGCGCGTGCGGGCATTAATGTCACTATTTTAGAAAAGCATGAGGATTTTTTCCGGGATTTTCGTGGGGATACCATCCATCCTTCAACGCTTGATGTCCTGGATCATTTAGGGATGCTGGATGAGGTGTTGCAGCTGCCGCATCAAAAAGCCCATCGCTTGCATGCAGAAGTAGATGGTCGTGATGTGGTGCTGGCAAATTTCTCCAAACTACCCATTAAAAGTAAATTTATTGCATTTATGCCGCAATGGGATTTTTTAAATTTTTTGTCGGACAAAGCAAATGAGACCGGACATTTCAATCTCATCATGGGTGCGAAGGCCTGCGATTTGGTTCAGGAAAACAACTGCGTTAAAGGTATTTCATTTCATAAAGACGGGCAGTTATATGAGGTTCGTGCACCACTGACTATTGCAGCGGATGGGCGAAATTCGACTTTGCGCGACAAAGCAGGTTTGGAAGTTGAGAGTTTTGGTGCGCCGACTGATGTTTTATGGATGAAAGTCAGTCATCAGCGGGAAGACCCTGAGCAGGCGATGGGGCATGTGGGGCCCAAACAAGGCTTTGTCATGATTGACCGCGGCGAATATTGGCAATGTGGCTATGTCATCAAGAAGCAGTCTTTTGAAGAACTGAAAGCACAAGGGATTGAGCATTTGCGCCAATTGCTCGCGGAATCTGCGCCATTCCCCATCGATCGTTTCGATGAGATTGAAAGTTTTGATCAAGTGCATTTGCTAAGTGTACGTATTGATCGTTTAAAGCAGTGGTGGAAAACAGGGTTTTTGTGTATCGGTGATGCAGCACATGCGATGTCCCCAATAGGTGGCGTTGGTGTTAATCTTGCTATTCAGGATGCTGTTGCAGCGGCCAATATTCTTGCGCCCAAGCTTTTTCGAGGGACAGTTGAGGCTTCCGATCTGGCACGTGTTCAAAAAAGGCGTAGTTTTCCAACTAAAGCGACGCAGAAAATACAGATTATGATGCGCGGAAAACGTCGAAATCAGGATAAAGGGCAGGGGGATGGTCGCGGGGCAAAATCATCAGGTGTTATGAAAAAGATTGGTCGGATGCCCTGGCTTGCCCATGTTGCAGGTCGTTTGATGGGGATGGGCTTTCGACCAGAGAGGCCTGACCCTATCTTTTGTTATAATAAGCAAAACTCCAAAACTCAGGAAATATAACTTGCATAATGGTTCTATATAGGTTCTATTTCATTCGTGATGAATAAGGCCGAATTGATAGAAAAAATTGAATTTATGGGATTGAGGGAAGCTGGTAAAAGCGGCCCTCTTTATCGTAAACTTGCTTCAATTTTACAGTCGATGATTAAGCAGGGCATCTTGATGCCCGATGCATCTTTGCCGCCTGAGCGAGATCTGGCCGAGGCATTGGGTGTTGGCAGAGTAACTGTGCGCAATGCTTATAAAGAACTTATGGCCAAGGGGCATGTTGTTTCTCGCCACGGTAGCGGAACTTTTATTGCCAATCATGCTTCCCGTATCAGCCAGCCATTATGGCGATTGACTTCGTTTTCGGAAAATATGTTGGCACATGGCAAAGATGCTCGGACTGAAATCTTGTCTCAAAATATTGGCATGGCCAATGACGATGAGGCTGAGAAATTGAGTTTGAGCAAGGATTGTCAAGTTTTACGTCTTGATCGCCTGCGTTTTGCTGACAATGCCGCTGTTGCAATTGAAAAGGCGGTGATACCGCTGGAATATATTGGTAACGCACCTGATCATGATCAGTCACTCTACGCTTTGCTGGCAAAGCGAGGCTTTCGCCCTGTGCGCGCATTGCAACGCTTGACTGCTGTTGTTTTGGATGCTGGACAGGCAAAGCTGTTAAATTCCAGAAAGGGTGCTCCCGCACTTTTTATCGAGCGGATTGCGCGATTGAAAGATCAACGCTCCGTTGAATATACGCGATCGCTTTATCGAGGCGACGCATTTGATTTTGTTGCTGAACTCAAAATTGGAGATCATGATGTCTGAGACGTCATCGCTAATGTTGCAGGAAACCGAACAGGCTCCTGCAGTTGTTGCTGAAATGCTGGCTAAAGAACAGGACAGCTTTAAAGAAATCGCGCGTGTATTCGCGCAAAAGCAGCCTTCTGTTATCACGACAGCAGCGCGCGGTTCTTCAGATCATGCAGCAACTTTTTTCAAATATCTGACAGAAATAACAACAGGTATTCCGGTTGCATCAATTGGCCCGTCGATTGCGTCGGTTTATAAAACACCACTGCGCCTACAAAATGCAATGCATTTTACAGTGTCACAGTCTGGTGGCAGCCCTGATATTGTTGCCATGCAAAAAGCTGCTAAAGATGGCGGGGCGCTGACAGTTGCTGTTGTAAATGTGGTTGATAGTCCTTTGGGTCGTGAAGCAGATATTGTTTTGCCACTCCATGCAGGCGTAGAAAAAAGTGTCGCTGCTACCAAATCATATATTGCCTCTGTTGCGGCTCTTTGTGGTGTAACAGCTGCAATCAGCGGTGATGCGAGCTTGAAAGCTGGCTTGGAAAAACTCCCAGAGGCTTTGGCTAACACCAAGGCTGAAGACTATAGCGCTGCAGCTGACATTTTGTTCAAAGCAAACTCGCTTTATACAGGCGGCAGAGGGACGGGCCTTGCGATTGCTATGGAAGCTGCACTAAAGGCTAAAGAAACTGCGAATATTCATGCTGAAGCATTTTCTTTGGCTGAATTGATGCATGGGCCTATGCGTTTGGTTGAAGAAGGTTTCCCGATTGTCGCATTTATGTCGGAAGATCAGTCTAAGCAGAGCAATATTCAGGCGTTAGAACGTTTGGCCTCTTATGGTGGTTCGGTTGTTTCACTGTCCCAGTTCGATGCAATGGGTGCGAATTTGCATGCTGCTTCAACGGGTAATGGATTGATTGATCCGCTTGTCTCAATCATGAACTATTATCGCATGATTGAAGCAGTAACACGCCGTAAGGGATTTGATCCTGACAAACCACGCAATTTGGCTAAGGTTACGGAGACTATCTAATGAAAAAAATGGCGGCTTATACCGGTGCGCGAATCTTCGATGGCGAGCGTTTTTTTGACCAACATGCATTAATCGTTGATGGCGATATAATTGTTGGAATTCAATCAGAAGCCGCCTTGCAAAATAATACTGAGCGCTATGAAAATATAGCGCTTAGTGGAGGTTTGCTGACTGCAGGTTTTATCGATGCGCAGGTCAATGGCGGCGGTGGTGTGATGCTGAATGATGCGCCAACGCCGCAATCCATGTATCAGATCGCTGAAGGCCATCGGCTTTATGGCACAACCAGCTTGTTGCCCACATTAATAACGGATGAGAAAAATGTGCGGGATGCAGCTATTGAAGCTGCAATTGAAGCGGTGACGTCCGATAAGGGTGTCCTTGGGCTTCATCTTGAAGGGCCGCATTTGGCGCGGGCAAGAAAAGGCGCACATTTGGCTGAATTGATGCGTCCGGTGAATGACGAAGATATTGCTCTTTATATCAGCACCGCCAAGAAGATTGGTACATTGCTGCTCACTTTGGCCGCCGAGCAGGTGACACCTGAACAGGTGCGTCAGCTGACCAAGGCAGGCGTGACTGTTTGTTTAGGTCATACTGATTGCAGTGCAGCTGATGCATTTGCCCGATTTGAAGCTGGTGCCACAGGTGTAACGCATCTTTATAATGCAATGAGCCAGATCACTCATCGCAGTCCCGGACTTGCAGCAGCGGCACTCGACAGTCCGGATGTTTATTGCGGCATTGTTGCTGATGGTCATCATGTTGACCCTATTGCGCTACGCATTGCGCTGCGCGCTAAACGTGGCTCAGGGAAACTGTTTTTTGTAACAGATGCGATGTCATTGGTTGGTTCAGATAAAGATAGTTTTCAGATCAATGGCCGAGAGGTTAAGCGTGTTTCCGGCGGGATCTGCCCGAAACTTATATTGGATGACGGCACGATTGCCGGTTCTGATCTTGATATGGCCTCAGCAATTCGTTTTGCTGTAGCCGAGCTTGATGTCACATTGTCTGAAAGCTTGCGGATGGCCAGTCTGTATCCGGCACGTTTCTTAAGGGTAGAAGATCGTGGTCGTTTGGCTGCAGGAAAGCGCGCAGATTTTGTACATTTGGATGGCAAATTATTTGTCAATCATGTGTGGCGCTCAGGAAACAAGCTTGAAACGCCAGTAAAACCTACGCAGTTTAGCCATTACGATCTGGCATTTCGCTAAAGCTTATATTGCATCATGAAGCACTGTGGCTGCCATTGTGTTATAAAGAAAACCCCGCTTTGAAGCGGGGTTTTTATTTGCTGAATTTATTCGATATCGAAAGAGACGCCCTGTGCAAGCGGTAGTTCTTTCGAGTAATTCACCGTGTTGGTTGCACGACGCATATAGGCTTTCCATGCATCCGAGCCGGATTCACGACCACCACCAGTTTCTTTTTCACCGCCAAAAGCACCACCAATTTCGGCGCCGGAAGTACCGATATTGACGTTGGCTATACCGCAATCGGAACCATCCGCAGAGAGGAAGCGCTCTGCTTCTTGAATGTTGAGCGTGAAAATTGAGGAAGAAAGTCCAACCGGAACAGCATTATGCTGAACAAGCACGTCATCAAAATCGGAGTATTTCATAACGTAAAGGATAGGTGCGAAAGTTTCCTCAAGAACCGGACCTGCTTGTTTAGGCATTTCTACGATTGCAGGGCGCACATAATATGCGTTTTCATAGCCAGCATCAACGCGTTCACCGCCTTGTACTTCACCACCATGTGCAGCAGCTTCTTTCAACGCATTCTGCATTGTTTCATATGAAGTTTTATCAATGAGCGGGCCGACAAGAGCGCTGGTTTCCAGCGGGCTGCCAATGGTTACGCTGGCATAGGCTTTTTTAAGGCGCGGAACCAGATCGTCATAAACGCTTTCATGAACGAAGAGACGACGCATTGTCGTACAGCGCTGACCGGCAGTTCCCATGGCACCAAAAGCAATCGCGCGCAAAGCCATGTCGAGATCGGCTGACGGGCAAACAATACCAGCATTGTTGCCGCCGAGTTCAAGAATCGAACGACCGAAACGCTTGGCCAGACGCGGACCAACTTCCCGGCCCATACGGGTTGAGCCGGTTGCCGAGATGAGCGGAACTTTCGGGCTGTCCACCAGAACCTCACCAACGGTGCGGTTGCCAAGCAGAACCTGTGACAAGTTTTCAGGTGCATCACCAAAGCGCTTGAGGGCGCGTTTGAAAATAGCCTCGCAGCCTAGTGCTGTCAGCAATGTTTTTTCTGATGGTTTCCACACAACAGAGTTACCGCAAACAAGCGCAAGCGCGGTATTCCATGCCCAAACAGCAACAGGGAAGTTAAATGCAGAAATAACGCCGACAACACCAAGCGGGTGCCATGTTTCCATCATGCGATGGCCTGGGCGTTCGGTTGCAATAGTCAGACCATAGAGCTGACGGGAAAGACCAACTGCGAAATCGCAGATATCGATCATTTCCTGGACTTCTCCAAGACCTTCCGAGGTGATTTTACCAGCCTCGATAGAAACAAGGCGTCCCAAATCTTCTTTGGAAGCACGCAGTTCCTCACCAAAGAGACGAACCAATTCGCCACGCTTTGGAGCCGGAATTAAACGCCATTCGCGGAATGCCGCGTCTGCTCTGTCAATCATCTGCAATGCTTCTTCAGCAGAGTGTGATTTTACAGCGCCGATTTGTTCGCCCGATACGGGTGTGAAATTGGCAATGTCGCCACCTGTATAGGCGGAAGCATCAACGCCGAGCTTGGTAAGAAGATCGGTAGCTTCTTTTTTGATGTCAATTTTACGAACTGTGGTGTTCATAGATTGGCCTCTCCTGTTTTATAAGTTCAGCATAAAAGCTGAAATGTTTTGAAAGAGCAATTACTCAGCCGCTTCGAGTTTGCAGATATTTGAAAATACGGCTTCAATTGTTTCGCGCTCAATGCGTGCATAATGCTCAAACTCATTGAGAACAGACGCACCAAGATCCGCTTCAAAGCGTTTTTGGTTCGGGCTTCCCTCGAAATGCTGTGTGGCATCATCGCCCAAGTTGGATTGGAATATACCAGCCGCACTAACTGGCAGGAAGTCTTCATATGTTATTGGGTCAAATTGGACAGCACCAAGCTTGATAAGGTCATCAATATTCGCACTGCTTGGTGCTTGCGCAAGCTTGTCTGCATCTTTTACAGAATAAGCAAAATAGCCTAGTTTTTCAGAGCGAATATCGGCCCAATTGTCTGGAAAAGCTGTGAAAACATCACCAAGCAATCTGGCATATTCTGCAGCATTCGAACCATCAGCGGCAGGGCGGATCACCTTGCGGCTTTCATTGAGTAACTGATCGTAAAGGGCACGACCTTTGGGTGTTAAAGCAATGCCGCGTTGTTCAATTTCACCAAAGCGCGCTGTATGCGAACCTGGTTTGTAATCACCATTTTCATTGATGAAAGAAACTGGCTCCTCAAGGGCTTTAAAAGATGTCTGGCGCAGTAAAATTGGGCAATCACGTGTTGGCGGGCCCTCGACAACGGCTTTCGGGTTGATGCCTCGTTCGGGCATTTGCAATTGGACGGCATCAATATCCAGGGTTCTTGGTGTCAGATGATTGATATGCGGGCCTTTGAACGAGACAACATCAGCAATAAGCCGGTGGGCATCATGCAAGCGTTTGTATAAATCTTCAGTGACGATTGCCTCGTCATGCCAGCGGAAAGTTTCCAGCACTTGATCTATAAAGCTCTTGCTGTCCTCATCATTCAAGCCGCCTTGATGTTCTGCTTTTTCAATCAGACATATTGCATCAGGCGTAAATATGTTGCGCTGAGAGAGCGTTTTTTCAGCTTCATTACGCAAGTCTTCATCCGCAATAAGATCAAGACGTAAAAGAGATGTGAAAACACGGAAAGGGTTGATTTTCAGCGCTGCATCGTCAATCGGTCGAAAAGCTGTGGAATGGACGGGTACGCCTGCGACACTCAAATCATAATAGCCAACCGGAAACATACCCATCACTGCAAAGGCACGGCGCATCATGGATAATTCAGCCGGTGTACCTAAGCGAATGGCACCATGACGCTCTTCTGAAATACGGTCTAGTGAATCAGTTTTTTTCAAGCGTTCCAGCAATGAAGGTGTAGCATCAAGGGCTGATTGGTTCACATCGCATACTAGCTCCATTAAAGTTCCGTAAGCGGGAACTTCTTCCCTATACATGGCTGACATTGCAGCTGAAAAGGCAGAGCGAATAGTATCGGGTGAAACAAAATTTTGCGTATTCATTACAATCTTGGTCCGATTGGGCTGTTTTATGGCTTGTTTAGAATATAAGGAGCTAGAGTTGGAAAACTTCACAGCTTATGACTAAACAGTATCATATCAATGTAAAAGCAGATATGATTGCAAAGAAAACAACTATGTTAATGCGGAGAGGGAATGAAGCTTAGCAGAAGATTGATTCCAGATATTGCGACTTTACAAGCATTTGAATGCGCAGCCAGACATGGCAGCTTTACACAGGCTGCGAACGAGCTGAATTTGACACAAAGTGCAGTGAGTCGACAGATTAAAGATCTGGAAAATCAGATTGGTGTCCTGCTTTTTGAGCGTATACGCCAGCGGATATTGCTTTCAGATGCAGGTCGCAAGTTTTTGCCGGAAGTGCGCCGTCTTCTCAACCAAACTGAAGATACGATGCTGCGTGCCATGGCTTCGGCACAATCTTCTGCATCATTAAGTATTGCAACTTTGCCGACTTTTGGAAGTCGCTGGCTTATGCCGCGATTGCCTAAATTTTTGGAAAAACACCCCGATTTATCTATCAATATTGCATCTCGTTCAGCGGTTTTTGATTTTGAAGAGCAGCCGTTCGACATGGCCATTCATTATGGCAAGCCGGTTTGGGCGCATGCCATCTGCACTTATCTATGCAGTGAGGTTATTGTACCTGTTGCAAGCCCTTCTTTTCTTGCAGGGCGTAAACTCGATGAACCTGTTTTGCTTGAAGAAGAAGCTTTGCTGCATTTGGCAACAAGGCCGAAAATGTGGGCGCAATGGTTTGAAAACTGTGGGATAGAAGCAAAGTCAGCTTATCGCGGGCATCGCTTTGACCAGTTCTCAATGGTCATTGTTGGTGCAATGGCTGGAATGGGGGTTGCTCTGCTTCCTGTCTATTTGATCGAGCAAGAGCTTGAAAATGGTCAGCTTATTCGCCTGTTTGATCATTCAATGCGCACTGAAAATAATTATTATCTGGTCGTTCCGGAGGGAAAACTTGAGAACCCCATGATACAGACATTCTCTCACTGGATCACTGGTGAGGTAGCACATAATCATCAGGATGCTGAACTTCATTCTCAAGCGGAATGAAGTCGTGCAAAGATATCGCTGTTTCTTCGCGTGATTGAAGCGTTTTAGATGGAGCAGTTGATTTGGGACTTTGTCAATTTTGATAGAATTGGTGCGCTATGCTTAATAACCCTCACTCTCACGGGCTTTGGGAGAAAACAGCCCCGGCAGCGCCGCAGACTTCCTCACTGAATGAGCATATTTCTGCGGATGTTGTTATTGTTGGTGCTGGTTATACTGGACTGTCCACGGCGTTGCATCTGGCGGAGCAAGGTGTCCGTGTTGCTGTTCTTGATGCTGTAGAAATCGGCTTTGGAGGGTCAGGCCGCAATGTCGGACTTGTGAATGCGGGCATGTGGGTCAAACCTGATGATCTTCCGGCAGCTCTTGGCACGAAATATGGTGATCGATTATTGCAGGCATTGGGCAATGGACCCAAAATGGTTTTCGATCTTATTGAAAAGCATCAGATTGCTTGTGAAGTTGAAAAGCAGGGCACTTTACATTGTGGTGTGGGGCATGCCGGCGTTAAAGAACTGGAAGCGCGCGCAGCGCAGTGGCAGAAGCTTGGTGCGCCGGTAACATTGCTGGATGCGGATGAAACAGCCCGAAAAGTTGGCACAAGCGCCTATAAAGCCTCACTTTTGGATATGCGGGCGGGCACAGTGCAGCCATTGGCTTATGTGCGCGGGCTAGCTCATGCTGCTATAAAAGCTGGAGCGAGTATTTATACCAGCAGCCCTGTCACTGATACAGAAGATAAAAATGGTAAATGGGTTGTCAAAACTGCTAAAGGTTCTGTAACGGCGGAGTGGATCATCGTTGCGACCAATGCTTATACTACAGCACCTTGGTCGCAGGTGCGCACAGAATTGTTGCATCTGCCCTATTTCAATATGGCGACAACTGTGCTGTCTGATGAATTGCGTGCAAGCATTTTACCAGAACGTCAGGGTGTCTGGGATACGAAGGAAGTTTTATCATCTTTCCGATTTGACCAGCAGGGCCGCTTAGTTTTCGGAAGTGTTGGCGCTTTACGCGGGACGGGTATGAGTGTTCATACCGCATGGGCAAAACGTGCGCTGAAGCGGCTTTTCCCAGAGATTGGCGAAGTTAAATTTGATGCGCAGTGGTATGGCATGATTGGCATGACCAATGACAGCCTGCCGAAATTCCATAAATTTGCACGCAATGTTGTTGGCTTCTCCGGATATAATGGCCGCGGCATTGCCACAGGCACCGTTTTTGGCTCATGGCTTGCTAATTTGGTACGTGGGCAAGTGGGTGAGGCTGATTTGCCGCTGCCGGTAAGTGATCCGAAAGATCAGTCATTCCGATCTGCTCGTGAGGCATATTATGAAGCGGGTGCACAGATCGCCCATATTGCCGGAATGGTGATCTGATTTCCGTTGATGCTTTATACCAATATGAAAAACCCGCCAATTGAGGCGGGTTTTGTTCTTTTCGGGTTTATTTTTTGCGCATGGCTTCGAGTAGCGCTGCGCCAAATGCACCTTGGCCGGATGACTCTTGTTTACGGGGTGCAAAATTTTGTTTGGGCGCTGGTTTGCGATCACGCTGCTGTATGCGTGGTTCAGGTGCGGTTCCGCTGTCTTTGCGCATTGACAGGGCAATTCGTTTACGCGGCACATCAATTTCAGTGACGCGAACTTTGACGATGTCGCCTGCTTTCACAACTTCATGCGGGTCTTTAACAAAGCGGTCAGCAAGCTGTGACACATGGACAAGACCGTCTTGATGGACACCAATATCAACAAATGCACCAAAAGCTGCCACATTGGTCACAGTGCCTTCCAGCATCATGCCAATTTTAAGGTCTTTGATGTCGTCAACACCATCAGCAAAAGTGGCTGTTTTAAAACCAGGGCGAGGGTCACGACCTGGCTTGTCCAGCTCTGCAATGATGTCGCGAACTGTTGGCAGACCGAAGCGTTCATCGACAAAGACACTCGGATCAAGCGCTTTTAAGATAGCGCTATCACCCATGAGACTACGAACATCACGTCCGCAGGATGCAACGATTTTCTTGGCAACGCCGTAGGCTTCCGGATGCACGGATGAGGCATCAAGTGGCTCTGTACCATTTGGAATGCGTAAAAAACCTGCGCATTGCTCAAAAGTACGGTTGCCGAGACGAGGAACTTTAAGAAGCTCTTTACGGGTTTTAAATGCGCCTGTGGCGTTGCGATGCGCAACAATGGCTTCAGCAAGTGATTGGCCAAGGCCAGAAACACGCGCTAGAAGAGAAGCTGAGGCTGTGTTTAAATCAACACCAACAGCATTCACCGCATCTTCCACAACAGCATCCAGCGAGCGGGCCAGTTTGAACTGGTCAACGTCATGTTGATACTGTCCAACACCAATGGATTTCGGTTCAATTTTTACAAGCTCGGCTAACGGATCTTGTAAACGGCGGGCGATGGAAACGGCACCACGCAGTGAAACATCAAGATCGGGAAATTCGGCTGCGGCTGTTTCTGAAGCGGAGTAAACAGAAGCACCTGCCTCCGACACCACGACCTTCAAAGGTTTGGGCGCCGGCATGTCGCCAAGCATATCAGCAACCAGACGCTCTGTTTCGCGGCTGCCAGTGCCATTGCCAATAGCGATCAATTCAACATTGTGCTTACGGATTAATGAAGCAATTTCAGCTTGTGTCCCGCGCAGATCATTGCGTGGTGGAAATGGATAAACTGTTGAAGTATCTAGCAGTTTTCCAGTACCATCAACAATTGCAACCTTAACGCCTGTACGAATACCGGGATCAAGCCCCATCGTGGCACGAGATCCGGCAGGTGCTGCCAATAGTAAGTCTTTTAAATTGCGGGCAAAAACATTGATTGCTTCTTCTTCGGCGCGTTCGCGTAATTCGCGCATCAGATCCAGCGATAAAGTGAGGGATAATTTGATACGCCATGCCCAGCTGACAACACCCATCAACCATTGATCACCAGGTTGGGTACCACCGATTTTATATTCAGCAGAAATAATGCGCTCTACTGGTTTGATCGGTGATGTGTCATCCTTGTCCACTTCCAGATCAAGAGATAAAAATTCTTCATTGCGACCACGCAACATGGCAAGTGCACGATGCCCTGCAACATTTTGCCAGCGTTCTGTGTGGTCAAAATAATCAGAGAATTTCGCCCCTTCAGCTTCTTTGCCTTCAACAACGCGAGAGCGTAATTGAGCCTTATCTTTCATATGATTGCGCAAACGACCCAATAGTGCTGCATTTTCAGAGAAATCCTCGGCGATAATATCGCGGGCGCCATCTAATGCGGCTTTAACATCAGCCACTTCGTCGGTAATATATGCAGCAGCCAGTGTTGTTGGCTCAGCATTACGATTGGCAAAAATAGCCTCTGCCAATGCACCAAGACCACGTTCACGGGCAATTTGCGCTTTGGTACGACGTTTTGGTTTATAGGGGAGATAAAGATCTTCCAGCTCCGCCTTTGTGGTAACCACAGCAATCTTTGTTTCTAGATCGGGTGTGAGTTTGCCTTGTGTTCGGATGCTTTCCAAAATTGTGTTACGGCGCGCTTCCATCTCGCGTAAATAGACCAAACGCTCAGACAATAAACGCAGCTGGGTATCGTCAAGACCGCCTGTAACTTCCTTACGGTAACGTGCAATGAAGGGTACAGTTGATCCTTCATCCAGCAGCGTGATTGCAGCGGCAGCCTGTTCTGAGCGGGCGCCAATTTCGGCAGCAATCTGCGGGGCAATGCGCTTAATATCGTCAGCCATTATTTTTCCGTTATTGGGCAGGCTGCTACGAATTCATCCATTGCTGCCTGCTATTGAAGTTTCTGTGACACTTGAAAAAAGTATCTTTAATCATGCCTAACATAATCTGTTGCGGTTGTGGCGCAATCAAGGTGGAATGTGTTGCAGTCTTGATCCACAGATAGGTTTGTTTTGTTTATACACACTCTTTCGGCATTAAAGCATTGCTTTGGTCGATCTTGGAGTAGCAAGCAGCAGATTGGTTTCGCTGGCGGTGATACCGGCCACTAGTCTTATCCGGCGCAAAATTGCATCAAAATCTGTGAGTGTTTCAGCGCCAAGTTCAACAATTAGATCCCAGCGTCCATTGGTTGTGTGAATAGCAGATATCTCAGGATATCCACCCAGTGTTTTGACTACACGGTCGGTCACATGGCCTTCAATTTCAATCATCATGATGCCACGAACAGGAAGATCGACTTTATCTGCACGCAGAATAACTGTGAAGCCGAGTATATCACCGCCTTGCTCAAGCTTTTCCATGCGCGCACGGACAGTTGCACGCGAAACATTTAAATCCAAGGCTAAATCAGAAATGCTTCGTCTGCCGTTGTGGCGTAATAATTTTACAAGTTTTGTATCGAGTTCATCCATAGGTCATACCAATATGATAAGCTAAACTGTCATTTTGATATATCATAATGGAATAATTGCCAATACGGATGCTTCACATCGCCAAGCAGACATGCTCTCTTTGGAGAATAGATTTTAACAGCCGCCATTCTGGGCTGCTGTGGGGAGAATTGACATATGGATTGCAAGTTACTCGGTATTCCTTTGCAGGTTGGCACAGGCCGCAGGGGCTGCGAGATGGGCCCTAGCGCATATCGCACTGCCGGATTGGCAGAGGCGCTAGAAGAGCTAGGCCATAGTGTGAGTGATCTTGGCGACATTAAGCCGGAGCCGTTAAATGTACCGGATCACCCGAACAGTGTTTTGAAATATTTGCAGGAAAATGCCGGATGGATTGCAGGCCTGACACAGGCAGCCTATGAAATGAGCGCTGATGGTTTCCCTATATTTATGGGGGGCGACCATATGTTGGCGGCTGGCACTGTTGCGGGAATTTCCAAGCGTGCGAAAGAAGAAGGACGCGAGCAGTTCGTTTTATGGCTGGATGCGCATACGGATTTTCATACTTTAGATAGTTCTGATAGTGGTAATCTGCACGGAACGCCTGTTGCTTATTATACGGGCCAAAAAGGTTTTGAAGGATATTTCCCAGAGCTGGAAGCACCTGTAAGTCCTGCAAATGTTTGCATGATTGGCATACGTAGTGTTGATCCGGCTGAGCGTAAGGCTATCCGTGAAACAGATATCACTGTTTATGACATGCGCTTGGTTGATGAATATGGCGTGAGTGCTTTGCTCAAACGCTTTTTGACCAAGGTCAAGGAAGCTGACGGCAAATTGCATGTCAGTCTGGATGTTGATTTTCTTGATCCATCCATTGCACCTGCAGTTGGAACAACCGTGCCTGGTGGCGCTACATTCCGTGAAGCACATCTGATTATGGAAATGCTGCATGATAGCGGCTTGGTAACCAGTCTTGATTTGGTTGAGCTTAATCCGTTTCTCGACGAGCGCGGCCGCACTGCACATATGATGGTTGATCTGACGGCAAGCCTTTTTGGCCGCAATGTTATGGATCGGCCGACCGTTGAGCGCTTTCCACTTTGATTGAGCGAGACTTACATTTCATTCTTATTGAAGCGCAAATCCGGATTTTGAAAATATAAGCAGGACCGGATGTGCATTAAAAAATGCTTGGAGAATCTGATTTGTCAAAAAATGCAGTAATTGACTTTAACAAACTCAATATTGTTCCTTTTGTTAGCGTGGACAATATGATGAAACTGGTTTTGAAAGTTGGTGTCGAAACATTTTTGACTGAACTTGCTGGCTATATTGAAGAAGATTTTCGCCGCTGGGAGAGTTTTGATAAAACCCCACGCGTGGCATCCCATTCCCGCGAGGGTGTGATAGAGCTTATGCCAACCAGTGACGGCACGCTTTATGGTTTTAAATATGTAAATGGTCATCCAAAAAACACGCATGAAGGTTTGCAGACAGTGACTGCTTTTGGTGTGTTGGCTGATGTCGATAGCGGATATCCAACGCTTCTGACCGAGATGACGATTTTAACCGCATTGCGCACGGCTGCCACTTCAGCTGTCGCGGCGAAATATCTTGCACCTCAAAATGCCAAGACCATGGCTCTCATCGGGAATGGTGCACAAAGTGAATTTCAGGCGCTGGCTTTTAAAGCAATTTTGGGCGTAGATGAATTGCGCCTTTATGATATTGATCCGTCAGCGACAGATAAAGTCATCCGAAATCTTGAAGGCTCCGGTTTTAAAATCACCAAATGTAAAAGTGTGGAAGAGGCCGTTGTTGGTGCGCAAATTGTGACTACAGTGACGGCTGATAAGCTTAATGCGACCATTCTGACCGATAACCTTGTGGGTTCGGGCATTCATATCAATGCGATTGGTGGCGATTGTCCTGGTAAGACAGAGTTGCACCGTGATATTTTGTTGCGATCAGATGTGTTTGTTGAATATCCGCCGCAGACGCGCATTGAAGGTGAAATTCAGCAAATGCCGGAAGATTTTCCGGTGAAAGAATTATGGCAGGTTATTACCGGAGAGATTGAAGGACGTAATGATGATCGTCAGATTACATTATTTGACTCTGTCGGCTTTGCCACGGAAGATTTTTCTGCTTTACGTTACGTTCGTGATAAATTGACTGGAAGCGGTCTTTATGAAGAGCTGGATATGTTGGCGGACCCTGATGAGCCGCGTGATCTTTATGGCATGCTGCTTCGTGCAGAGCAGAAGCAGAAAAACAGTTAAAAACAACTGTTTCCGAGCTTGCCTCTTGTAGATTTTTATATGTGTCAACAACTCCCCCTTGAAAAATAATCTCAAGGGGGAGTTTTTTTATTTGGTTGCCATGCCAGCAGGGAGAGGGCGGCCATAATGACGCGGTGATTTTACTTCCCCAGACATGGAAGCCCTTGCCATTTCAAAACTATCAGCCACCCTGCGGGCGCGATCTATAAATATCGCTGCCTCATCCGGTTCCCAAATTTCTAATGTGGTTTGCTCGAATAAATCCAGCCAGCGATCAAAGTGCTCACCGATTAATGGCAACCGTAAATGCGGGGGGAGCGGTCGGCCATCATAGCGACCGCTGCGCAGAACCACCGATGACCAAAAGTCTGTAATTTTAGCTATATGATGATCCCAGTCATCAACATTTTCATTGAAAAGAGGGCCGATCAGCTCATCTGCTCTGGCTTTATCATAGAATATCTGAACGAGTTGAGCGATGCTCTCTTCGGTTACAGCGGGGGACGTTTCTTTGATAAACATGAGATTTTAAGTACCTGATCTGACAAAACTATAGCGGCAAATCTGACTTTATCGATCTGCACCTTAATTTAATATAGTTAATGCAGCTGCATAATGCTATGGCAGCGGCGGCCATAAAGGTCTGATTTAATATTTCAGCAGGTATGTTCGTGTTTAACTTGCGATTATTTGTTCCGATGATGGCAGGCGCGAACTTTAAAGATCGCTTCATTGCTTGTATCGGCGTGTTAGTAGCTGTTTGTCTAACTGGTGTTTTATCAGGATGGATGATGCAGGGTTCATTCAGCGCACCCTTACTGGTTGCGATGACGGGGGCTTCTGCTGTTTTGATTTTTCTTATACCTGCCAGTCCGCTTGCCCAGCCATGGCCTGTGCTCGGCGGCAATGTAATTTCAACAATTGTGGGTATGCTGGTTTACCAGTACACGAATGAAGTGATTTTTAGTGCAGGTATTGCGGTTGCTTTAGCAATTTTGCTGATGTCAATTTTACGTTGTCTGCATCCGCCAGGCGGCGCTGCGGCGCTGGTGGCTGTCATTGCTGACCCCACAATGTTGGAAATGGGCTATATTGCCGCGACTTTGCCGGTTGTTATCAATTCTGTTCTGATTGTATTGCTGGGGGTATTCTTCCATCGCATCTTAGGTCGTCGTTATCCGCATAATGCGAAACTGGCTGTTAAAAACGAGCATAAAACCGATGACAAGCCAGCGCCGTTACGTGTTGGTTTCAATGAAGGGGATATTGCTGAAGTATTGAAGCAGAGCGGTCAAACTTACGACATTGCACCTGAAGATATCGGTCAGATATTACGGAAAGTCGAACAACAATCTTTAGTGCGCAATCAGGGAACTGTCACTTGTGGCGATACGATGTCGCGCGATGTGAAAGTTGTTTCAATCAATGAAAGCAGGGAAGAAGCGCTAAAATTATTGCTGTTTCACAATATACGCTCTCTTCCCGTTGTTGGCCCTGAGGGCAAACTTGTCGGCATTGTCGGATTGCGTGAATTGAACACGGATGCTGGTACGATTGGTGATGTGATGCGACAGCCTGCTGTTGCGAGTATCGAACAGCCAGTGGTGTCGCTTGTTCCATCTCTAACGGATGGTCTTAATCATGCTGTAGTGGTTACTGATCATGAAAAAAACGTGTTGGGGCTAATTACACAGACTGATTTGCTGGCTGCCATGGCAAGAACATTGCGTTATCAGCCGGAAAATCCGCCACCGACCAAACGGAAACGTCGTTTGCATCTTCTTCGTGGTGCTGGCATTTAAACGTGTAAAATTCTTTAAAAAAGCCCTGTAAATGCTGATTTACAGGGCTTTTTCATGCGGCGTCTTTTTAAGCAAGAAGTGAGCGGTTATGGGGTGCATTAAAATCAATCGACGGACCTGAGGGAACAATGCCTGTAGGATTGATAGTTTTATGGCTTTCGTAATAATGACCCTTGATGTGCTCCATATTCACTGTTTCAGCAATATCAGCCATTTGATAAAGCTCGCGTGTATAGTTCCAAAGATTTGGATAATCGGCAATTCGCTTTTTATTACATTTGAAATGCCCGACATAGACCGCATCAAAGCGAATGAGGGTGGTGAACAAACGCCAGTCGGCCTCAGTCAATTGATCGCCGGTTAAATAGCGCTTAGATGATAAATGCTCTTCCAAATGATCAAGCGCTTTGAACACATCTAAGTAGGCCTCCTCATAAGCCGCTTGAGTTGTCGCAAAGCCAGCGCGATAGACACCATTATTGATGTTGGGGTAAATGAAATCATTGAGCGCATTGATGTTGTCGCGAAGTTCGGACGGATAAAAATCGGTCAAAACGTCTGTAAAATCATTGAATTCAGAGTTGAGCATCCGGATAATTTCGGATGATTCATTGGAAACTATCGTCTGCAGTTTTTTATCCCATAATACAGGAACTGTTACTCTGCCTGAATATTGAGGATCTGCGCGCGTGTAAATTTCATGAAGAAACTTTGAATGGTAGAGATGGTCCGCGGTTTCTTCACCCAAAACACCAAATGTCCATCCATCAGCCCCCATGTAATAATCTACAACAGAAACCGATATTATATCCTCCAGCTTTTTTAATTTGCGGAAAATTAAAGTTCTGTGCGCCCATGGACAAGCAAGGGAAACATAGAGGTGGTAGCGTCCCGCTTCTGCTTTAAAGCCAGCTTTGCCACTGTCACCAGCACTGCCATCGGCTGATATCCAGTTGCGAAATTGTGATTTGGAACGTTCGAATTTCCCTTTTGTTTTTTCAGTGTCATACCAGACATCATGCCAGATACCATCAACGAGCATACCCATTATGCTTTTCCCACTTCGTGTAAAGCACCAGTGATTGCTGGATCAGGAACGAATATCAGCCAATCATGGCGAGTTAAAATCTGATAGTAATATAATCCTGATCGCATAAGATCACAGACCGCAAATGGTAAACACTGTGTCAAAGCGCTTTACTTCATAAAATAATGGTGGTACCTAAAAGGGAATGCTGTCATTCAGCTGATAATAATTGTGGCATAATGCCAACGGGGTTTTTCAGAATGGGTCTGCTCTTTTTCCGACGATGAAACGGATTATTGCTTCTTAGGAGCACGATAGAGCACGCCCCGCCTTTAGGCACATATTTTCTGAAAATGATCCGAAGCCATGATGCAGCTTGAATTGACCTACACGCTTGAGAACAGCGTGCATGACCTCCAGATTGAAACTATGAATGCTGAGGCTTTTGGTCCGGCCAGATTTACCCGTGCAGCGCATTTGATCCGCGAGGGGGGCGGTCATGATATGCAACTCTCTTATGTTGCTTTGCATGGTGGTGCGGTTGTGGGTTCTTTGCGTATGACGCAGATTGTTATTGGCGATACACCAGCGCTATTGCTTGGCCCTCTGGTTATTAGGCCAGAATGGAAAAGTCGCGGTTTGGGTGGCAAGCTGATCAATATGTCGATAGAGGCGGCTAAGAACGTCGGGCACAAGATCATACTGCTTGTAGGGGATGAGCCATATTATCAAAGATTTGGCTTTCGCATGGTTCCCTTTGGAAAAGTTATAATGCCTGCTCCTGTAAACCCTTTGCGTTTACTGAGTTACGAAATTGAGCCAGATATGACGAAAAGTGTTCGTGGACTGGTACGTCATGCAAGTAAAGCTTAGACTGGAACAAATAACTTAAAGCACTAGACGTGAATTAAAAAATGCCGGAGCTGTTTCCGGCATTTTGTTTAACGGCTTTCACGATACCACAGTCCGCCAATCAGCAATAACATGAAACCCAGAGCAGCAAATCCACTGAAGAGTGGTATGCGGCTTATGGACTGCAACTCTGTATCGGGTGTTTCGATAAAGTTAAGTTGCTTGCTGTTGGGGCCGAAACTTTTTTGCGTATTAATTTTTACATCTGGTACGACCACGCTGGCTTCATTGTCTCCGTGTAAGCGGACAATTTGGCCGGATGACGCATCAACGAGCGGCGCCAGTTTTTGTGTGTTTGAGATGATCTCATTTGTTTCTTCACTATTGACGGGGCCAATATGTGCTAAAACATCAAAATCGCCATTTTTAATCTGGTATATTCCTATTTCCGGTGCATCCAGATCAGCTTCAAAAAGACCAGGCTCGGTTTGTTTTAATTCGACTTCATGCAAAGCGCCTGATGGTGTGGTGATGGTTGCTTTACCAGCATTGTCACTCATTGTCTGGCGACGGATATGCAGAGTTGTGTCACGGCCAGTCGCAGTCAGTGCTTCTTCTTCAAGTTCGGGCTCTTTCATCAACCAATGGGCGAGGCGGCGATAAAGTGGTGCATATGGACCACCCCCTTCAAAACCGCGCGACCAGAGCCAGCCTTGATCCGACATCAGCATTCCGACCCGTCCTTCGCCAACACGGCCAAGTACGAGTAAGGGCTTGCCATCCGGCCCTTGCATGACGGTTTCACCTTGCGGCTCACCCGTATCAATAATTCTAAACCAGCGCCCCCATTGCGGAGGTTCCTGATCGCCGCCTGTTAAGTTGCGGGTTACGGGATGACGCTTGCCTGCATCTGTGAGACGCGGATAAAATGCTTTCTCTGTCACATTTCCGGTGGGAAGAGCGGGCAGAACGCTATAAAGTGGTGTGCTGGCAATCGACATGCGATCTGCATATTCAGGACCGGACGCGACAAGCAACGCACCTCCAGATTCCACATATTGAGCGATAAAATCATAATAGAGCAATGGCAGCACATCACGATGCTGATAGCGGTCAAATATAACCAGATCGAACTCATTGATCTTATCTACGAAAAGCTCGCGCGTCGGAAAGACGATCAGAGAGAGCTCTTCAATGGGGGTTGCATCCTGCTTTTCTGGCGGTCTTAGAATGGTGAAATGTACAAGATCAACACCAGCATCTGATTTGAGCAAATCACGCCATGCGCGCTCTCCATTATGCGGTTCGCCAGAGACGAGAAGCACACGAAGATTCTCACGAATACCATCAATAGTCGCAACGGCCAGATTGTTATTTTTTGATAATTCATCTGGGAGTTCCGGCGTGCTTATTTCAATAATATTGACGCCAGCCCGTGGTACCGTAATTTTTATTTTTGTTTCCCGTCCGATAATGGCCGTCTGCTCGGCAATGTGTGTGCCATTGACTTTAATATCAACTTGGGCCGACTTGTTTGGGCTTCGTCCTTCATCACTCACTTGATAAGACATTTCAACTTCTTGTCCGGCAATCCCAAAACGGGGGGCCTGAATGAAGCTTATGCGGCGATCAAACTCATCAGGCTTTCCGCTGATAAGTGCGTGCAAGGGTGTGGTAAAACTTAAAGCTCCTGCACTATCCGGAATGTCATGGACCTGACCATCAGTGATCATGACTGCTCCGCCAATTCGGGAAGGAGGCACATCACGTAAAGCGTTGTTCAGGGCTTCAAATAGTTTGGTTGAACTGGCTTTCGTGCCATCAATGTCTGCGGCAGCATTAAGGATACGTAACTCAAACCGATCATTGTCGTTAAATTTTTCTTGAAGAGTTTTAAGGGCAATATCCGTGTCGTTTTTTCGATCGCCTAATGACTGGCTGGGACTACGGTCTGCAATAATAGCGATTACTGTTTTTAAATTTTTTCGCTCTTCTTGAATGATGACAGGGTTGAGTAATGCGATAGTGAAAGAGAAAGCGGCAATTATGCGTAAAATAGAGCCCCGACTACCAAGGGCTAAACTGGCAATGACCAGCAATGCCAAGGGCAGCAGAATAATGCCGAGCCACAAATTAGAAAACAGGGGTTCAAATTCAATTTGCACTGTTGTGATCCCCATTAATTTCCAAGGCGCTCAAGCAAATCGGGCACATGCACCTGATCTGACTTATAGTTTCCGGTCAGCATATACATAATGATATTGATGCCGGCACGCTGTGCATAAATTCTTTGCATCGGATCATTTGGAACAGTCGG
>CANQXU010000009.1 GCA_947627865.1 uncultured Paenochrobactrum sp. | reverse complement strand
GCCAGTGGCTTGGGGAAGAAAATCGGCCAGATAAATGGTGCAGCCTGTATTCTCATCCGTTACTGCGCATAGGCTCGCATAATTTTGAAACAGATAATCCGGCATCCGCGCAAAAGCATTGCGGGTCATCTGCCGGATTTCCTCATTGTCCGGCACAAAAACCGCCTGTTCAATGAGCTGATCGCGCAGTTTAAGCCCCTGTGCTGGCGTGATGACTTGTTCCGGTACGGATAGCGGCTTAGGCCTTTCAGGAAGCAGCGTGCCCAGAAGCTTTCCAAGCTCAGGCTTGTCGACAGCGGCTTCTCTTAAGGTTTTGAGCGCATTGGCACCGGGTTGTCCCCATTTCATCAGCTGCTTGACACTATGCTTGGTAAAGCGCGCATCGCCCGCCAAGGCCATGCTCACCTGCTGCTGTGCGGCAACTCGTAGTGGCGACAGCGCATCCGTCAAAGCCAGAGCAAAAATGCAGTAAACAGGGAGCACCATGACAAGATTGATGCAGCGTAAACGCTGTGCCCATGATGTGCCGCCGGTTAGCGCCCACAGATAGGCAAAGCCATAGATAAGCCCGATGGCTGTCAGGTAAATGAAGGTGACATCAACCGGCACCAGCCCGAAACTTTGATAATCACCATAAAGCAGCCATGCGGTCAGAAAGCCGAAAGCCAAAACCGCAAGCACTGCAATTTTACCGAACCAGTCATAACCGCCTTGCAGGCGCTCTGTTTCATTGCGCTCGGCAATGATGGTGGCAATAATTGACCAGCTCAGCATGGCCCATAGAGTGAGGCTGATTGTAAACTGCGAGTCATTGTCCGATTCTGTGCCAAAAAACACGATCAGCATCATCATTGCCATGAGTGGCAACAGCAACTGCGGCCCGATCAGATGCGCAATGAAGCGCGATCTTGGCGAGATAAAAGATGGCTCAAGCCGATCTGTTAATATGGCAATCACACCGGCTATCGCGCCGCCAATGAGCCATGGAACAAAGCGCATCAGTTCCGGGTCGACAATATCTGAACCGATGCCTGAAGCGGTTGAATAAATCGCGACCCAAAACAGGCTGGCAAGCGCTCCGAAAACGCGCCAGCAAATATTCCATGCGGATTGATAGATGATTGTATAGTCAAAATGACGGGTCTGCGCATACGAAACCCAAAAAGGCAGCGGCAGCAAAATGATCATCAAAAGCGGTGTGGCTACCACCGTTTGCCCGGTAAACTCACCTGTCAGAATACCGTTGGATGCAAAATAAGCAAAAGCCGCAATGAGCAAGCCGTTGAGAACAGCGCCCGCAATGACCCATGGCAGGCGTAATAATCCGGCAAGACCAAGAATAGTCAGTATAGCAGCAGCAAAGCCGTAGCCACTTACATGATTGACATGGAGATCAGCAGTCATACTGCTGACATCAAGCAATCCGAATACGCCACCAAGGATCAGACCCGAGAGCAATATAAGCGCATTTTTTGGCATGCCTATCCTTGATTCGTCATTTTAAAATGCAAATGCTTAATATATACGCCCTATGAGTCAATCTTAATGCTCGCTATTTGTAGTATATAATATCCTCTATTTTGCGGTGTTGTCATAATGAGAAATAAAAGCCTTGTTCCTTCCCTTTTAACACTGCTGGCTCTGGGCGGCGGGCTATCAATGGTTGATAAGGCGCCTGCATTCGCGGCAGCTGGTTGCACGGGTGAAACATTCATTGCCTGCAATGTCGCCGAGAATAAGCATCTCCAGATTTGCATCGAACCGGCAAGTGGTGATGCGGAGCCGAAATTTACCTATCAATTTACCGAAAAGGGTAAAGAGGGGCTGTCGTTGAGTGAGGCTTTTTCCGCTAAAACTGTATCACCTTGGAAAGGTGTTGGCAGAGCCATTAACTCAACCGTTACCTTTAATAATGAGGGCTACAAATATCAGGTCTGGCAGAGTTTCGACCGGCTTGACGAGGAGGCAGAGCTGGAAGCGGGTGTTCATATCTCCAAAGGGGACGAGGATATCGCGTCCTTCACTTGCCAGCGTGATGCACAAACCAAAATTGCACCGCTATTCGCGCTTGAAGATGCCATGGAGCAAGCTGGTTGGTGCTACCATTCAGGCAAATTTGAATGGCAGCGCTGTGGGACTAAAAGCCAATAATACTTGCACGACAGTATAATTTTATCATTGAAAGCTTTTGCAGGGTGCTTTACGCAGGCCAGCAGCTTTTATTCGGCTATTTACTTTGGGAGAGATGTAATGTTTTGTGCAAAGCTAACTAAAACGCTATTTGCGGCCGCCTTATGCGCGACTGTACTTGTGCCAAGTGCTGTTATGGCGCAGGAAAAAGAAAATATGGCAAAAATCGCCGAGTTTGGCGGCGCGATGCATGCCATGGCTGAAGAATGCGGTAGTTATTCTGCTGATCAGCTGAAAGAAATGAAAGCAGGCCAGCAATCTGCATCTTCCGCTGGTGGACTATCATCGGCGGAATTCGACACAATTTTCACCAAAGGTTATGAAGAAACCAAAGCTAAAATTGCTGCAGGCAGTGCAAGCCAGAAACAGACCATGTGCGAACAGATGAAAAAAATGCAGAACTAAGCTCTGCGCAGATAAAATTTCATTCTTATGGCTCTCCAATAGGAGAGCCTGTACCTATCTTGGTCAAAAAATCCTATCGTGGCAGTCAGCGCAAATAGGTGCGTAAGGGCTTAAGATTTTATGACATTTAAAAGATTTGTTTTAATGAAATTGTGACCCTTTATTGGGTTGTCGTCCTAGGTTAATCTCTTCCTGATTTCCAATGCATTCGCACAGGCTGAAATGGTTCCGGTACCGCCACCGCTGGCTGCTTATGTTGGGAAATATGTCTATGATGAAGTGGATGGCACGCGTTTTCTGAACCACCCACAGGTGCACGCTGCTATTGAAGCCGCAGTGCCGACTGGGGACGTGCGCGATATTCTTTATACGAGAGATGCGGTCGTCACACCGATCATGAAAATGGGGAAAAAATTCTTCATACACGTGGTTTTGAGCCAGCGAATGGTGGTGATGTGAATTAGGGCGTGCTGATTGCCGCTGACGGGAACGTGGCAGCGGTCTGCTATGGACAATTTACAGATAAGAATACCCAAGAGGCAGCTTGGTATGCAGAGGGTGAAAAGGCTTTTTCACTTGCGATGATGTGTCCATCCGTGGTTTCGGCGATTGGCCGATCGGCTGCATTCCTGGCTAAAATCTTTTAGGAATTGTCAGACCTATATTTGCAAAAGAACAAGGCATTCAGATTTCAGCTTAAGAATTGTTGGTGACTTACTGGTGCTAAGGCCAGCAGCATGATCAATGGTCAGCCTTTGCTATCGCAGATGGCGTGGGACTTGCGCTCGATCTCAGTGAAACTGACGAACTCTTCTCGCTTCGCTTGTTTGTTATTTACGCAAAGGTGGACTTGCGGCGTTCGGTTGAGCGCATTGTCAGCCTGTTACCACGGACATCAGTGAGGTATTAACACTTTGTCTTTCTAAAACTACCCTTCGGTTCGTTATAACTGGTCTCTACTTGAGGGTACGATACTGTTTTATTGTCGATAGAAACAATCTTTTAAGCAGCGTTTTCAATTACTTGATAATTTAAACGAACCAAGTCTAAGCAGAGTTTTACTAATTCTTATAATAAAATTTTAAATGGTTTTGGTCGTAATAACATATAAGTAAAACTTATCAATATAGTCATAATAACGATTTCATTTATATTTTTCATTGTGCTTCCATAGCTCCGAGGGAAACAATTCAATCGGAGAAACGCAAATGCGGACTGTTACTGAATTATCCAACCATAAACCGATGGATCCGCCTGCATTAGGTGAGCCCTATTTGCTGACACCTGGTCCGCTCACGACGGCTTATTCCGTTAAAGAAGCGATGTTGCGTGATTGGGGGTCATGGGATGATGATTTCCGTGCGATGACAGCGGAACTGCGCCAGCGTCTGACTGCTTTGACAGGCGACACCAAGGCCGAGTTTGATTGTGTGCCAATTCAGGGAAGCGGCACATATGTTGTCGAGGCGATGTTGTCGAGCCTTATCCCGCGCGACGGCAAAGTGCTGGTTCTAGCGAATGGCGCTTATGGAATGCGTGCGGCGGAAACACTGCAATATCTCAACCGTGAGCATACGATCATCAATAAAGGTGACTATATGCCACCGCGTGGTGATGAAGTGGCTGCTGCACTCGATGCTGATCCGTCGATCACTCATGTCTTTGTCGCGCATTGTGAAACCAGTTCCGGTATTTTAAACCCTGTCGCAGAGATTTCGAAAGCAGTCTATGCGAAGGGCAGAAAACTCCTCATCGACTCCATGAGTGCCTTTGGCGCAATTCCGCTTGATGTCAACGAAATCCGCTACGAAGCGATGGTTTCCTCTGCCAATAAATGCATTGAGGGCGTCCCTGGTTTCGGTTTCATTATTGCCCGCAAATCCGAACTGGAAGCAGCCAAAGGCCGTAGCCACTCGCTTAGTCTTGATGTGCATGCCCAGTGGAAAGTGATGGAAAAAACCGGTCAGTGGCGCTTCACGCCGCCAACCCATGTTGTTGCTGCCTTCATCAAAGCGCTGCACATTCATGAAGCGGAAGGTGGTGTCGCGGCGCGCGGTGCACTTTATGCCAAAAATCGCGATGTCATGGTGGCCGGTATGCGCTCGCTTGGTTTCGAGACATTGCTGAGTTCACATTGGTTGTCACCGATTATTGTGACTTTCTTCTGCCCGTCCCATCCAAATTTTGCTTTTGAGAACTTTTATGACCTCATGAAAGCCAAAGGCTTCATCATTTATCCGGGTAAATTGACCGTCGTGGATAGCTTCCGTGTCGGCTGCATCGGACGCATGGATGAACATGTGATGAAACGTGTTGTTGAAGCCGCCCGCCAATCCTTAGTCGAGATGAAAGTCGACAGTGCCGCTCCGTCCGACGAGGCACTGGCCGAACGCGCCAAGCTTGCTGCCTAATCATTAAAAGGAAAGCCTATTCCATGAATACTACATTGACAAAGAACGTCACAGTTAATGATCGCGACTATGTTTGGCCGCAAGCGCCGGCGATTGCCATCTGCCTTGATGGCTGTGAGCCTGCTTATCTCGACGAGGCCATCGCGGCTGGTTTGATGCCTGCACTTGAACGTATCAAGGCCAAGGGCACGGTCAGAACCGCCCATAGCGTCATTCCAAGCTTTACAAATCCTAACAATCTTTCGATCGCGACGGGTCGCCCGCCGGTGATTCACGGAATTTGCGGCAATTACCTCTATGACCGGGATACCGGTGAAGAAGTCATGATGAATGATCCGAAATTCTTGCGCGCGCCGACAATTTTTAAAGGCTTTTACGATGCCGGTGCCAAAGTTGCGGTGGTGACTGCCAAGGACAAATTACGTGCATTGCTCGGCGATGGTCTTCGTTTTGATGACAATCGCGCCATTTGCTTCTCTGCTGAAAAATCTGACGTTTGCACCAAAGCGGCGAACGGTATCGACAATGCTTCGGCGTGGCTCGGAATGCCAGTGCCAGAAGTCTATTCTGCTGGCCTTTCAGAATTCGTTTTCGCTGCTGGTGTGAAGCTTCTCAAAGAGTTCAGCCCTGATGTGATGTATCTCACCACGACAGACTATGTGCAGCATAAATATGCACCAGGCGTAAAAGAGGCGAATGACTTCTACGAGATGTTCGACAAATATCTTGCCGAACTGGATGCGCTGGGTGCTGCCATTGTCATTACCGGCGATCACGGCATGAAACCAAAACACAAGGCTGATGGTTCACCGGACGTGATCTACGCCCAAGATTTGCTTGATGAGTGGCTGGGTAAAGATGCTGCGCGTGTAATCTTGCCGATTACCGATCCTTATGTCGTGCATCATGGTGCACTGGGTGCATTTGCTACCGCCTATCTGCCGGAAAATGCCGACAGAGCTGATATCATGAAACGGATGGCCGCCATTGAGGGGATTACCCTTGTGGTTGACCGTGAAGAAGCTGTCCGCCGCTTCGAACTGCCTGCCGACCGCATTGGTGATATCGTCATGATATCAGGCGAAAATCAGGTGATTGGTACATCTGAACATCGTCATGATCTGGCAGCGCTTGATGAGCCATTGCGTTCGCATGGTGGTCTGACCGAGCAAGAAGTTCCTTTCATCGTTAACCGCAAGCTATCCGATCTTACTGACGCGCCGACTTTGCGTAACTTTGATGCATTTTTCTACGCCGTTCAGGCGGCGGCTTTGAAATAGTGGAGGGCGCTATGGATATGCTAAATCAAGTGAGCTTACGCCACGAGCCCATGCGGATTGCCGGACGTAAGGTTGAAGCTGACGGCCTTATCGAAGTCCGTTATCCTTATACCAACGAGGTCATTGGCACTGTACCGGCAGGGGATGCAAGCCATGCCCGCGAAGCCTTCCGCATTGCCGCAGCTTATAAGCCCAAGCTTACGCGCTATGAGCGCCAGCGGATATTGTTGAATGCAGCCGCCGCTCTTGATGCGCGCCGTGACGAGATATCCGATCTTGTCACGCTGGAGCTGGGTATTTCCAAAAAGGATTCACTTTACGAAGTCGGGCGAGCCTTTGACGTCTTTACGCTCACCGGCCAGCTTTGTTTGCTTGATGACGGAGAAATCTTTTCTTGTGACCTCACGCCACATGGCAAGGCACGCAAGATTTTCACGTTGCGTGAACCTCTAAATGCAATTTCAGCGATCACCCCGTTCAACCATCCGCTGAATATGGTTGCACACAAAATCGCACCTGCCATCGCCACCAATAACTGCGTGGTGGTCAAGCCGACCGAGCTGACACCAATGACAGCTCTGCTCCTCGCCGACATCCTCTACGAAGCAGGTTTACCGCCTGAAATGTTGTCGGTGGTGACAGGCTGGCCGAAGGATATTGGTGACGAGATGATCACCAATCCTAATATCGACCTGATAACTTTTACCGGTGGGGTGCCGGTCGGCAAAATGATCGCTTCCAAAGCGGGATACAAACGTCAGGTGCTGGAACTTGGCGGCAATGATCCGCTGATCATTCTTAATGATCTGTCGGACGATGATCTAGCACTGGCCGCCGATCTTGCTGTTTCAGGAGCGACACGCAATTCAGGCCAGCGTTGCACGGCGGTAAAACGTATTCTTTGTCAGGAAAGCGTTGCTGATCGTTTTGTACCGATGGTTCTGGAACGTGCGAAAAAAATAGTTTTCGGCGATCCGATGGATCCGAATACCGATCTTGGCACGGTGGTGCACGAACAAGCGGCCGCGCTATTTGAGCAGCGGGTTCATGCAGCAGAGGAGGCAGGCGCGCAGGTGCTTTATAATCCTGGCCGAAAGGGCGCCTTGCTGCCTCCGATCGTTCTCGATCATGTTCCGCATAGTTCTGAACTTGTCATGGAAGAAACATTCGGTCCGATCATTCCGATCGTGCGTGCGCCTGACGATGATGAGGCATTGATGGCCCTTTCCAACTCGACTGCATTCGGCTTGTCTTCCGGTGTTTGCACCAATGATTATCGCCGTATGCAAAAATACATCACCGGCTTGCAGGTAGGCACGGTGAATATTTGGGAAGTGCCGGGCTATCGTATTGAAATGTCGCCGTTTGGTGGAATTAAGGATTCAGGCAACGGCTTTAAGGAAGGCGTTATAGAGGCCATGAAGAGCTTCACCAACGTCAAAACCTATTCTCTGCCCTGGTAAAATCAGCGTGTGAAGCATCGTCCTCTCATTGCTGCCGAGAGAATGCTCACTGATCAATTGTCTATTACTTGATGCCGGCGCTGGTCGAACAGCGTCGGCAGCATGGAGGAAATCATTATTGCCTGAGCGAAAACAGTCACGAAGTTGACTGACCTAAAATGACGTCACTGAGAGCGGTCGAGCCGGGGAGGGCTTACGCGCTCAGATCTGTTGGGAGGACAGATGGGATGATCAATTCAAAGTCAATTAAAAATCCACGCTATGAGCGCTGGCGCTGGCAAATATTCGGCATAACCTGGATATGCTACGCGTCATTTTATTTTACACGTAAAGCCTTTTCTGTGGCCAAGATCGGTGTTGCAGATGATCCAACGGTCAATGAGGTCTTAACCAAGGCCACGATGGCCAATCTCGACGCACTATATTTGATCGCCTATGCTATAGGGCAGTTTAGTTGGGGAATCCTTGCTGACAGGTTAGGCCCTCGTGTCGTTGTTCTGGGCGGTCTCGCGCTTTCTATCATTGCTGCTGTCATTATGGGAACCGCGGCAACTCTGCCAATTTTTGCCACCATGATGTTGGCGCAAGGGCTCGGCCAGTCTACTGGTTGGTCCAGTTTGCTCAAAAATCTCAGCCATTTCTTTTCCACGAAAGAACGTGGCCGTGTATTTGGCTTTTGGTGTACCAGTTATGCTTTCGGTGGGTTGTTTGGATCGCCTTTTATTGGCTTCTGGGCCTATCAGGTTTTCGAAAGCTGGCGAGTTGCATTTTTCGCTGCAGCCGCTGTTGTTGCCATTAACTTCATAGCCTTTTTGCTTTTTCAGCGTAATTCACCCAAAGATGTCGGACTGCCGAGTATCGAAACCTATCATAGTGAGCCTGTTGCGGTTATTGATGAGCATGAACGACCGGAAGATGAACCTGAAGGGTCGTGGAAGGTTATCAGAGAAGTCTTGACCAATCCGATCGTATTGGTTCTTGGACTGAGTTATTTTCTGCTAAAGCCTGCGCGCTATGCCATTCTGCTATGGGGGCCGACCATTGTGCTTGAGCGTGTGCCAAGCGCTGGAAAACTCGGAGCCGTCATTATTCCAAGCGCCTTCGAATTGGCCGGTCTTGTGGGGCCGATCTTGATTGGTGTCATATCTGATAAATTTTTTGGTGCGCGCCGGATGCCACCGGTTGTATTATGCCTTGCTATGCTGACTGTCGTGCTGGCACTTTTCATTCCGTTCACTGCAACCGGTAAAATCTCGATCATTGTAGCGGTATTATTTGCGATCGGTCTGACATTATATGGAGCTGACTCGATGATTTCAGGCGCGGCAGCGGTTGATTTCGGCACCGCAAAAGGGGCGGGTACAGCGACTGGTTTTATTAATGGCTGTGGTTCAATTGGTGCGATCTTTGGCGGCCTGCTGCCGGGTTACCTTGAAACAGAAACGCTGTTCTACGGGTTTGCCGGTTGTGCCGCTCTTGCAATGTTGTTGCTATTGCCTTCATGGAACCGCCGTCCGGCAACCTATCAAGGCGCTAGACCGGTAAGTGCTGACAATGGTATGGCTGTAGGAACAGCCAGTTAATCTTTGGTGGCGAGGAGCTATTTGCATCCGGGTATATCTCATATGCAAATAGCTCCAATTGCTTGCCGCAATAATGATAAACAAATACTATTTTATGCAGGCAGCAGACTTTAACTTCATATTGTTTTTATTTGTTATACTCGCCTATTCATACGATATCGGGCTATGATGACATGCATTGTCGAATCCTGGCATGCGATATTTAAATAGCGTTTCTGATTGATAGGGGCAGGCATGCGCTACGCTCAACTTCGTGCCTTTCACTATGTGGCGATTTGTGGTGGTTTTTCACGGGCGGCAGAGGAGCTTTGCCTGACGCAGCCGGCCATTTCCGATCAAGTACGTAAACTTGAAGAAGAATACGACATATTGCTCTTCAATCGCCAGCGTAAACAAGTCACGCTTACAGAGGCCGGTAAACAGATGCTGGCGATTACACATAACTTCTTTGAGTGCGAGCAACAGGCTAAGGATCTTCTCTCTGAATCACGCGCATTGCGTACTGGCACCATACGAATTGTTGCAGATTCTGCCTACCATCTGCTTGATATATTGAGCGTTTTTAAAGCCAGTTATCCCAATGTCAGGATCATTATGCGAACTGGAAACACAGAGACTGTTATCCGAGATCTTTATAGCTATGATGCGGATATCGGGGTGCTCGGAGAAATCCCGACGGGGCAAGATTTTAAAACCCTCAAGCTCAGTGCAACACCGATTATTGCCTTCGCCTCTCATGATCATCCGGTTTCGCAAAGAGATTCTTTAACATTCGAAGAACTTGCGCAACTGCCATTGGTACTGCGTGAGGTCGGTTCGAAAACGCGCCGCAAGCTTGAAGAAAGTGCCGCCGCTGCGGGGGTAAACCTCCAAGGCGTGATTGAGGCCGAGGGGCGTGAAGCTGTACGCGAGATCGTCGCAGCCGGTATCGGCATCGGCATTGTGTCACAAGCCGAGTTTGGCCATGATCCACGCCTTAAGCAAATCTCGATTGAAGGGCCGCCGATGTTGATGGATGAGGCGATGATCTGCCTTAAAGAGCGCAGCCAAAGCAAGCTCGTGCGTGCTTTATTCTCCGCGGCACTCAAAAATATTTAATATTTCGGCTATTGCTGAAAACGCATTTGCCATTTATGCCGCCAAATGTGCTCAGTCTTTCGCTTTGAGGAAATGTTTCCTGGCGCTGTCACGCTTTAACTCCCACGCTAATGCAGATTGTTGACACCTTAAGCGATACAATGGCATCAAGATGTCTGATGCGATGATTTCGTATATATTGTGCGTCACCGCTTAAACTGACTGCACGGACTAAAAGTTATGAAAAACTTGAAGCCGTTACAAATTTTTCCTTATGCGTAATATTCCCGCTGCGTTAGTGAACAGACCCGTAGCCAGGCTACGGAGAGTTATCTCAGCATTAATTTCAGTTCTGCTTGTACTTTCAACATGGCGGGTAATATGCGTTGGATGAGATCGCTCACCTCAACATGCGCAATCGGTGCGCCGATATTGAGCGCTGCAACCACAGCTCCACGGTGATTGAAAATGGGAATGGCAATGGAACGCAGTCCCAATTCAAGCTCCTGATTGTTGATCGCGTAGCCTTGCGCACGGATACGCTCAAGCTCCTCGAGCAAGAGTTCAGGATCGGTAAGTGTGAATGGGGTTCTTTGTTGTAAGTCTGTGCGTTCCAGAAGTGTGCGGGCTTCGGCAGGGTCAAGCGATGCCAGAAGCACTCGGCCCATTGAAGCGCAGTAAGCTGGCAGGCGGCTTCCTGCTGCCAGATTGATTGAGATGACCCGCATTTGTGCAGCCCGTGCAATATAGACAATCTCTGTACCATCAAGCACTGAAGCCGAAGCACTTTCGCCGACTATTTCAGACAATTGGTCGAGATGGGGCTGTATAATTGTGGGGAGCGGCGTTGCGGACAGATAAGCGTAGCCAAGACGTAAAATTTTGGGCAGTAGCATAAAGTATTTGCCATCATATTCGGCATAACCCAGCTCAGACAGAGTGAGGAGACACCGGCGCGCCGTTGCCCGATCGAGGCCGGTAATTTTTGCTATATCAGCAATGGAAAGGCGTGCCTTGTCTTCGCCAAAGGCCTCGATAACCCGCAATCCTTTAGCAAAACCACCAATAAAATCTGTACCACGCATGAAGCTTCTCTCAAGTTTTTTGCATTTTGTGCGATATTTGAACAAATGTCAATTATTGAACAAAATATTTGACCTATTCTGCGTGGGTGGTTAACTCCGGATGACTGTAGTGCTGAGTGCTGCAAATTCTATTGAGTTGATGTGAATGGAGGTGCGTGGGTGGACAAAACTATTGGAAGTCTGGCAGAGGCTGTGGCCGGCATTGGTGATGGCTCGACGGTTATGATCGGTGGCTTTGGTGGCTCGGGTGCGCCGATTGAGCTTATTCATGCCCTCATTGACAGCGGGCCGAAAAATTTAACGGTTATCAACAATAATGCGGGCAATGGGCGCATTGGCATTGCCGCGATGATTGATGCGGGCATGGTCGCTAAAATGATCTGCTCGTTTCCGCGCTCATCTGACCCGCGTGCATTCACAGACAGATATCTGGCCGATGAAATCGAGCTGGAGTTGGTTCCGCAAGGCACACTCGCTGAACGTATTCGCGCTGGCGGCGCGGGGATCCCTGCTTTTTATACGCCGACTGCCTACGGCACTGAACTTGCCAATGGTAAAGTGATTGCCGAATTTGATGGACGTCCATACGTACAGGAGCGCTGGCTTAAAGCTGATTTTGCGCTGATTAAAGCACATATAGCCGATATTCACGGTAATCTTAACTATCGTATGGCGGCCCGTAATTTTAATCCGCTGATGTGTATGGCGGCAGCGAAAACCATCGCGCAGGCTTCGCAGATCGTGCCATTAGGCGGTATTGAACCGGAACATGTCATCACGCCGGGTATTTTCGTTGACAGTGTCGTTGCAGTTGAAAATCCGCAGCAGGAAGAAGAGCTTATTCGGGCAGGAGTGGCATATATATGAGCGTCGATACACGTGAGGATATCAAACTTTCCAATGCGCAGATCGCCTGGCGCGCGGCACAAGATATTGCCGACGGCGCTTATGTAAATCTCGGCATTGGCTTTCCTGAAATGGTCGCCCGTTATCAGCCAGCTGGCAGGGAAGCGATTTTCCATACTGAAAACGGTATTCTTGATTTCGGTGAGGCGCCGCCGGAAGGTGAAGAGGACTGGGATCTCATCAATGCCGGTAAAAAGGCTGTTACGTTGAAGCCTGGCGCGGCATTTTTCCATCATGCCGACAGTTTTTCAATGGTGCGTGGTGGTCATCTTGATGTGGCAATTCTTGGTGCTTATCAAGTGGCACAAACCGGAGATCTCGCCAATTGGCGGGTTGGTGCGAAAGGTGTTCCTGCCGTCGGTGGCGCAATGGATCTCGTCCATGGTGCGAAGCAAGTCGTCGTCATCACCGAACATGTCACCAAAAAAGGCGAACCGAAACTGGTGGAACAATGTACATTTCCACTAACCGGTGTTGGTTGCATCACGCGTATTTATACCAGTCATGCGGTCGTTGATATCAAAAACGGTCATTTCGTTCTGCGTGAAAAGCTGGCTGCGATGTCATTGGAAGAGCTGCAGGCTATGACCGGTGCAAAACTGCATATTGATAGCCCTGTTGCCGATCTCGTTGTTCCAGAATTGTGAGGCTCGTTATGACTGAAGCTTATATTTGTGACTATATCCGCACGCCAATTGGCCGTTATGGGGGGGCGCTTTCAGCCATACGTGCCGACGATCTTGGTGCAGTCCCACTCAAAGCTTTGATGGAGCGTAATATTTCCGTCGATTGGGAAGCGGTCGATGACGTTATTTTCGGCTCCGCCAATCAGGCGGGCGAAGATAACCGCAATGTCGCGCGTATGTCGCTGTTATTGGCTGGACTGCCGGTCAGCGTTTCAGGTACCACAATCAACCGGCTTTGCGGCTCGGGTATGGATGCGGTGATCGCTGCTGCTCGCGCGATCAAGTCCGGTGAAGCAGAGCTGATCATTGCCGGCGGCGTGGAAAGTATGAGCCGTGCGCCTTTTGTCATGCCGAAAGCTGACAGCGCTTTTTCACGCAATGCTGAAATTTTTGACACTACCATTGGCTGGCGTTTCGTTAATCCGCTGATGAAAAAGCAATATGGTGTCGATTCCATGCCGGAAACCGGTGAAAATGTTGCCGAAGACTTCCATATCACGCGTGCGGATCAAGATGCATTTGCTGTTCGCAGTCAAAATAAGGCAGCTGCTGCGCAAGCCAATGGGCGTCTGGCCAAAGAAATCGTGCCGGTTACCATTCCACAACGCAAGGGCGATCCGATTGTTGTGAGCAAGGACGAGCATCCGCGTGCCACCAGTATTGAGGCGCTGGCCAAATTGCGCACGCCATTTCGTGAAGGCGGCACGGTCACAGCAGGAAATGCGTCGGGCGTTAATGACGGCGCTGCGGCACTGATTGTCGCCTCTGAATCTGCGGTAAAGAAATATGGTCTCAAGCCTATCGCTCGTGTTGTGGGCGGTGCAATGGCTGGTGTTCCGCCACGCATTATGGGGATTGGTCCGGCACCGGCAACCAAGAAGCTCAGTGCACGTATCGGGATTGCACCAGATGCTTTTGATGTAATCGAGTTGAACGAAGCGTTTGCTTCACAGGGCCTTGCCGTTTTGCGCGAATTGGGCATTGCCGATGACGATAGCCGTGTCAATCCGAATGGTGGTGCAATTGCACTTGGTCATCCGCTCGGAATGTCAGGCGCGCGCATTACCGGTACAGCCGCGTTGGAATTATCACTCAATGGCGGAAAATATGCATTGGCGACGATGTGTATTGGCGTTGGGCAAGGCATTGCGATCGCGCTGGAACGGGTCTGATTTAGCTTTAACCTCTCCATCAGGATTGTATAGCAGTTCTGATGGAGGGGCTGAGAGTTTAAGGGTGCTGCGTAAAATCTGAGCACCAAACAAATTCCGCTGAGCAGTGGCGTGACCTCACTTTAAAATATGAGAGGCTACGCACTGCATTCAAGCCTATGCGGTGATGCTATTACGATCCATGTTTGCGCCATTCGCCATAAAGCCATGGACATTCAGCAACGGGAGGTGCGCGGCGGCCTCTCTCAGCTGCGTCAAGACGCAATTCTTTAAGATGTTCACGCGTGGGGTCATTTTTATCAAGATACAGACGATCATGGCCCCAGAAACTCGGCCCATCGGTTGTTTCGTGTGGCGTCCAGGTTTCCGGTTCGATCAGCCGACCGCCCCAGCCGTTTTCCACGAAAAATCCGGATGGTGAATTGGCGTAATAGCTCGTCATGTAATCATTGGTATGACGGCCCAGCGTATAAGCCACGCGTCCATCTTGTTCCAGTGCCAGATCATAACCTTGCGCCATGTCGTCCATATTTTGGTATTCTACCATGAAATGGTGAAAACCTTCCTGACCTGAACCGATCATTGCGAACGAATGGTGACGATCGTTCAAATGGAAAAAATAGAGGCCGTAGGGCGTCAGACCATAGTCGGAAACGCGAAAATTAAGAATGTCGCGGTAAAACGGCATCATAATATTAATGTCTTTGACGTGCAAAACCGCATGGCCCATGCCGAGAGCGCCGGTGTTAAAGCCGTCAATCGGGCGGCCGGGCACGAAAGGATCAGAAGCGATCATGGGGCCGTAAAACAGCTCTACACGATTGCCCATCGGATCATTGAACCAGATCATATCGCTCACGAAGCGGCGGTCCGTGAGAAAACCATCGGCCAGATGCACGCGCGTGCCTGCACGCTCAAGACGTGCTGCATAATGTTGCAGATCATCTTTGCTTGCCACCTCAAAGCCTAAGAAGGCCAGCGTTTCGCCGGGTTCGTCAGAAACAAGAAGGCGCTGCACTTTGTCATCCATGCGGAAGGCCAATGCTTTTCCGCCACGGTCAATTTTCTGCATGCCAAGCAAATGACCCGCAAAATCAGACCAATCGTCCAAGCGGTCTGATCTGACGCCGAGATAGCCGAGCGCGATAATCGCCATCTGATATTCTCCTAATCGTGAGGCTTTGAGATAGAAAAGGGCGCTAAGCGCGCCCCTTTTTTGGCCTTAGCCGAGGGTGCGTCCGCCATCGATCACAAGATCGGCACCGGTGATAAGTTCGGCCTCATGGGAGGCGAGAAACACCACTGCATTGGCGATATCTGCAGGCTCCGGCAAACGATCGACGCAATGTTGTGCCAGAATGACTTCCAGCGCTTTTTCCCGTGAACCGAATTTTTTCAGCAACATGGCTTCGACAAGCGGTGTCCAGATCCATGTCGGGTGGACGGCGTTGACGCGCACTTTATAGCCAAGCTTTCCTGCACTAAATGCTGCATTGCGGGTCAATGCCCGTACTGAAGCCTTGCTCACATTATAGGGGATCGCATCAACACTATTGACGAAAGCAGTGGTCGAACCAATATTGACGACGGCCCCGCCTCCTGTTTCCTTCATCACACGAATGGCTTCGCGTGTGCCAAGAAAGCTGCCGTCAACATTGACAGCCATCATGCGCTGCCATTCTGCATAAGGCAGCTCATCAATCGGAAAAGGTGCTGTGCCAACCACGCCAGCCGCATTGACGAGCGCATCGAGCTTGCCGACCTTAGCAACCACATCTGCCAGAACGCTCTGCCATTCTTCTTCTTTGGTGACGTTCAGCGCCACAATTTCCGGCTGCGGCAGTCCTTCAAAGGCAGCATAAACACCTTCGACATTTTCCGGTTTCAGATCAGCCAGAAAAACGCGGGCGCCTTCTTCTGCAAAACGTTTACCGACGGCGGTGCCCAAGGCACCGGTGCCGCCAGTGATGAAGACATTTTTATTTTCAAAGCGTTTGGTCATGTCCGTGCTTTCTTATTCGTCCGCCACACCATTGATTAGGGTGCCTATGCCGGTGATTTCAACTTCCGCAACCATGCCCGGAACAAGATAGAGCTGCGGCTTGCGGAATTTACCAACGCCACCCGGCGTACCGGTCGCGATCACATCGCCCGGAACAAGAGTGATCACGGTGGAAATATAGGCGATGATCTCAGGGATAGAGAAAGCCAGATCGTCAAAGCGGGCCTGCTGCACGATTTCGCCGTCGATGCGTGTGATAACGCTTTCCTGCGTGATATCGGCGATTTCATCGGCGGTCACAATCCATGGGCCGATAGAGCCGGATGCTTCAAAGCTTTTGCCAGGCCAGAATTGGCTGGTGTGGATTTGGTAATCGCGGATCGAGCCTTCATTCATGCAGGTGTAGCCGGCAACATGTGCCATAGCATCAGCTTCGCTGATGTGGCGGCCGCCTTTACCAATAATGATGACAAGCTCGCCTTCATAATCAAAATCATGGCTGGCTTTCGGGCGGATCAGCGGCTGATCATGACCAATAAGCGAGGAAGGATAGCGGGTGAAAATTGCCGGTTGAACCGGACGAGGGCGGCCGGTTTCTTCAATATGGCTGAGATAGTTGAGACCAACGCAAAGGATTTTCTCAGGATTACCGATTGGCGGCAGCAGTGTCACATCGGCAAGTGCGATGGGCTCCCCTTTGCCTGCAAGCTCCTGCACGGCATCATTTTCAAGAACGGCACGCAGGTCGCTGAAACGATCTTTCAGAACGGCGCCGGCATCCAGAACTGTATCGCCTTCAACGGTGCCGTAGCTCGTTTGGCCGGATTTGGTGGTAAATGAGACAAGACGCACAGGGATCTCCTTATAGATTTTGTGACGTGATAGTGGCTTTGGGAAGGAGCTTTAAGCTGGCCAATTGGCCAGCAAGCTCGCTTCGGTCGCCTCGTAATGAGCCTTTATCAGCGCGACGGCGCGCTTTGTGTCATGCGCGAGTACGGCCTCAAGAAGATGCGCGTGTTCGGTTTCAACATCGCGTTTGACAGTGCGTGTCATGGGAACGGAATAGACACGGTAGATTTCTGTAGCGGCGCTGAGCTTTTCACAGATATCAATCAAAGCGGGGATGCCGCAGCCCGAGAGCAGTTTTGAATGGAATGTGCGATGCGCATTGAACCATTCGGGATTGGGCACTTCAGGCGTTTCGGGCTTACGACGCGGGATGCGGGTCATAATGTGATGCGCCGAGATTACCGCGGTCTCCCAATCCAGCCCGCCGCGTTCAATGGCAAGCTGAATTGCCAAGGACTCATTGTGGCAGCGCAACAATGTGAGGTCTTGCAGTTCCTTGCGTTTCAATTCTGGCACAGAAAAGCCGGAGCCGGGTGTTGAGACAACAAGGCGATCTCCTGTGAGCAGGATCATCGCCTCGCGCAAGACTGTTGTGCTCGCGCCATATTCTTTCGCAAGAACCGCAGGCGCAAGGCGCATACCGGGCTGGTAATGGCCGTCAAAGATATTTTGACGGATCTGCTGATAGACATTCAGCACTATAGATTTTGTATCGCCTTGTTTCGACATGGAGATATGCCTTTGCAACTATGACGTTTGAGATCGCTTAACGAACCATTTGAGATGGCAGCCAGCTGACAAGATCAGGGAAGATCATAATCAGGATGACGACCACGAGCGCCAGCGGTACGAACAATAATACACCCGAAAACACGTCTTGCAGGGTAATGCGATGACCAAGATTGATAGTCGGATCTTGCGCCATGCGATGGCCGATAAAGACGAGCATACCGATCGGTGGCGTCAGAATGCTGATTTCTGCCATCAGCACGAGGAAAACGCCAAACCACATAGGGTCATAACCGGCACTGACGACGATCGGCATAATCAGCGGTACGGTGAGCAACATCATGGCGATGGCATCCATGAACATGCCAAGTACCAGATAAAACAGCACCAACAGAGTGAAGAAGAGCACCGTATTGCCCGATACTTCCTGCATATAGCCCGATAGAAGTTGTGCTGCACCTGTAACGGCCAACAAGCGCGAGAGGATAGCAGCGCCGATGATCAGCAACAGTACCGAGCCTAATGCTGCCAATGTGCCGCGCGAAGCTTCTTTGAGCGAGTTGAGGAAGGTGCGTTTATCTTGTACTGAAAAGCAATAAAGCGCTGCCCCGACTGCACCAATTGAAGCACATTCGGTGACTGTGAGAAGACCCAGCCCCATACCGCCGAAGGTGGCGAGAATGAGTACCGGAACTGGCCAGGCAGCAAAGACGATGCGCATTTTTTCAGTGCGTGAGAGCTGGTCTTCCTGATCTTCTGTTTCGTCTTTTTTGGTGCGCTTGCCCTTGCCGACCCAATGCGGCAGCGTCAGAGCAATGGCGACAACGGTGAGCACATAAGCGAGTGTCAGCATAAGGCCGGGAATGGTGCCTGCGAGAAGTTGCGGCCCGACCGGAACCTCCGCAAAGCCCGCAAAAATTACCATCATGATACTTGGCGGGATCAGCTGGCCAATAGTGCCTGCACTGAGAACGGCACCCATAGCAAGGCGTTTGTCATAGCCTTGCTGAAGCATTTCAGCGATAGCAATACGGCCCAGAGCATAGACGCAGCCCACAGTAGAGCCGCTGATTGCCCCAAGGCCCGCACCGGCAAGATTGGTGGTGGCAGCAAGATTGCCCGGCAACCAGAAGAACAAGATCCGCGCTGCGGCAAAGAGCTTGGTGGTGATGCCTGAATACCAAAGCATCAGCCCCATAAAGATAAACATCGGCAGCACGACATAAGTGGAACTGGAAGCCGTGGTATAGGGCATCTGCGCAAGGGTCGATTCAAGCGCCCGCGTGCCCATCATCGCATAGAGACCGATTGCACCTGACAGTGCCATTGCCAGCCCGACCATCATGCCGAGCGCCATCAATGCAAACATCAGCCCCAGAACCGCGATGGCGTATAGCGGACGGGGAATATCCACGAAGAACAAAACAGTAAAGCAAATGCCGATCACAGCCGTGATCAAAACCGTACTGATACGGCGCCATGGGTGGCTTTCCTGCTGGGCGTTGTCTGGGTGAGAAATCGAAATATCAGCCATTATTAGCCCTCTGCCATATCACTGGAAGGTTCTTCAGCGCGTCCGGCTTTCACGATTGTGTAAAGGCGCAAGGCAATCACACAGGCAAAGCTGAACAATCCAAATGCGGCCACGAAACGTACAGGCCAGGTTATGATTTTAAACGCACCCGCATATTCACCGTCTTGGTAGCTTTCTATCGCGACTTCGAGCCCGATCCAGGACATCAGCAACAAGAACATAACTGCACAGACACCCACAATTAGCTCGGCGACGAGGCGTGATTTGGAGCCCAAAACCTCGGTCAGGATCGTGACGCGCACATGCTCATTCTTCAGTCCGGCCCACCAGATCCCCACAAAAGCCATCGGCACCATCAGCCAATGCTCTGTCACTTCCATCACGCCAGGAATTGGCTTGTTGAAGATATTTCGCGCTAAAACATCAATAAAAACTAATGAAATCAGTGCAATGATGCAGAAGGTGCCGAGGCCGACAAACACCGTCTTGCTCCAGCGCCAAAGCGCCATCGGGGGGCGTGTAGTCATGGTTTTCATGGGATCTCACAAGAGTAAAGGGAAAAGGGCGCACTGAATATGCGCGCCCTCTGCGAGCCGTGATTGCCGGTTATTTTTGTGTTTCTGCGTAAGGCAGGATGATTTCGTTGAGGATGATCTCTTTCAACGGTGCAAAATCAGGCAATTTGCCGTCTTGTGCGATGAAAGAACCCCATGAGTCATATTCACCGCCAAAACCAAGCTCGGTTTCAAGGCGCGCCTGCCATTTCTGGCGGGTCTCTGCAAGGCGGGCGACCTGCTCGGCAGCATTTTCTACATTGGCAGGTGCCTTTTGTGCTGCCTCAGAACGGACAGTATCGTGATAGTTCTGTACTTTTTGCATCACTTCAGCATCAGGCACAGTGTAAGTTACACCATCTTTCGAGCTGGTGACGGCAGTGCTGTATTGTTGCGCAAGTGCCGCTTGTAGAAGCTCAGCTGCATAGGCTGCTGTTTCATCCCAGATGATTTCTTTCACCTCATCAGGGAAGGCTTCCCAGGTGTCCTTGTTAAAACCATAAAGTGCCTGGGAATATGCAGTCAGACCAACGCCAAGGTTGAAATATTTGCCGTGATCGAAGACGCCATTGGCACCCGCATCGGCGATATGGCCCATCCAGCAATCAATCACGCCTGACTGAAACGCCTGATACACTTCGGTAATCGGCAAAGAGACAGGGGTAAGGCCAAGATTTTGGGCTTCGCCGGTCCAGGTAGAGCCGGCCACACGACCGCGCTTGCCGGCCAGATCAGCCATAGTTTCGTTGTTGTCTTTACACAGCAGGCCGTAAGCGCCGCTGATCGAGAAAGAAGGCATCACCGGCTGAATGCCAGCGCGGGTAAACTGATCGGTGTGGGCGTCTAAGCCGGTGGTCCACTCGAAATGCGAGAGTGCTGTCGTCGCATATTCGAGGATAGGGTTTTGATTGGTGGGAATGGCGAGACTTCCTTGCCACTCATCAACGGAGAATTTTGCAGGTTCGTAAGAAGGCAGAACGAAGCCGAAATCAAAGAGGCCTGCGCCGAGCGCCGAGGTCATCTCTTTGGCTGGTACGAGACTGCCAGCGTAAAAATATTCGAAAGAAACTTTACCGTCTGTGCGCTCTTCGATGCGCGAGGTATAGGCTTCCATCGGTGCGGTGAACCAGTTGTCAGGGCCATAAAGCGATGCAACACGCAGTTTCATTGGCTTCATATCAGCCAGAGTGTCTGCGGCAGCCGGTAGAGCCGTAGCCGAGAGTAGAATGGCCATAAGGCCGAAAATATTCGATTTCACAGGTAATCACTCCCTACACTTACCATTTGACAGCGTTTGATGGCTCCCTACCGCCAAACGATTCTTGTTATACATATATATTTTCTTTTTAAAATATATTTCTGGTTAAAAATATAATTTACCATTATCACGCAGCAGGGTGTTCATTTCTAAATTTTAGAAATGTCGGAAAGAAAAACGTTTATTATTGATCATGAGACCACGAAGCTGAGTTGTGCTCGCAAGCCGTAGTTGATTGCTAGGGGGCTTAGCTACGCAAGTTTCTCACGACCGGTTCAGGATGTGAGGAAGAAAAAGCTGAGAAATTTGGATTGATGAAAATATGATGCAGCAGATCGCCTTATTGCAGAATGGCATGTGATGCCCACCGAGTGGAAGCACGGCGCAATCTCAGCTAGGGAATATCTTCTGTGAGATACAAGCTGTTTTGATTTTTAAGAGGTGGAGTTAGATTAATTTGATACCATAGCTGTACCAGACGCGGCCAATATGGTCTGGTACACGGAGTTTATGGCGGACAAGCGCAATAGCGTAACACGCCAAGAAATCAAATAGCGAAGATTTTATGGGACATCATCATGCGCGGTGATGCCGCCTTCACCTTCAAGCATGGAAATTCGTTTTGCTTCAGAATGTGTAAATTTAAGCCGAACCCCTACGCCTCTTTCATCTTCGGGTATGAAAATTGCTCCCATGCTTTCAAGTGAGCTCTTAAGGCGCTTGATTTCATCGCTTGAAGGTGCATCGAGCTGTCGTTCAAAGTTTTCAATGATCTTGGTGTCTACCTTGGATGCTCTGGAGAGGTTTTCGCGGGACAATTCAACAAGTGCACGAGCAGCACGACATAGCGGTCCAGTAATCATCTTGTCCTCCAATCAAGATTAAAAAGTTTATCATTTGACTATACCAGTTCATAATATGAATTGGGTCAAGATAAGAAATTTTTTCTTAGGCTCGTGTTCCATTCATCCCAGTGTTGCGGAGCTGATCAAAAATTGCAGAGGTAATATGATGAGCGACTGCGTATGGTGGCTTCATTCCGCTGATGGCACAGGACAGGTGAGATCGCCTTCTGGACAATTCAGATAGCTTTCAAGTTGCTTGTTGCGATCTGTTGTGAGTGCTGTTTTGCATGCAGCAAATAGCATGGGCTGTATAGTGCCGCCAGTGGTAGCTGAAGTTGAAAAACTACATTCAGCATCTCTAAATTTCAACCACGCTCTTTGTGCAGTTATCAGAAGCCTTTTTACTTCTTCATCATCAACAAGTCGTTGCTCAATTGCCTTAAAATAGGTGTTTAATTGGGCGTCGGCCTTAGTGAGCTGATCATTTATGCATTTATTCATCGATGTTTGGTCTGGGGCATCGTCACAAATGGCCTGAGCATAAACAGGCGCAGTCAGTATGAATAAGCCAAAACAAAAGCAGGTTGATCTAAACATAATATTCTCCCTGTCTGACGTGAATGTACTTTAATGTATGTTGACTTTATTGTATATTGATAAATATACAATAAAGAACGGCAGTTAAAGAGTAAGTATAGTAGTATTAATAGGCGCCAAGCGGTAAAAAGAAACCCCGCTATAGCGGGGTCAGACTGCTGACAAACCTCCGAGGGCATCAAAATAGCCTCAGATTCACGGAACGTCACAGATTCAAAGCGCGAACAAATCGGAATCAAAACCCCTCAATTTTGTCTACCGACAAAAAGTGAGGAGTTTGTAATCAATCTGACCCCACTATAGCGGGGTTTTCCTCAGGCGTCTTTGGGTATCGGGAATATGTAATCATAGCTCCAATTAAAGATAAAAGCATAGATCAAATAGAAAACTACATAGGCTATGTCTATGAGTAGAGCCTGCCATAGTGTGACGCCAAGATAATAAGCAATAAAAGGCAGAGTTACTGTTAATAGACCAAATTCAAATAAAATAGTATGTATGATGCGAATAGCCAGCGTTTTGTGGACAGTTCCACGAATTCGCTTCATAATTTTATCAAAGCCAATATTATAAAGATAGTTCCACAAGGTCGCTATTGTTGCACCAAAAATGGCAACAACACCTATCGACTCCATCGTCATCCCAAGTCCCAAGGCACCAAGCGGCACGATGAGAAGGATGCCGATTATTTCAAAGCTGATTGCGTGACGGATACGGTCGGCTGTAGTACGCATATAATTACCCCATCTTTTAGCCGGGCCGTCCCGGAATGGTTCCCTGATGGGGTGAGGCCGTCCTCATTGCTGTCTAATGCTTGACTTTTTTATACATGTCAACATAGCAAAGCCCCTCACTTTTCAGCCTTATATTGATTATGCTGAGCTTAACGCTTAATAGGTCAAGCGGATAACATACCGACTAAGAGATATATTAAGGATTGAGCATGAAGTGCGGACATTGCGGAACCGAAGCAAATGAAGGTTATACCGTTTGCACAGGGTGTGGCGCTAATCGACGCTCAAGCAAAATAACAGTCGCAATTGGCGGCGTGATAGCATTCAGTAGCTTTGCTTTTACAAACAAGTTTATGAACGAAATTATCCGCTTTAGGGATGGTGGACTTTTTGTCTTCATTTTTGTCATGTTTGCTGGTGTTTGTGCGATGCTACTTGGCCTCTGGCTGATTAAACGCGGCCTGACCCAAAGATGGTATCGCGAGATATTGTGATCTGATAAGGATTAATTTTATACAATGCCTTATTATTTTCACAATTGACCATTATATGTCGGTCATAGGCATTGCTAAGAGCGCTTATCTCACAGCGCTCGCATATGTCGCCGTCATTTAGAACCTTTGACCACGGATGTACTGGCACTGGGATTAAATGACAAAGGGAAGGTCGGTGCAGAGTTGCCCCGGCCTTTTTTGTTGCTTAATTTATTAAAACGCCTAAAGCCAAGTCACTTTACCGGTACGAACATCATGCATAGCAGGGGCAATAATAAGGTGGCCTGTTTGGTGCCGTTTCATAAGAATGGGGCTCCTCTCAATCAGGCTTACAGCGGTGATATGTGCGTTTTGTTCTGCTACTTTCTGAACTAGTTTTGTATTGTCAGAACTGCGCTTACCGTCTGACTTATCCAGTTTCTCAATCGCTGGCTGGATGTGCGTGAGCATATTTGTGATATGGCCCATTTTCACATCATCTACAGCGCTTTTAATTGCTCCACATGAGCTATGACCAAGTATAATAATTGCTTTGGCGCCAGCAACTTCAGTTGCATATTCAAGGCTTCCTAAAATATCGTCATTCACAAAGTTGCCAGCTACTCTGGCACAAAAGACGTCGCCTATGCGCTGGTCGAAGACAATCTCGGGCGGTACTCTTGAATCAATACACCCAACAATGGCTGCATAGGGTGATTGACTAATGGCGGTTTCTTTAACTTGGCGTAAGAGATCACAGTTAATAGATTGGCCTGCCACGAAGCGGTCATTCCCTTGCTTAAGGCGATTGAGTGCTTGTGTTGGTGTCGTATCCCTTTGCCGTTCATCAGTGAAAACAGCACATTCATTTGCCTTGCTCACAGTTGGTGTAGCAAGCAATGGGACGCTAGCTAATAGGCTGGCACAGAATTTTCTTCGTGTTATCATGTTATGCGCTCCCCGATGATTTTCAGTGATGAAACATTGAGTTTCACATCAAAGCAAGAGCTAAGGGATGAGAGCCAAAAGTTATTAAACAGATCAAGCCAATAAGTATTACACAAGAATATTAATTTTAGAGCAGTTGAAACTTAAAAAGAGCCCGCACATCTGCCGATAACAGATGGTTAGACTTTATGGTTTTAGTATTATGGTTGCGAGTGAAGTCGTCGCCATGGATCGTCCATCGGGGTATTTGGTGATCAAGGTTGCGTTACGCGATGACGATTATCATCAGTGCTAATGAGGTATGGAAAGCGAAGTGATGGATTTCACCGAGCCGAATTCAACGGTGAGGTCGTCAACATGTAGAATGGTGTTGTCAGCCTGTGGCTGGAGATCAGGGCTTGGGCTGAGCTGAGCGTCGTTCACACCGGTCATCCTTATAGTGTAGCGGCAGAACGGGCTGCCTGATTAAATGCACCGGACATAAAGCGCAGCAATGCAGCAACTTCCGAGAGCGTTTCTTCCGAGGGGCGGGCATTGGCGGTAGAATCCACCAGCAAACGCTCGCGGATTTGCGCATAGCGTGCGCAGGCTTCAGCCCCTTTATCGGTGATACGGACAGTTTTTTCTTTTGCTGCCTTGCCGGTTGTCAGCAAGCCTGCTTTTTCCAGTTTGCGCAAGGCATAAGTGGCAATATGCGTATCTTCAATATCAAGCACCAGACAAATATCAGCCAGTTTCTTTTCACGGCCGCGATGGCGGATGGAGTGCAGAATAAGCACTTCGATGGGTGACAGGCCCGGCAAACCGGCGGCCGCCATGCAGCGTGTCATCCAGCGCGAAAAGGCATGAGAAGCAAGAACAAACCATATTCAACTTCTGACAAGGCAGTGGAACCGCTTGTCAATAAAATGAAACTATGTTTTCGAATAAACATTCTGGATAACGGCAAATTATTTGCGTGAGGGAGCGGATTATGGGTGTAGCGGGTCAGAAGACGGGCGATGCAGTGGGTTCAGGGCACTGGGACTTCTGGATCGATCGTGGTGGCACATTTACCGATGTGATCGGTCGTGACCCGCAAGGTAATCTCCATGCCCGTAAGGTGCTGTCGGAAAATCCCGCCGCCTATAAAGATGCGGCCGTGCAGGGTATTCGCCTGCATTTGGGACTGGCCGCCGGTGAACCGGTGCCAACCGGTCTGATCGGTGAGGTGCGCATGGGCACCACCGTTGCCACCAATGCGCTTTTGGAGCGCAAGGGCGAAAAACTGGCGCTGATAACCACCAGAGGTTTCCGCGATGCGCTGCGTATCGGTTATCAGGAACGCAAAAATATTTTCGCCACTGAAATCATCAAGCCGGAAGCGCTTTATGATCAGGTTGTCGAGATTGAGGAACGTGTGCTGGCCGATGGCAGTGTGGAAATACCGCTGGATCTGGCTCAGGCGGAAGCTTCACTGCGCGCACTGAAAGCTGAAGGCTATCAAGCGGTGGCGATTGTGTTGATGCATGGCTATAAATTCCCTGAACATGAAGCGAAAATTGCCAAAATTGCCCGTGAGATCGGCATTGAGCAGGTCTCTGTCAGCCATGAAGTGTCACCATTGATCAAGCTGGTCGGCCGTGGTGACACCACCGTGGTTGATGCTTATTTGTCGCCTGTATTGCGCCGTTATGTGGCGCAGGTTTCCAAGGAACTGGATGTTGAGCGCACCGGCGCGCGGGTGATGTTTATGATGTCATCCGGCGGTCTGACGGCCGCTGAAATGTTTCAGGGTAAGGATGCTATTCTCTCCGGCCCTGCCGGTGGTGTGGTCGGTTTGGCGCGTACCGGTGAGACAGCAGGTTTTGGACAGGTGATCGGCTTTGATATGGGCGGCACCTCGACAGATGTTGCCCATTTTGATGGCGAATATGAACGCGCTTTTGAAACCGAAGTTGCCGGTGTGCGGGTGCGCGCGCCGATGATGCTGATTCATACGGTGGCTGCCGGTGGCGGTTCGGTTCTGCATTTCGATTCCGGGCGTTTCCGCGTCGGTCCGGATTCTGCCGGTGCCAATCCGGGCCCTGCCTGCTATCGCAATGGCGGGCCGCTGGCCGTGACGGATGCCAATGTGATGCTTGGCAAACTTATCCCTGATTTCTTCCCGCCGATCTTTGGACCGGAGCAGAATCAGCCGCTTGATGTCGAGCGTGTGCGTGAACTTTTCACAAATATGGCTGAACAAATTGGTGATGGCCGCTCGCCGGAAAGCGTAGCGGATGGTTTCATTCGTATTGCAGTTGCCAATATGGCTGAGGCGATTAAGAAAATCTCCGTCCAGCGCGGCTATGATGTCAGCCGCTATGCGCTGAACTGCTTTGGCGGTGCAGGCGGGCAGCATGCTTGTCTGGTGGCTGATGCTTTGGGTATGAAAAACATTCTGCTGCATCCGATGTCCGGATTGTTGTCGGCCTATGGTATGGGGCTGGCCGATATCCGTGCGACCCGCCAGAAGGCGCTGGGTGTATCGCTTGATGAACAGGCATCGTCCGAGTTATTACGTTTGGGTGGCGAATTGGCGCAGGAATGTGTGGCTGAGCTGGTTGCGCAAGGCGTGAATGAGGATGATATCACCCGCCATTTGCGTGCACATATCCGCTATGCGGGAACCGATACGGTATTATCGGTAGAGGCGAGCTATCCGGCAGAAGATACAGCCATGCGTTTGCGTGAAGAGTTTGAAGCCGCGCATAAGCGCCGTTTTGGTTTCATTGCAGAAAATAAAGCATTGGTGATTGATGCGGTTGAACTGGAAACCGTTGGTGGCGGTGCCGGTGAAAGCGAAATGGCCGGTGAAGCGGGAGAGGCTTCGGAAGCCCATGCAGAGCGCCAGACCCGTTTTTATTCACAAGGTGCATTTCACGATGCGCCGGTGGTGATGCGTGAAGCCATCAAGCGCGGCCAGACTGTGACCGGCCCTGCCATCATTATCGAGAAAAACCAGACTATCATCATTGAAGATGGCTGGCAGGCTCATTTGACTGCCCATGACCATGTGGTGCTGACACGTATCAAGGCATTGCCGAAGCGCGTAGCGATCGGTACTGAAGCTGATCCGGTGATGCTGGAGATTTTCAACAATCTGTTTATGTCGATTGCCGAGCAAATGGGCGTGACATTGCAGAACACTGCTTATTCGGTGAATATTAAAGAGCGCCTTGATTTCTCCTGTGCCGTATTTGATGCACAAGGTAATCTGGTGGCCAATGCGCCGCATATGCCGGTGCATTTAGGCTCGATGGATGCTTCGGTCGCCACGGCTATTCGCGAAAATCCGGTGATCAAGCCGGGCGATGTTTTTCTGATTAATGCGCCTTATAATGGCGGCACGCATTTGCCGGATCTGACCGTTTGCACGCCGGTCTTTGATGATGAGCAAAAGGACATTCGCTTCTGGGTGGCCAG
>CANQXU010000008.1 GCA_947627865.1 uncultured Paenochrobactrum sp. | reverse complement strand
TGTCTGCCGCTAGCAGCGCCGCCGCCCTCGTTGATCGCCTTATAGGAGAGACTCATCGAACAAGTCAACGCCCGAAAGCAACAATATCCAACTTTATCAGATTTTCTGCAAATCCCGCCCCTTATCCACTGACCCAAACCTCAAAATGGGGATAACAAAGCCTTCAAACATCAAAATCCCGACACGAAAACCACAAACAACACGGAATCACCAGAATCGCACCTACACTCCCCAAGCCCACCCCCCATAGCAGTGAGGCTAAACACTCAAATGAGCAGTTCCAGTGACGAGCAGACAATGCTTTATATATATGAGACATAACGTGCTTATGGATGTCTTGGGCCACAAGTCACCTACTAGATGAAACTAACTTTCCATAGTGTCATTATTTATGTTAGCCCAATATGGTAATAATAGAATGGGAACGACAATGCGCTGTTTTTATCATCCTGACCAAGCTCTCCATAATCCGCTGCAATATTTACGATATGGCCGTGTTGTAGACCCGAAAGATCTACCTATAAGAACAGAGCAGCTTCTGAACGCTTTACAAAGACATGATCTCAACACCTGCCAGCCTGATGAATACGGCATAGAGCCAATAGTAAAAGTCCATACACAGGATTTTATAAAGTTTTTACAAACCGCATGGGAGCAATGGCAGCAGCTTCCAAAGGATCGAGGCCCTGAAGTGTGGCCTAGCACCTTTCCCTATTGGAATGCGCACCCCGACCAAGACGCACGCCCAACATGCAGAGCAACAAGCTTTGTCGGGCAGCTTGGCTGGTATTTAGGTGACCTTTCAGTCTCTATGGGTGAATATACTTGGCTTTCGACACTTCGGTCAGCAGAAACCGCCGTAGCTGCCGCTGAAAACATCATATCGGGATCTATGCAATCTTATGCATTATGTCGCCCATCTGGCCACCATGCACGCAGCGACCGCGCCAGCGGCTTTTGCTTTATCAATAACGCCGCTGTAGCTGCCAGACATCTCACTAAAAAATTCAGCAAAGTTGCCATACTGGATATTGACGCGCACCATGGCGACGGAACACAGCAAATTTTTTATAATCATGATGATGTGTTCACGATATCCATTCACGCCGACCCGTCAGGTTACTATCCTTTTTATACTGGCTACAGCGATGAAACGGGCGAAGGCGAAGGTAAGGGCTGCAATTTAAACATCCCATTAGCGCATGGCTCAAACGGCAAGGACATGCTGGACGCGATTGATAATGCTCATCGCGCCATTCGCGACTTTGGTGCCGAAGTCATAGTGCTCTCATTAGGCTATGATGCGCATGAACACGATCCTATCGGCGTTTTGAAGCTTACAACTGAAGACTTCAAACTGATAGGTGAACGAATAAAGGCATTTGAGCTACCTACGCTTGTTATACAAGAAGGTGGCTATGCAATTGACGTTATTGGTGACTGTTTGGATGAGTTTTTGAGTGGCTTTAAACTTTAGTCTTCTTAGCAACACAGATGCGTCATCTTGGGCGCATCTGTCAGACCTTATAGTTTATAAGCGGGATTTACAGCCAATGCTCTATAAATCCTAGGCATTTTACATTACTAATAATCTCAAGACCATCATACTCTTGACCTGCCCTAGTAAATCGCTAAATATATCACAGCTGAGAGTTCAGCTTTAATATGGTGCCGGGCCCCTCTGGCGAGAGTTTACGGCGCTCTCGTGATGTCGACACCTTCCGCGAAATTAGCCGGCGGAACAATTACAATGTTTTCCCATCTAAAAACTTGCCCGCACTCTCATAGCAGAGTGTACCAGAAAGCTGTCACTGCTTTCCTTAATCCATCCTTTAAAATAGATGGAGGGGAATAATGATTAACAGCGCTTCACAAAATAGCGTTATGAGCTATTTCAAATGGGCAATTATTGTCACAGTTTTAGGTCTTATCCTTGGCGCGTGGCTTGGCTGGCAGAGCAGCGGGACTTTAAGCGGTATGGCTTCAGTCCTCTTTATCTGTGCAGTCCTTGCAGTTCTTGAAATATCCCTGTCCTTTGACAATGCGATCGTCAATGCTAATAAGCTAAAAGACATGACCCCGGAATGGCAGCATCGCTTTTTGACATGGGGTATTTTAATCGCAGTTTTCGGCATGCGTATTATTTTCCCGCTCTTGATTGTTGTCATAGCGGCACAAATAAACCCGATCGAAGCTGTTATCCTCGCTGCCAGCGAACCAGAAGAATATGCCCGTATTATGCATGAGGCACATTTGCCGATTGCAGCATTTGGCGGGGCATTTCTTATGATGGTCGCGCTAAAATTCTTCTTCGAGAGCGAAAAAGATGTTCACTGGTTTGCGCCACTAGAACGACTCATGTCCCATCTGGCAACGATCAAAGGGATTGAAGTTGCGATTGTATTGATATCCACACTGGTTTTCTCCAGCTTTTTAGAGGGCGAAGATGCAACAACTTTCCTCTACTCGGCGATATATGGATTGGTCACATTTCTGATTGTGGAAGTCATCGGCGAATTACTGGATTCATCACAAAAAACATTAAGCACAGCAGCAAAAGGCGGCTTTGGCGCCTTCCTTTATCTTGAAGTCCTTGATGCCAGCTTCTCATTTGACGGGGTTATTGGTGCCTTCGCACTGACGCAAAACCTATTCATTATTGCCATCGGCCTTGGAATTGGCGCAATGTATGTTCGCTCCATGACCATCATGTTGGTCGAAAAAGGAACCTTGTCCGAATATCGTTATCTGGAACATGGTGCGTTTTATGCCATTCTTGTATTGGCCTTCATCATGTTTGCACAGACACTTATATCCATTCCGGAAGTTATAACTGGCTTGGGTGGAGCGACCTTGATTGGTATCGCACTCTGGTCTTCAATTCGTTATAATAAGAAACAAACGGATTAAGAGAATAAAAAAAGCCGGTGAAATTCACCGGCTTTTTTATTTAAGACTTAAAACTAAGATTACTTAGCTTCAATCTGCTCATAAATAGCTTCGAAACGCTCTTTAGCTTTTTTAGGAGCTTTAACGCCTTTAGCTGCTTCAAGGTTGGAAGTGTCATCACCAACTACAACCATAGCAACCATGCCCATAGCGAAATGCGGCAAGCATTTAACGCCATAAACACCTGGCTTATCGAAGGTTACTTTAATTTCTTTGTTGATTTTGCCTTTGAAAGGTTCCGCACCCTCTGGAATCATCCCTTTAATGCTTTCAGCATTGTGGGAAGGATCAGTTGGAACGAAGGTAACAGTATCGCCAACAGCAATTTCAGTTAAGGCTGGTTCAAAAACCATATCGCCATCGGCGCCTTTATTGAGCATTTTGACTTCAAAATCTGCTGCCATCACAGAAGATACAGAAGCTGCCAAAGTGAATGCTGCTGCGGCAATTATATGAGAAAATTTCATTTTTTGCTCCTCGTGCGGAACTGGTAAGTGACTTACCTAGCTGCTTAAATTGGATGTTTCAAAAGATGTCCGAAGGGACAGAATAGCAAGCCTCGGGAGGAATGCCTGCCTCATGCATAAATAATTAGGTTACGCATTGATTAAAGTCAAACCTAAACAAGAATTATTTATTACTCAACCATAGGCTGTCTATCATATTTTATTATACAAAATAAAAAGCTATATTCACCTTTAAATACAAAAGACTAGAAAAAATAAAAGCTTAACCTATTTTATTAAGCAGAAAAATTATTTATAAAATTATCTTTATCAACCTTAAGCTGTACTATTTATGGTTTAATAAAGGCAGTATTAATTACTTCCCTATGATTCACTCCTCAAAAACTTTGGCATGCCGGATGCAAATTTTATGATAAATCATATTATCCATAATAAAATTTGGTCATAACCTGATCTATATATATTAATTAACCATAATAGCTGATCTAGTCTGCATGAAGTGGAAATACGGAGCGTGCACAAATTATGACCTTGGATCAAATACTGGCCTTTGCGGTTTTAGGTTTGATGATGGCCGCATTTCTTTGGGGTAAGTACAGATATGATCTTATTTCACTATGCGCTTTACTGCTTGCAATAGGCGTAGGCATCGTTCCCTACGATATGGCATTTAGTGGCTTCAGCGACGATATCGTTATCATTGTTGGTAGTGCGCTCATTGTCAGTGCCGGGGTTGCGCGTTCAGGATTGATGGAAGCTGTTATTGAGCGCTTTGTACCACGCCTATCCGGTGTTCGATGGCAAATCTTATTTTTGGTCAGCGTGGTCACAATTCTCTCTGCTTTTATCAAGAATGTTGGCGCGCTGGCCATTATGATACCGATAGCCTTTCAATTTGCCCGCCGTTCACGCGTATCAGCTTCCGTTTTTCTGATGCCTATGGCTTTTGGGGCTTTAATCGGCGGTCTCATGACACAAATTGGTACATCCCCCAATATTGTTGTCTCCCGCATCCGTGAAGAAATGGTCGGCGAAAGCTTCACCATGTTTGACTTCACACCAGTCGGTGCAACATTAGCTGTTGCTGGTATTATCTATCTCACTTTTTTCTCCTGGCTTGTGCCAGAACGAAAGCGTGAAGGTACATCAGTTAATGAAGCCATCGATATTAAAAACTATGCATCTGAAGCAAAAGTAACCAAAAACTCCAACCTGATCGGCAAACTTGTCAGTGACCTGATTAAGCCTGCTGAAGGTGAAGCAATGGTAACGGCCATTGTGCGAGATGGTCGCCGCGTCACCCCCCTCCCCGATACCCAGCTAAATGAAGGCGACATCGTTTTGTTGGAGGGCGGCCCGAAGGCATTGGAAGCTGTCGTTAATAAAGGTAAGCTGCAATTAACAGAAGACCGCAATCCTTCTGATACGAAAGGTGAAACCGAAATCGAGGCGGTTGAGGCGGTTGTGAGCAAAGGCTCGCCACTCATCGGTCTCTCGGCACGCAGCGTTGATATGTATTCTCGTTACAGCGTTAATTTACTGGCTGTCAGCAGAGCTGATGAGCGTTTAAAAGGCCGTCTTGGCGAGGTTGTCTTCCGTTTTGGTGATGTTTTAATGCTGCAAGGCCGCTCTGAAGCCTTGCCGACTATTCTCCAAGAATTTGGCTGCATGCCCTTGGCAAAGCGTACTATCATGCTAGGCAGTGTGCGCCGAGGTCTTTTTGCACTCTTTATACTTATGGCCGCTGTAATTCTAACCGCATTTAGTATTCTTCCTGTGGCAATTGCCTTTTTTACAGCCGCAGTTGCAATGGTCGCCTTCAGAGTAATTCCCATCAATGAAGTCTACAATTCTATGGATGGTCCGATTTTAGTAATGCTTGCCGCTTTGATACCTGTCAGTGATGCATTACGCACGACAGGCGGCACTGATCTTGTTGCCTATTGGCTTTCCATATTAGGCCATAGCCTGCCACCAGCTGGTGCACTTGCCATGATAATGATTGCTGCAATGGCGGTAACGCCCTTTCTCAATAATGCAGCGACCGTTCTGGTTATGGCCCCTATTGCATCAAGCTTCGCCTCAAGTCTTGGTTATCAACCGGAAGCTTTCTTAATGGCGGTGGCGATAGGTTCAGGCTGTGATTTTCTCACGCCGATCGGCCATCAATGCAATCTGCTTGTGATGAGTCCCGGTGGCTATAAATTTAGTGACTACCCGCGACTAGGCTTCCCGCTTTCCGTCGTGATTGTCTTGGTTGCTATTCCTGCACTTTTATATTTCTGGCCACTTTAGCGGTCATGAATTATTGAAAAAGCCCGTTTCATTGCTGAAACGGGCTTTTTGCTGGTTAACACTTAAAGCATCATCACTTTAAGCAGGCATAAGCTGTGCTCTCTCTGCAAAATGCTTCAAGCGCATCTGCAATTTATCGGCATTTTCAGAGAACTGGCGAGCTGCCACAAATTTCGGGATTTCATTATCATAATGGCACGCCACCGAATGGCCTGTTTCTCGCTCTTTCAAGGCCGGCACTGTTGATTTACATAGATCGGTTGCAAAAGCACAGCGTGTGTGAAAGCGACAGCCTGAAGGGGGATTTAAAGGGCTAGGCACATCACCACCCAGCACATCCCATTTTCCGCGTGTGGAAGGATCAGGTTGCGGCGCGGCGGCAAGCAAAGCCTGCGTATATGGATGACGTGGATTTTTATAGAGCTTGTCCTTGTCGGCAATTTCCACGACCTGCCCCAGATACATCACTGCAACACGATCAGCCATATGTTTAACCACCGGCAGTCCATGTGAAATAAAGAGATAGGAAAGCCCCATTTCTTCCTGCAAGTCTTTCAGAAGATTGACCACTTGCGCCTGGATAGAAACATCAAGCGCTGAAACTGGCTCGTCGCAGACAATAATTTTAGGCTTTAGTGCCAATGCGCGCGCGATACCAATACGCTGGCGCTGCCCACCTGAAAATTCGTGCGGATAACGGTTGGCGTGATAAGGCGCCAAATCAACACGGCGCAACAAGTCCAGAACACGTTCACGACGTGAAGCTTCCGTGCCCACATTATGCACCACCATCGGCTCTGCAATCAGTTCGCCAACGGTCATTCGCGGATTAAGTGAAGCATAAGGATCTTGGAAGACGACCTGCATTTTACTGCGCAGTTCATAAAGTTCCTGCTTTGACGCTTTGGTCACATCCTGACCTTCAAAAATAATCTGGCCTTCCGTCGGCGTCATAAGACACAGTGCCAAGCGTGCAGTCGTAGACTTGCCACAACCGCTCTCACCCACAATAGCGAGGGTTTCACCAGGCATGACTGTCAAGCTGACATCATCAACGGCACGTACAGTTCCGATAACTTTCTGCCGGATAAGCCCTTTTTTGACAGGAAAGTGTTTGGATACGCCTTTTAGCTCCAATAAAGGCTTTGTCATCACAGGGTTTGTCATGCAAATTCCTCCACAGGCGCTTTGTGACAAGCAACAATATGTCCAACTTCAAGCTCGCGCAGCTGAGGCATGGTTTCTCTGCATTCCTCAGCGCTAAAAGGACAGCGCGGATTGAACCTGCAACCACTTGGCAACCGGAACGGCGGCGGTACAACGCCCTTAATCGCGACAAGCCGTTCAACATCTTCATCCATGCGCGGCATGGAGCCCATCAACCCTATAGTATATGGATGCTGCGGATTGTTAAAAATTTCGTTGACGCTTGATCGCTCAACGACTTGTCCGGCATACATAACCGCAACATCATCCGCCACTTGTGCCACCACTCCAAGATCATGCGTGATCAGGATGATCGCCATATTGGTTTCTTTTTGCAAATCACGCAAAAGATTGAGAATTTGCGCCTGAATTGTGACATCAAGCGCCGTTGTTGGCTCATCCGCAATCAATACGGTGGGATTGCAAAGCAGAGCCATTGCAATCATGACCCGCTGGCGCATACCACCAGACAACTGATGCGGATATTCTTCAAAACGTTGCTCAGGCGCCGGAATACGCACTTTACGCAAAGCAGCGATTGCTTCTTCACGAAGGATTTTTGAACTTTCCTTACGATGTGCCTTTAATGCTTCGACAAGTTGATAGCCAACTGTATGCACCGGATTGAGTGATGTCATCGGCTCCTGAAAAATCATGGCGATGCGATTGCCGCGAATTTCACGCATCTCACCCGGTGCCAGTTTCAATAGGTCCTGACCTTCAAATAAGATCTCACCACCGGCATTTTTACCAGGGGTTGGCACCAATCCCATGATCGACAATGACAGCATAGACTTGCCACAGCCACTTTCACCCACGATGCCAAGTGTTTTTCCACGTTCGACCTGCAGCGAAATATGATCCACAGCACGAATAACACCATTAGGCGTGTTAAACTGTGTAACCAAATTGCGGATCTCTAGGACGGGATGCTCCATTCATTCTCTCCGGTCTTTGAGCGCTCCAATTCAATTCTCCCGAAAAAGCGCTCTGACTTGATCAATTATCGCGGATGATTAGATCCACGCTCATTTGTAATTTGCGTAAGTTTCAGCTTAATCATCCAAGCCTTTAAAGCACCGTGGTGCATATTCACGAACCTGACGTTTTTTCCAATCCAGCTCCGGTGCTTTTTCAACTGCCCTTATTTGTGCTTCGTGCAATTCTTCTGCTGCCTGCGCGTAATCAATGGTGAGACACTCGCCCTTCTCAACCACTTTGTTACCATCGACAAAAACCGTGTCGACAGCACGCTCCGCAGCGGCATAGATCATAGCTTTAATGGGATCAAAACCCGGCCTCATCATTGGATGATCAAGCTGCACCATCACAAGGTCAGCCTTGCAGCCCTTTTCCAAACGGCCAATATCCTTGCGTCCCAATACATCAGCGCCACCAACAGTTGCTGCGGTGAATATTTCACTTGTGCTGACAGTTGATGGTGTTTCTGCCATCAAACGGGCGACATAACCCACATGGCGCATCTCTTCGATCATATTATGCGGATATGTATCAGTACCGATGCCCAACCGAACGCCAGCCCGCAAGTAACGGCCAAAGTCCTTCATTGCGATGCCGCGACGCATAAAAACTGTCGGGCAATGGGCAACCGCAGTTTTCGTATCAACAAGCAGGCCAAGATCCTTGCGGCTATACCATGCATTGCGTGGATAATCATCAAGGAAGATACCGTGACTGACGATAGAATTACTGCCCAATACACCGAGCTGATCGAGCCATTGGATGGGGGTTACGCCATGCCTGCGGGTGATCTCATGGAACTCAACAGTGGATTGTGCGGCATGAATTTGCCAAGGAATATGGCGCTTTTGTGCTTCCGCGAAGCTATCTTTAATGAGACCTTCGCTACATGTATCGATCTGTGCAGGGCAAAGCATGGAGAACAAACGTCCGGATTCATGCGCTTCAGCAGCATCAATCATCGCCAGCGCTTTGTCGAATGCCTCTCTTTCTGCCTGCTTATCCCATTCATATTCAACCACATGGCCATTCTTAGTATACCATCTGGCACTTCTGAACATTGGCGTTACACAAACACGAAGACCGCTTTGTGCTGCCAGATCAATCCATGAAGGATGTGCAACAGACAAATCTGCCAGTGTCGTCACACCAGATTTGAGTGCTTCTGAATAGGCTACTTTCCAAGCGGCTTTATTGCCCATCCGATCAGGCGTGATAATCGGCATAAATTCATAAAGAGCTGAGTGATAAAGCCCTGGTGAACCAAGCTCATCCAAAATGGACTTATTCATCGGCTCGCTGGCAGGGTGTGAATGCACATTCACCAATCCCGGCATTACCATAAAGCCGCGCCCGTCAATTTCTTCAGCAGCCTCACCAATATAATCTTTGCCCACAAAAATAATTTCATTTCCGGCAAATGCGACATCGGCATTTTTCAGATAAGCATGACTGCTTTCCTCTTTATTCCATGTCACGACAATATCAGCGTTTCTAATGACCTTAACGGACATGAGCATATTTCCCCTTATGCTTTATTATTTCCACTCAAATGATGAGCTTAATCCCACTATATTTTTCTTGTTCCTGTGCGGAAATCATCCGCACAGGTTTTCATGTTTTAAGGATAGATTAACGGGTCAGTTTCAGATCGAGGCCTTTGTGTAAGCCTGAGCCATAAAGGCCATGCGCACGCGCACCTTCAACACGATCGGTTGTGATCAGCCACATTGGCTCACCTGCTAGCGGCACCCAGACATTCGCCTCTGTCAGATTACGCTGCAATTCTGCCAATGCTTCTTTACGCACTTCCGGATCAGTCGTGGTAGATGCTTTTTTGATAAGATCATCTGTTTCCTGATCTTTCCAATTCATGCGGTTTGGCGTTGGTGCCTGTTTGCTTGGGAAATAAAGACCGATTGCCTCCAGTGCAGTCATGGACGGATAAGCCATATAGAATGCATCGAACTCCTGCGTCGCGAGCTTGCCCCAACCAACAGTTGCATCCCAAAGCTGGATATTCATATCAATTCCGACTTTACGCAAATCTGCCTGCATGGCTTCACTCGCTGCCGGATTTTGACCATTGCGCAGGCCGTAAACCGTAAATACAGCCTTTTGCCCGTCTTTTTCGCGGATCCCGTCAGCACCAACTTTCCAGCCTGCTTCTTCCAGAATTACCTTTGCAGCTTCCGGATCATAGGAAGGCATGAACTTGGCGGATTCTTCATCATAATCCGCAACTGACGGGTTAAGTAAACTTTTAAGTGGCTTACCATGACCAAAATAAACTGCCTGCGTAATCGCCTCTTTATTGATCGCAGCATTCACCGCTTTGCGAATTGCCGGATCAGAAACAACAGGTTTATCCACCTTGAAGCCCATGAACAGATCATAAACATAGTTATCCTGTTTTGAAACATTCAATCCCGGTGTGTTTTCCATCATTTGAAACGCAATCGGAGCGATTGTATAACTGACATCAGCTTGGCGTGACTGGATTGCCGCCATCATCGTATTCGCTTCAGGAATAATGCGCCATACAATCTCGTCAACCTGTGGGCTTTTGCTCTCATAGAAAGACGGCCCCCATGTATAATGCGGGTTTTTGGTCAGGCGAAGTTCCTGACGTGGTTGCCAGCTCACCCAGCAATAAGGGCCTGTACCATTGAAACCTTGTACACCGAAATTTTCACCAAGCTCTTCAACTGAATTTTTATCAACGATTGTTGAGAATGGCATTGTTAGCTGAGGCAACAAGTCGGAATAAGGCTCTTCCATTTCATAGATGACAGTGTAATCATCTTTTGCACTCACACTTTTAACCTGACCGCCACGAAATGCTGTTGGAGAGCGTTTCTCAGGGTCTTGCCAGCGTTGTATACTGTAGACGACGTCATCGGCAGTCATCGGGCGACCATCACAAAATTTAACGTCTTTACGAAGATGGAAAGTATAGGTGCGGCCATCATCTGAAATATCCCACTTCTCAGCCAGTCCTGGCTGAATGGTTTTCAGATCATAATCCATCGACACCAACGTGTCGCCGAGCATAAACATCACTTCAACCATTGCGGTTGCAGTTGAGCGGATCGGATCATAATTATCAGCATCAATGATGCGCAAAATACTCATTGGTGCTTTGGTTTGTGCCAAGGCGGTAGTACCAGCCAAACCAAATGTTGCAACACTCGCTGCAAGTCCTGAAATTATATATTTCTTCATCTTAATCCTCCAAATGAAGCTAGTTCCCTTAATCAGCTTGAACCCTCTGTCATTCAAACTGCCTGTTTTACAATTTATTTTCTTAGTTTTGGATCAAGAGCATCACGTAATGAATCACCCAAAACGTTAAATGCCAGAACGATCAAAAATATAACAAGGCTGGGCAACACAGAGACATGTGGTGCAAAAAACAAATAATTACGGCCATCTGCTGCCATTGCGCCAAGCTCAGCAGTTGGCGGCTGTGCACCAAGTCCGATAAAGGAAAGAGCCGCACCCAGCAAAATGACCTGCCCAAAGCGCAATGTCACAAAAACAAAAATCGACGACAGGCAATTTGGAAGAACATATTTGCGGATAATACGGGTATCAGACATACCCAATGAGCGAGCGCTTTCGATATAGTCCTGCTGTAATACAACGATTGCAGCCCCACGCACCACACGTGCCATCAAAGGCACCGTTGCGATCGACAGTGCAACAACGACAGCAACCAGTCCAGGGCCAAAAATTGCTGCAATTGCCAGCCCGAATAAAATAGCCGGAAATGACAACAACACATCCATTGTGCGCATGAAAATGCCATCAACCCGACGATAAAAGGCTGCGGCAAAACCGATTAGGCCACCAATCGCACAGCCAAAGACCACAGAAACAACCCCGATCATCATACTCATGCGTGTACCATAAAGTAAACGCGTGATCATATCGCGTCCTTGTGCATCGGTGCCAAGCAGATAACCTTCGGTGCCGACAGGTTTCAGCATCATGGCAAGATTACCACCAAAAGGATCTTCTGGTGCTAGCCAGGGAGCAAATAGACCGCAAAAGATTGCCAAGCCTACGATAATGATCGAGATAATCGACCCGACATCTGAAGTCATCATACGCCAAACGCTCATGCGCTTGAATGCAACTTCCTCAAGTTTTGGCTCAGTGCCAATATTCGCTTCAATTGAACTCATTATGCATCCCTCACGCGCGGATCCAGCACGGCATAAAGAATATCCACTGCAAGATTGACCAGAATAAAGCCGAGCGACATCACGATAATTGTGCCTTGTGCCATGGGTAGATCACTGGACAAAATTGCACCAACCGCAAGTCGCCCGATGCCCGGCCAAGAAAAGACGGTTTCAACAACCACCGCACCACCAAGCAAGAAGCCAATTTGCAATCCGATCATCGTGACAACTGGCACCAACGCATTACGCAAAGCGTGGCGTGTTACCACACGGCGTTCCGTCAATCCTTTGGCACGTGCCGTACGGATATGATCGGCACCCAAAACATCAAGCACCGATGTTCTGGTCATACGCGAAACCGGCCCGACAAACACACCACCCAACGTAATTGCCGGAAGGATAATAGCGCTCAAACCTTCCCATTGCCACAATGGTCCAAGTCTGCCCGTGAATGGCAAAATCGGATATTTATAACCAAACAGCCAAACCAGCACGAGGCCCAGAAAGAACACCGGAATTGAAACACCTGCAACGGAGAAAGCCATAATACTGCGGTCTATGATTGAGCCGCGGTAATAAGCACCCAATGTGCCAAGGAAAATTCCAAGTGGTACAGCCCAGACGAGTGATGCAAACATCAGCTCCAATGTCGGCCCCATCGTAGCGCCCAGTTCCTGTGCAACAGGAACGTTATTGATAATGGACACGCCCAGATCGCCTTGCAAAAGACGTCCTACATAATAAATAAACTGCTTCCATAATGGTTGATCCAAGCCTAAATCACGGCGGATCGCTTCAATAAGTTCCAAGGTCGCTGTCGGGCCTGCGCGAACAACTGCCGGATCATTTGGCACCACTTGGATGAGGAGAAATCCTAGCAAAAGGACCCCAAACATGACCGGAACAGTGAGTAACAGGCGCTGAATTGTATGCCGTAGCATCAAGTCCCCTTTCGCTTGATATTACGAAGAGCTGTCGATTAAAACGGCTCTAATAAGTTTCCCATAATCTCAATGCACCTTAAGCAGAGCATATTGAGTACTTTTATTTACAGAAATTTACGCAACCAGAAGCAGCCAATGCGAGCATCTTTAGCCATGATTGCCAATCCAGTGGCCGACACATAATGCATTCATCAGATTTTCAATAAATCTGCCGATGCGCCCTCAAAGACTTCATCAATGATAAAATTAAATTTGAGTGCACAGCCAGATTACTGCCCAGATTAATGCAAAGCGTGGTAATCAACTAAAAAGCCAATCGTCCCGTTAATATCCGGATTGATCTACACGCTGACTATATCTGCCGGTATTAATCATATTGGCCGGCAGTGAGGCGCCCATTCGCCCACTAAATGCTATTTTCATTTTATTCCCCTAATTGCAGTTTTTTTATTTTTGTTGCGCTTAGAATGAACAATTGGAGTAGAAAAGCAACTGCTTTTTTACAAAACTCCAACTGAACCTTATTTCAGTTTAACTAACTGATTTTTATTATAATTAACCAATCACTTTCAGCTAAAGTCAGTCCGAATTTTGCACAAGTCATGCAAAATGATCATAGGCTCGCCGGTGCCTCAATCGCCCCCGTTTTTTTACGAGGATAATTATAGGCATTAAGCTTCGATGTCACATAGCCGCCGCCAACCAGTGCTTCTGCGATTTTGGTTGCAGCCGCAACACCATCAATCACTGGCAGCCCACAACGCTCATTCAATTTCTGGCACATTGCAGCCATTCCGGCACAGCCCAAAATCACAGCCTCTGCTCCATCTTCGCGTTTCGCACGCTCAATTTCATTAGCAAGCAATGTCTCAGCAGTATCTGGATTTTCTTCCAAGCCCAGAACTGGTAGATTGATTGATCTGACTTTGCGGCAATGGCGTTCTGCACCATATTCACTCACAAGATCTTCAATCAGCGGCACAGAACGAGGCAGTGTAGTGATAATAGTAAAGCGCCTGCTAATCGTCATAGCAACTTGAACAGCCGCCTGACAAATTCCGATAACCGGCCCACGCGCAATCTCCCGCGCTGCATTAAGCCCCGGATCATCAAAGCATGCAATAATATAAGCATCCACGCCTGCCCGCTCACCCGACACAATTTCAGCAAGCATTGACTGAATTGCGAGAGCCTCATCAGCAGCACCCTCAATGCTCACAGGTGTATCGGTTGGGTTGGTCGCAGAAACAACTGTATCTGGCATTTTAACCAGCAAGGCGATTTCCAACGCCTGCTCAGTCATGGATGCGGTAGAATTGGGATTTATGAGCCGAATATGCACGGTGAAAACCTTATTGAACAGAACTTGAAATACCTCATATCCATAGCGGATATCAGCAGCTTTAATCAGCTGGCATGAAATTATGAATTGCTGGTGCTTTCAGTTCAAACTGGCGGTCTGAACTTATATAATTATCCGCATGGAGACGCGCAATCGGCTGGTAATTTTGTGGCTCGACATAACGACCCTCATCATCCAGACAATGACGATGCACATGCATATGCACGACCTCTCCCAAGACAATAACGCGTCGCGGATATTCAATCAGATGATCAACCCGACACTCAAAAGCACAAGGTGACTGGGCGGCAAAAGCGGCATCTATTTTGTTACAAGCGACAGGCTGCAAACCAGACTTTTCCATCTCGTCAACTTCAGTTTCAAACCCTAAACCACAAACCAGCATGGCTTCAGCAAGTGCCATATCAACCATATTGACGACGAACTCACCTGTACGACGAATATTAGCCATCGTATCTTTTTCCCTGCCATCCATGCGCGGCTGGATACCCAATGCTATAATTGCGGGTTCATGAGAAAAAACATTAAAGAAACTCATAGGCGCTGCATTATTGTGGCCAGCTGCTGAACGCGTGCTGACAAGCGCAATCGGGCGAGGCCCAATAAAATTGGTCAACAGTCGATATCGGGTCTGTTCATCAAGCTTTTCGAAGTCAAATTCCATAGACCAACCTCATTGACTACATAAAGATCAACAATTTGATATTCTATTGTCTACAATCGCGCAAGGATAATCTGTATGGTGTTGACTTTTTATTATTTTTATCGCTTCACTAAGCACGCAAGGAGACCTTCCTATGAGCGAGAAGAACGCTGTATTAACGCATGATATTGTTGAGAAAATTTGGCTATCGATAGCAGAGCGCCGCTTGCGACCTGGTATGCAGTTAAAAGAAGAGCAATTATCTGCAATTTTCAATGTTAGTCGAGCAAAGATAAGACAAGCATTATCTTTGCTCGAGCGCGAAGGGTTGGTTTCTATTTTCCCTCATCGTGGTGCTTTTGTCAGCCAACCAACGGTTCAGGAAGCCAGGGATGTTTTTTTCATCCGTCGTGCAGTCGAGAACTGCCTGATTGAGCGACTATGCGGTGCTTTATCAAAAAAAGACATTGCCCGCTTACAAGATCATGTCATCCAAGAGCGGATTGCCAATCAAAATGACGCGACAACCGACATCATAAAGCTATCCGGTGGCTTCCATTTATTGCTCGCTGAACTCACAGGCTCCGACTTTCTTTTCACGACTATGCGCGATCTCATTTCGCGCTCATCATTAATCACAGCCGTCTATCGCAATACTGCAAAATTTAATTGCGGCCCTGATGAACATGATGAAATCGTTTTGGCGCTCACCAATAATGATAAAGAAAAAGCCACTTCTCTCATGACACATCATCTTGATCACGTTGAATCAGCGCTTGATTTAGCTGAAATGCGGGATCAGGCTTATGATTTGCAATCTGCCTTGAGTTAAGCTCAAAATCCACGCTCCTCCAATCGATCGCCCCCACTCAATAAAGCGTAAATTTTGAATATTTTGATGCTTTGATGTAATTCATCTCCCAATTTATCGGCCATTTACACACCTCCTTTGCAGCGGTATTTTTTCTGTTGGAAAGGAGTTGGCATGCGTGAAACCTTGATTACAGCTCTTGATCTGACACTGAGCAACGAAGGAGGTTATGCTAATAATCCCAATGACATAGGCGGTTCAACCAAATATGGCATTACGCATAATACATTAGCAGCCTACCGGGGAACCAAGAATATTACGCCAGAAGAGATCAAGGCGCTCACAAAGGAAGAAGCTAAGGATATTTATCAGAATGCATATTGGGTGCAATCTGGTGGTGATTCACTGCCTATCGGCATCGACTATATGGCATTTGATTATAGCGTTCATAGCGGCACCGCGCAGGCGGTCAAATCATTGCAGCGCGTAGTCGGTGCAAAATTAGATGGTGTTATGGGGAATCAAACCATCAAGGCAACAAAGTCTTTTAACGGTGACCTCATCACTGCATATGCTGCCGAACGCTTACGCTTCATGCGTTCGCTTAAATCTTGGAATAGCTTCGGAAAAGGCTGGCAGAAGCGTGTAGAAACCGTCAGTGAACAAGCGCGACATTTAAAATCAGCGCAGAGAAACGTTCCAAGCAGCAGAGCAGCTACCGGCATTACAACCGCCTTTGACAAATCAACTTTCAACATACTCAAGAAACCCGATTTTTTGGCGGCATTTGGTGGTTTATTGTCAGGTCTTAGCGCTATAGCAACGGGCTCTGGCCCTATCCAATGGGCGTTAGCCATTATTATGATCGGTGCGTTCCTCTTTGCTATTTATTATTTTATCAAACGGATGAAAGAACTCACATGATTACGCAACGGCTGCACATTATCGCTATTGGCGCTGTCGTCATTTTCTCCGCATTGATCAGCGCCTATCAACTCGGCAAACATAATCAGCGCCAACAATCAGCATTAGCAGCAGCACAATTGGTTGCAAAAACCATTCAAAAAAGGGCTGATCTCAATGAAAAAATCATCAATCTGGATAATGTTGGTTTGTGTCTTGAACTTGGCGGCCTGCCAGAGGACTGTCAACAGCTGCGCGGGATGGCAGGCAATCACCCTTAAATCCCAAACAGCTGTTTATCTCGCAGTGAATGACAAGAGGGCCGGAGCCAATATTGCCAGCCATAATGCACATGGCAAGAATCAAGGCTGCTGGTAACCAGACTGCTTCACTTATTTTGCAGCGACCACTTCAACCTCTACTTTAAACTCTTCACGGGTGAAGCCGGATACAATCATTAATGTTGATGCTGGAGCGGGTTGCGGAAACAAACGATCACGTATTTCCATATAAGGCTTCATATATTGACGATCGGTTACATATGCATTGATGCGAATAACATTGCTTAGATCCATGCCCCCAGCAACCAAAATTTTACGAATATTTTCAAAGCAAAACTCGGCTTGCTCAAGCGCACCCTCTGGTACCTTGCCATTTTCATCGATCCCGAGCTGACCTGATGTAAACAAAAGTTCTGCACCTGCTGCTACCTTTACCCCGTGGCTGTAAGCAGCAAAAGGAGCCGGCATATCTTCAGGTAATAAATGCTTAAAAAGCTCTTTGTTCATCATATAGATCCGTCCGTTATTTATTTCTCTATTTGCTGCATTTTCGTCAGCCATCCCAATCCGTTTTCGGTGGTCGATGTCGGTTTATATTCTGCTCCCAAATAGCCCAAATAGCCTTGCGCACAAAAATATGGCAGCAGCTCGAAATAGTCAGCTACCCCGTGATCCGGCTCATTTCGTGCGGACACACCAGCAAATTGAATATGGCCGATAATATTTTTCCATCTATCAAACTCTTGCTTGATAGAGTGCCCTGAACGCGCCACATGATAACAATCAAACATGATACGAATATTACTCGCACCGACCTCGGCGATAAGTTCCGCTGCCCTTGCATTGTTCAACAAAAAATAGCCCGGTACATCAAATTCGTTCAATGGTTCTAGTAAAAAAGTCAGCTCAGGCGCTTTCTCGCTCGCATAGCGCAGATTATCTGCAAAAACAGATGCAGCATTACTATGATCGGTTTTCCCCGCCATAACATGCACAGCACTTGCCCCGCTTTTACGTGCATAATCAATAGCTTCATCAATGGCTTCCCGTGCTTCCTCTTGATAGTCAGGCAATGCACTCAAACCAAAAAAGCCAGCCTCCACATCACCACGACTGGTATTGATACCCAATAACGGCATATTAGATTGATGCAGCCACTCTTTCAAAGTGAGCGGGTCTATATCATAAGGCCAATGTAGCTCAACTGCGGAAAATCCGTGTTGTTTAGCTTTTAAAATAGCTTCATCCAGCGCTAGCTCAGTCCACAAGAAGCCAAGATTGGCTGAAAAACGATCCGCAAACATCATTGAAAGCACCTACTAATCCCATTCGATCGCAAAATGATCAACGAGTTCTTTGATCTGATTTTCTGAAAGCTGATTGGGCACCATCCCACGTGTCAGCAAAGCCAGCCTTGCTGTATCTTCCAGCTCTTCCATAGCATAGACAGCCGCTTCCAAATCCTTAGCGGCAACGACCGGCCCATGATTTTCCAGCAAAACAGCACTGCGCTTGCCGTGCAAGCCACGAATAGCTGCTCCAATGGCTGCGTCCCCGGGCCTGAAATAAGGCAGTAATTTCACCTTGCCAAGGCGCATAATCGAATAAGGTGTCAAAGGCGGCAGCACATTATCAGGATCGATCTCGGGCAGCATCGACAAAGCAACAGAATGGCAAGAATGAAGATGCACAATAGCACCACATTTTTCACCGCGCGTATCATAAAAAGCGCTATGCAAGGGCATTTCCTTGGTAGGCGCATCACCGGACAAGAGCCTGCCCGTCCGGTCAATCAAAGAAATTTTAGCCGGATCAAGATTGCCCAATGATGAACCGGTCGGTGTCACGAGCAAATCACCATTTGAAAGGCGCAAGGAAATATTTCCCGACGATCCACCCGTCAAACCGCGATCAAAAAGTGATCGTGCCATGACGCAAATTTGTTCGCGCTTTTGTGCTTCCTCACTCAACACTGGCATCATTCCCATTATTCGTCTCGTCAGCTGCCATCATTTTCAACGCTTTTTCGAAGAAATTTTCGCTACCAAAATTTCCCGACTTGAGGGCAAGCGCAACAGGCTGCTTTTGCCCATTCGGATAAGTTGAAGCATTTTTATGCATCAGCAACAGCGGAACGCCCGCATCAATTTCCGGCCCTACTTGTAAACTCTCAACTCCCAACCCTTGCACAACTGCACCAGATGTTTCACCACCCGCAGCGATTATTCTGGACAAGTCACTTTTCAGCAGTTGCGACGCCAATTCTTCAAAGAAACTTTCAATTTTTGCAGCGATTTCTGCCTGTCCATAGCGTATCTGTGCTTGCTTGACGCGCTCAGGATCAGCTGAAGAATAAATTAGTGGTGCATTATCTGCATTTTCTTCCACAAATTTTAGAGCGATCTCGACATTCATTTGGCCTGAAGCAAGCTCTTCAGCAGATATTTCAAGAGATGGGTTTCGTGCAATGTAATATGCAACCTGCCCGCGTGTCGCAATAGAACAAGAGCCGGACAATATCACGGCCCTACCCTTAACTGACTGCCATTTGCGCGATTTATCTTCGCCTTCAAAAACACTTAATTTGCCAGCGCTACGAAAATTCGCGGCCAAACCAAGTGCCAGACCAGATCCACCAGTGACGAGCAGCTCTCCTGCTACAGCACGCCCCAATGCATATAAATCAGCATTGCGAACAGTATCAGCAATAATCAGACGATTACCCTTTTCATGCTCACGCTCAAGCGCGTGGGCCAAACCATCATCACCGCGTTCAATATCTTGTAAGCTGACATGGCCAACATTAAAGCCTGTTTGATATTGCAACCAGCGCCGGATATCTGCATCAACCATTGGTGTCAGCGGATGTTTTTCCATACCGCATTCACTTAAGAGCTGGTCTTTGACGAATAAATGACCCTGATAAATGGTACGCCCACCTGCCGGATAAGCCGGACAAACAAGCACTTTATATGCATCAAGCGCTTCAGCCAATTTTTCTGCAACCGGCCCGATATTACCTGTTTTTGTGGAATCAAAAGTGGAGCAATATTTAAAATAAAACTGCTGACAGCCCTGTTCTTGCAACCAGCGCAGAGCCTGTAAGGACTGTTCAACAGCCTGGTCTACGGGAAGGGAGCGCGTTTTTAATGAAATTACGCCAGCTTCCACATCAGTTGCTGCATTGGATTTTGGGATGCCGCAATATTGTGTTGTGCGCATGCCACCTTGCACAAGCATGTTGGCCACATCAGATGAGCCGGTAAAATCATCACCAATACAACCTAGTAACATGGATTATGCCTCCTCATATCTGGCTGGCGGCAAGGCTAATCCAGCTTGCTCGGCATAAAGTTTAAGACCGGCCACATCTCCCTGCTTACCCATTCCTTGCTTGCTCGTTTCCTTAAAGAGCGCAAGTGCGGTCTCTGTTAGCGGCAAATCCAGAGCACTCATTTGTGCTGCATGCTGGACAATGTTCAAATCTTTAATAAAAATATCATTGGCTGAATGAGGACGATAATCACCATCCGCTATATATGCCCCGCGGTTCTCAAACATCCATGATGTGCCTGCGCAATGGGGGATAACTTCCATCAATTGATCTGCACTCACACCTTGCGAAAGCCCAAAAGCAAATGCTTCAATTGTCGCCGCAATATGCACACCAGCAAGCAACTGATTAACACTTTTCATCGCAGAGCCATTGCCTGCTTTATCACCGAGCCGGAATAGTTTTTCGGCCATTGCAGCCAAAACAGGTTCAGCTTTATCAAATGCTTCCGTCGAACCGGAAGCCATAACACTTAATTTTCCTTGTGCTGCACGCAGAGCACCACCAGAAATCGGGGCATCGAGATATAAAAAACCATGCTCGCTGGCAGATTGTTCAAATTTGATGGCTTCTTCTGCTGCGATTGTCGCACAAGATATAATAACCGCACCTGATTTAAGGTCTTTTATTATTCCGTCTTCACCAAATAATGCATTTTCAGTTTGTGATGCATTCACTACAACGCTGACAACACAATCAGCTTGTGCAAGCGCGGTTTTCCGATCAATTGCCAGACCTGTCAGTTTGGAAAAATTTGCCTCCACCTCTTCACGCATATCAAATCCACAAACATTCATCCCTGCCCGATGCAGCGCGGATGCTATCCCATAGCCCATCGCACCAAGACCAATTACCACAACATGCATTCGGTAAACTTCCCCTGTTTATTCCAGCCTTAGCATCTATTTAAATTTTGCAGTCTGTTAGAATTTACTGATCACTCAACCATTGTGGCTCATGCTCTTTCACATAAATCTCAATAATCTCGCGCATGGAACTGTCAGGTATAAAGCCCAAATCCAATGCTATTTTGGTGTTAAATGCTTTTGGCCAAGATGAAATAATTGTCTCAATAGCAGCATCCGGCTCACGCTTGATCAGCTTAACTGCTTCATCTCCGGCGATCTCACGCAAAACTGCAATCTCGTCAGCAATGCTTGCACTAACTCCCGGCATGGTAAAATTACGCTGCTCTGGTAATAGCGATGAAGCTAATTTACCCGCATGTTCAATATAGCCAATAGCTGCTTTTGGCGAAGCAAACCAATGTGTTACTTCATCAGAAACCGGCAAAATAGCTGGCAAGCCAGCCAAGGGCTCACGGATAATTCCGGAGAAAAAGCCTGAAGCCGCTGCATTAGGCTTGCCTGGACGCACACAGATAGTTGGAAGGCGGATGCCAATACCGTCAAAAAAACCTTTACGGCTATAATCCGCTAGCAATAATTCGCCGATTGCTTTTTGTGTGCCATAACTGGAACGTGGTGTTAAAATCTGATTATCATCAATCACATCCGGGAGCGGCGCGCCAAAGACAGCTAAGGATGATGTAAAAACAACGCGGGGGAAATACCCATCCTGTTCATTGGCTTCGCGAATTGCCTCAAACAAATAGCGCGTACCGTCAACATTAATGCGATAACCTTTGGCAAAATCCCGTTCAGCTTCTCCTGAAACAATTGCAGCCAGATGATAGATTATATCAGGCCGATCAGCTATTAATGCATGGGCTGTGGCAGGGTCCGCAATATCTCCTTTGCACGTGATAATTTCAACATTATTATCATTTTGCTCGCTTTTTGATGCCCATTGCGGCTCGACCAAATCAAATAATGTAATTTTGACAGAGGACTGGTTATTTTTGTCTGCCAAAGAGCGGACAAGTCCGCTCCCCAACATACCACCGCCACCAATAATAAGATGATGCGCCATAATCCGATCCCCATTCGTCATTGTTCTATTTGTCAGGCACTATAGCTTGCAGCAGGCTTAGCCTCTTTTAGGCATAACCATTTCTTTCAATCGTGCTGGGCCAGCTTGTATATCTACGGCACGTGGGTGAATATTGGCGGCCATAAGTTTGCGGGCGACCATGTGATCAGCCGGACGATTGACACTATCAACCGCGACCAGTTTTTCACCTTTAAAATGGTAAATACTAAATGCATTCTCATCAGGATTACCCATAAGGATCTGCCTGTCAGCACCATTAATGAGACCAGCCGCTTGCAATTTCATATCGCCCTGATCCGACCAGAACCATGCGATCTCGTGGTAATCAGCAAGCTTATTGGTTAATATCCGAGCGAGGTGTTTTGCCTGATCCGTTGCATTCTGTACTGATTCCAAACGTACCAAACCACCCATAAGCGGGTGCTCAAAAGCAGCACAATCGCCAATTGCAAAAATATCCGGTGCAGATGTCTGTAAATGGCTATCGACAACAATACCATTATCAAGCGTCAGGCCGATTTTCTCAGCCAATTCGATATTGGGCATCGCACCCACACCAATCACAACAAGATCAGCCGGATAAACTGTACCATCCGATGTTACGATGCCAGTTACTTTTCCATCAACACCTTGAATACTGCTCAAAAAACTATTCTTAATCAGATCAATACCAGATGCCAGACTGCGCATTTCCACATGAGCGGAAACGGCTTCACCTACAGAACGCGCCAGAACGCGCGGTGCAGCCTCTACCAGCAAAGTTTCTTTACCAAGGCTGGCAAAAGTATGGGCAATTTCCATACCAATAAATCCGCCACCAATAATGGCAACCTTTTCAGTTGCGCCAAGCCGATCACTGATATTGCGCGCATCCGACATTGTGCGCAATGTCACAACGCCATCAAGCTCGATACCATCAATTTCAGGGATGCGCGCACGTGCGCCGGTCGCAAAAATCAGTTTATCCCAAGAAAGAACTGTACCATCCTGCAAAGTGAGGGTTTTGCCTTCAACATTAATATCGACAACACGCTTACCGAGCAAAAGCTCAATATTATTCGTTTGATAAAAACTTTCCGGACGCAGAACCAAGCCACCATGTTCAGGCGTTTTAAGATATGTCTTGGATAATGGCGGGCGGTGATACGGGACATCCGCCTCATCACTGATAAGGGTTATCTCACCACCATAGCCTTCCAAGCGAAGACTAGCCGCCAACTGAGAACCTGCATGTCCGGCACCAATAATTACACATTTAGGTTTCATAGAACTTCCCGAATATTCTCAGCTAGGCAATGCCCGTCTGTAACTCACATTAAATACCAATCATCGGACAAGCTGCGGAGCAAATTCCACCGACTCAATCCGAATTTAAGGCAAAATGCCACATTTATGTTAAAAGTTAAACAAACAGTTTGACCAATCGGTCAGATAGCTTAATAAACTATGTTGATCGGTGGAGATTCCCAACGGTCCTTATCCTTTAGGTTTCCCCCCAAACAAAGATAGCAAGCATCATGCTTGTTCAGTTCACGAATTGGTTTGTAATCTCACATGCTGATCAGCATGAAGCCATACAAACCGATTTTTTAATTTGTAACTGCCTGCTTGAAACTAGCAGGTTCTCTGGCGGGAGACTTAATTTGAAACGGTACTGGTCCCAATATACAAGTGAAGCATTCGCCAATCTTAAGCGTGATGAGCTTGTTGCGGTTTTGCCAATTGGTGCAATCGAGCAGCATGGGCCACATTTACCGATGTGTGTTGATGCAGCTGTCGCGGATGCGATGGTTAATGAAATTATTAAAAGACTGCCAGAGACAAGTCGTGCAATCTTTTTGCCGACGCAAGATATTTGCAAAAGCAATGAACATAGCCGCTATCCGGGTTCATTGACACTTTCCTCGCAGACACTCATTCAGGTGTGGTGTGAAATTGGTGCCTGTGTTGCAGCTGCGGGCGTTAAAAAGCTCGTTTTCCTAAACAGCCATGGCGGCAATATAACGATCATGGATACTGTTGCGCGTGAATTGCGCATCCGCCACGACATGCTGGTTTTCAGCGTAAACTGGTGGGGTCAGGGTATGCCTGAAGGGACATACTCGGACGAAGAGATGCGCTTTGGCATTCACGCTGGTGATATGGAAACCTCCGTTATGCTCGCGCTTTATCCTGAGCTGGTTGATATGACGAAAGCACAAAACTTTCGCTCATCCCTTCAGGATATGGCTGAAGAATTCAAATATATTTCATTGAGTGGCGGCGCAAAACCTGCCTGGCAGTCCCAGGACATCAATCCATTTGGTGCGGCTGGTGATGCAAGCATTGCAACCTCTGAAAAAGGCCGCGCCACCATTGATTTTGCTGCTGATAAATTAGTTGAGCTTCTTGATGAAGTTGAGCGTGTCCCCCTGTCTTGGCTAGATAACCAACCAGCTTGGTGAGTTGAATAATGAATACATCTCCAACGCACCCTTTGATTGATATTAAGGGCGTTTACAAACAGTACAATACTGGTGTTGTTGCAGTTCGCGATATGCATCTGCAAATTGAGCAAGGCCAGTTTGTCAGTTTTCTGGGCCCGTCAGGTTGTGGCAAAAGCACAGCATTACGCATGATTGCCGGCCTTACAAACACTTCCGCAGGTGAAATCACTGTCAACGGCCATAGACCTGGTGAGAAAAACGGCGTTAACGATATCGGCTTTGTTTTCCAAGAACCGACTTTGATGCCATGGGCAACCGTTTTTGATAATGTTTATCTGCCATTACGCTTGTCGGGCATCTCCCGCAAAAAGGCAACGCCCCGCGTCGAAGAAGCACTGGCACAAGTGGGCTTGAGCAAATTTGGAGCGTCCTATCCACGTGAATTATCCGGCGGCATGAAAATGCGCGTTTCCATTGCACGCGCTCTTGTTACACGCCCGCGCCTTTTGCTGATGGATGAGCCATTTGCGGCACTCGATGAAATGACACGCCAAAAGCTCAACAATGATGTGCTGCGACTTTGGCACGAACACGGTCTCACCATTATCTTTGTCACGCACAGTGTTTATGAATCTGTTTATCTTTCAAACCGTGTCGTTGTGATGGCAGCACGTCCAGGTCGTGTTGTTGCTGATATTGCAATTGAAGGAGCCTATCCGCGCTCCGAAGATTTCCGCTCAACCGAACATTATGCTGCTCAATGTCAGCATGTCTCCGATACGCTCAATGCTACATTGGGCTCAGACGATATAGATCATTGAGGAGCAAGATTATGGACACACCAATAACAGACAACATAACGCCTGTCCTCAATTCAGAACAAAACCGGCTAGCACGCCGCGACAAAATTTTGCGGATCCTGTTGCCAATCATAACTCTGTCCATCGGGCTGTGCATTTGGGAAGCGCTCGTGCGTTACTACGAAGTACCGCATTATCTGATCCCAGCACCATCTTTGATTGCTCAAACACTGATAAAAGACGGGCCATCATTGATGTCCTCGCTCTTTTTCACCATTAAATTGACATTGTTTTCTTTATTTCTGGCCATTGCCGGCGGTGTTTTTATCGGCATGATCTTCGCACTTTCACGTCCGATCGAAATGGCTTTTTTCCCGTTTGCAGTTATTTTACAGGTGACACCTGTCATCGCAATTGCACCACTCATCCTTATTTATGTTCATGATACTTTTGCTGCTTTGCTAATCTGTGCATGGATTGTTGCATTCTTCCCAATTCTTTCCAACACTGTGATAGGATTGAGAAGTGCCGACCATAATTTACGCGATCTTTTCAAGCTTTACGGCGCTAGCCCATTGCAAAGATTACGCTTTTTACTTGCTCCAAGTGCGCTACCATATTTCATGGCTGCTCTCAAAGTAGCAGGTGGCTTGGCGCTGATCGGCGCTGTGGTGGCCGAGTTTGTGGCAGGCACTGCTGGACAAAGCACCGGATTGGCATCACGTATTTTGGAATCCAGCTTCCGCAATGAAATTCCGCGTATGTTTGCAGCGCTCTTCCTCGTGTCCCTGCTCGGCGTTGCTATTTTTCTGGTTACAAGCTGGCTTTCTCGTCTGGTGCTCGGCCACTGGCATGAGAGCGAGATCAAGCGGGAAAACTAGACATGCTTAATTCTGCCAAGCCTATATCCGGCACACCCTCGTTACAATCGGTTATGATTGCCGGACGTGAAGGCCTGTTTGACATTACTATCGACAACGGGATGATTGCTTCAATTAAGCCCGCTGCAGGTGGTTCATCATGCGGAGCACAATGCACAGGAATAGTCACGCCGCTTATGGCGGATGCGCATGTGCATCTCGATAAGACCTATACAATTTCTCGCATTGAAGAGCATGGTGACAGCCAGGTTAACAGTCTTTTTGATGCCATTGCCTTGATGGAAAATGACCGTAAAAACTGGTCAGCAGACGATATTTATCAGCGTGCTTCAAACGCGCTTGAGATGGCCTATGCGCAAGGTGTCGGTGCCATGCGCACGCATGTTGATTGGGTTTATCCGGAAGTGCCAACCGCTTGGCCAGTTCTGGTGCGCCTGCGGGAAGAATGGAAAAACCGTATAGATTTGCAATTGGCCGCGCTTATTCATGGCGACATCGTTTTGGATAACGGCGCTTCAATTGCCAGCCAAGTCGCACAAGATAGCGGCGTTTTGGGTGCCTTTTTCTACCGCAACGCTGATCTGCAGAAGAAAATAGACATGATGTTTGCGCTTGCCAAGCATCATGATCTTGACCTTGATTTCCATGTTGATGAAGGCATGGAAGTCGAGGCTGATGGCTTGTCACTCATCATTGAAGCGGCAAAGAAATATCAATGGAGCAACCGCGTTTTGTGCGGCCATGCTTGTTCACTCAATTTGCGCAGTGATCAAGAGTTAGACCTTATATTATCCAATGCTAAAGCTGCGGGTGCTGCTCTCGTCGCACTACCAACAAGCAATCTCTATTTGCAGGATCGTCTTGGTGGCAAGTCTCCCAAGCTCCGCGGAATTGCGCCGATAAAGGAAGCCCAGTCTGCCGGGTTGGATGTATTGCTCGCCAGCGACAATGTTGGCGATGCTTTTTATCCATACGGAGATTATGACCCGCTCGCTATTTTGCGCCTAGCTGCAACTGTAAGCCATATCTCGCCAGAACAATGGCTTGGTTCTATCACTTTGGTAGCTGCCCGCATCTGTGGCAGCACAAAAGTTGTCCCTATAGAAGCAGGCCAACCCGCCAATTTAACTTGGCATGACGCCTCAACCCTTAATGAAATGATCAGCCGTCCGCAGACCCGTCGCATTGTGATGCGTGCTGGAAAGCCTATTGAGCAGTTTTAGTAGACCGGAGATTTTTTATGAACGCGCCATTAAACGTCAAACGCTCTTATGATTGGGATGGTTTTCTAGCAGACATCTCGGGTATTCGCAGTCATAATGACCCTAAGCAAGTCGAACTGCGCTCGCGCGACTATTTCTGGTATAGTCCGATTTTAACTGAAGATATCGGCCATTTTGTCGGTGATCTGCTGGTCGTTCCACAAAATCAAGAAGAAGTGAAGCGCATTGCAGCTGCTGCTGCAAAATATCGTATTCCGATTACCATGCGCGGCGGTGGCACCGGAAACTATGGACAATGCGTACCATTTGAAGGCGGCATTATTCTTGATATGACCAAGCTTGACCGTATCATTAAGATAGAAGACGGGCGAGTGCGTGTTGAAGCAGGTGCGCGTATTTCACGTCTTGATGATGCTGTACGTGAAACTGGTCAAGAACTTCTGATGTATCCGTCCACGCGTCGCACTGCAACAATCGGCGGATTTATTTCTGGTGGCTCCGGTGGCATTGGCTCGTTACGTCATGGCATGTTGCGCGATGTTGGCAGCCTATATTATGCTAAAGTACTCACTGTTGAAGAAGAGCCGCGCATTATTGAACTTTTTGATGCTGATATTCAAAAAGTACAGCATGCTTATGGTACCAACGGCATTATCCTTGAATTGGAAGTAGGCCTTACCAAAGCCACAGACTGGATCCATACCGCAGCTTTATTCGACAGCTATGAAACCGCTTTGAATTTCAGCCTAAAAGCGCTTGAAACCAAACTGGACTGCTATTTGCTCACGACAGTTGATCGTCGCTTCTCGCGCTTTTACACGAAATTTGGCGATCTTTTTCCTTCCGACAAAGATGCAATATTTGCGATGATCGCACCGGAAGAAATGTCCCGCTATGAGGCATTGGTGGCTGAATTTGGCGGCAAAGTTTCTTTTGCAATGAATATGGAAGACATTCATAAAAACGGCCTTCAGCCAGCTTATGAATGTGGCTGGAACCATACCACTTTGATGGCGCTGAAAGCTGAGCCAGGCTGGACATATTTGCAGGTTGCTTATCCGCGTCCCTTTGATCCGTCACTCGTGACCGCCCAAATGGAACGCTATGGCGACAAGCAATATATGCATCACGAAATGGCGCGCCTTGAGGGGGAAGTCCAGATATTCTCACTGCCGCTTGTGCGCTATGAAGGCCGCGATGAGATGTACCGCGTCATTGAAGAGTATCAGGAAAAAGATGGCTGCGGCATCTACGATCCCCATGCCTATACGATTGAAGATGGCGGCATGAAAACGATTGATACGCTACAGATCGACTTCAAAAAACTAGCTGACCCATATGGTCTTCTCAATCCCGGCAAAACCCGTGGATGGACAGAAGATATGGTAAAGAAGGACTAAAATGAGTAGTGATGAACCGGCAGAAGTCAGTCTTGATGAGGGTTCCCCAAAAGACAAAATGACTGAACGCCGTAAACGGATTCAAGAAGCGATTTTTGAAGCCGCAATAGAGGAATTTGCGAATAAAGGCTTTGAGGGCGCATCGACACAGTCGATCGCCCAACGCGCCGGACTGACCAAGCCTCAATTGCACTACTATATTGAGAGCAAGGAAGAGCTTTATAAGAATATCCTGCTCACAATATTAGAAGATTGGAACCAGATATTTCTTGGTGCGACAGCTGAAGATGATCCGGCCAAGGTGCTGCGTGCTTATATTCATAACAAACTGGAATATAGCATTAAAAATCCTAAATCTTCGCGCCTGTTCACCACCGAAATTGCAAATGGGGCACCTCAGCTTGGTGAGCATTGGGAGCCACATAAAGCAGCAACGCAAAATGCTGTTAAACTTATTCAACAATGGGTCGATGATGGCAGAATTCTGCCTGTAGATCCGCTGCTATTTCAAATGCATATCTGGGCTGTAACCCAGCATTATGCAGATTTTGATGCCCAAGTGCGTCAGATGATGAACCTGTCAGCAGATGAAGATATCGACATTAATCGCATCAAAGAGGACGTAACAAACTTATTTTTACGTGCCTGCGGACTAGTCTGATTTGAAAGAATAGTGGTTATTCATTTTTGCTTGCCACTCAAAAATATCAATCGTGAGGATAAGATGCCACTGATTACTTTTGTCACCCATGATGGCCAAAAATATGAGACAGAAGCCGTAAACGGCAGCTCTGTAATGGAAACGGCTGTTCGCGCCGGTGTTCCCGGTATTGATGCGGAATGCGGCGGTGCCTGCTCATGCGCTACTTGTCAAGTTTACGTAGATGAAGCCTTCACTGAGCTGGTTGGCCCACCCCATCCAATGGAGCAGGATATGCTTGACTTTGCTTGGGAGCCGCAAGAAA
>CANQXU010000007.1 GCA_947627865.1 uncultured Paenochrobactrum sp. | reverse complement strand
TCGATCTCCGCCTCAAGCCTGTCTACCTGTGTTTGAATGATCCGCAGCGGTTCATAGGTGAGTGTTGCATCCTCATCTGGAGTTGAAAGGTCGGCACCAAGATCAAAAAGATCATTTTGTATACGTGCCAGCATCGTATCTAACTCCGCATTGTCACCCGTATGCAGCCGCACCAAACCTACGCAGGCATTGGTTTCATCCACAGTACCATAGGCATCAACCCGCAAATCCGACTTCATGCGACGCGGGCCGCTCGTCAAACCAGTGGTTCCATTATCGCCAGTGCGTGTATAAATTTTATTCAGCTTAACCATTCACCCAACTTTCAAAGCTACTATTTTAAGAATGACCATATTGTGAATAGACAATCGTCAGTACAATTAACAGTACAGCCACACCTTGTAGTACAATACGCAATTGCATCAACTTGTTTGAACGCTCTCCGCTGTCACCACGCAACATACTTCTAAAACCGAGGATCAAAACCACAAGAACAGCAGCCATAACAATCATAGCCACGATTTTGAATAAAGCGCCCATATTCTGTACCCCTTTTATTTTTAAGAGCGCATCAAATATCTGAAATGCACAAAATGAATTTTAAGCACGAATAATCCTATTTTTTAAGCCTGAATCCATGCAAAATTCATTGCTATTAAGCAAAATGTAATTTTATTGTCCTGTATCCTATCTTCCGGCGCCGCATGATAGTAGTAGAAGGCACAACGACACAGATCATGACGATGCTATGTCCAACATAGCTGCCCTTCTCAATGAAGAGAAAAGGAAATGCCTTGCTAACGAAAAAAAACAAACGCTTTATTCGCCAAGTTTCTTTTGATGCGCTCGGACATTTCTCATCGGATGACGGATGGGCCTATGCCAGTCATATAGCTTTATCTGGTCTTATGGCTTTATTTCCATTTCTGATATTTGCGACCACGCTTGCAAGCTTTCTCGGGGCAGGTGCTTTTACCGCGACTGCCATTGATGTCATTTTTGATATGTGGCCGCCAGCCGTTGCCGGTCCGATTGCCAATGAAGTTAAAGACGTCCTGACTGTTCAGCGCGGGGGGCTTTTGACTGTCAGTGTTATCGCCGCTGCTTATTTTGCGTCAAATGGCGTTGAAGCTTTGCGCGTTGCTCTTAATCGTGCCTATCGTGTAAGCGACAGCCGCTCGATTATTTTTTGTCGTTTGCAAAGCCTTGGCTTTGTTCTGATCGGAACAGTCAGCATTATGGCAATCAGCTTTCTGCTGGTTCTTGCACCATTGGCGGTAAAAATTGCCGAACAATTATTCCCTGAAATATCGCTATTTGCTAACACCATTGCTTTTTGGCGCTATTTAATAGCCATTTCAGTATTGGTATTTGCTCTTTTTGTTATGCATTTATGGCTTCCTGCGGGTCGCCGTGCTCTCACCGATATACTCCCCGGCATTGTCCTGACATTGATTGCATGGCTTGCTGCCTCGATAGCTTTTGCAAAATATCTGGCTACTTTTGCAAATTATGTCAGCACCTATGCAGGTCTTGCATCCATCATGGTCGCCATTGTCTTTTTATATATGCTTTCGGTGATTTTTATCTTAGGCGCTGAATTCAACACTGCGATAATGAATTACCGTAATCGCGCGCAACAGCCCGAGCTCGAACAAGCTGAAACAACAGCAGCGCCCAAAGAAGCAATAAGGTAAAGCCAATTCCGGCAGTCTCATTTCTGCCGGTTGTCACCAGTTAGCAGCTCAAGCTGTCTTTTTGACTATGACTGTCAGAGCAACACCAATGGTAGTAACCACCATACCTGCAATTTGTAGCGTCTCAAGACTTTCACCAAAAAGAAAATAGGCCATAATTGCAGCGGTTGCCGGCACCAGATAAAACAATGAAGCGACCTTGGAAACCGCGCCTTCTTTGATCATCACCATCAATGCCAAGATAGCACCAACGGATATTGCCAGCACCAGCCAAGTCATGGCGAAAATGAGCTGCGGAGAAAGAATAAACGCACCCGTTTCAAAAAAATAAGCACCAATCGCAGTCAAAATGCCTGCACCAATATATTGAACGGTTGTTCCGGCCTTCAGATCTGTTTTGGTTCCAAATCTCTTCTGCCAAACTGTGCCCAGACTGATAGACAATACAGCAAAAAATGCAGCACTGAGTGTCACCGGATTAACCCCGACAGTGTCAAATGAGAATTTTGGCCAGATCACCAGCGTGACACCAACAAAACCTATTAGAAGACCCGCTATTTGTTTCGGGTGCAATCTCTCGCCAAGTATCAAAGCCGCCATGATCGCAGTAATCATAGGCTGTAAACCTGCAACCAAACCGGACATACCGGCGGGCAATCCTTGATGGACAGCCCAAAACACGCCAGACAAATATCCACCATGAATCAAGCATCCAGTGATAATTGAATGCACAAATGACACGCCTTTTGGCCAAATAGATTTGGTCAGAAATGCCCAGCCCCCAAGAATGATCGCGGCAATCAAAAAACGGACAGTCATAAAGCTGAAAGGCTCGGCATATGGCATAGATAGTCCGGCGCCGATAAAGCCGGTCGCCCATAAAAACACAAATAATATTGGGAAAAATCTGACGGCCATGCTGCTTGCACCTTTATGCTGGTATTTACACCACCAAAAGGCCGTCCTTGATCAATCGCCTTCCCAAGACGATTATTCTAAACGCTGCAAGGTAATGCTTGCCTGATGGATTGAACTGCTCTACCCCTTCAAGCAACGAACGACCATCAATTTTTTCTGATGTTAGAATTCAATTTATCATAAGGAAGCTGAGAGCTGTCTGATCTGAAAACTGAAAAATCAACAATTGATCCCATTACGATCTTGGTTGATGCAGATGCCTGTCCGGTAAAGCCAGAAATTTACAAGGTAGCCGAGAGGCATGATATCCGCGTTATATTGGTTGCAAACAGCTATATCCCGATACCGCGAGATGCGGAAAAGGTCGAGCGGATCATCGTATCAGACAAATTTGACGCAGCCGATGACTGGATAGCAGAGAATGCTAAACCTGGAATTATAGCAATTACAGCAGATATTCCTTTAGCATCGCGCGTAATTGCTGCCAAAGCCTCCGCCATTGCCCCCAATGGCCGTGTGCACACAGAAAATAATATCGGCAACACATTAGCGACTAGAAATCTGATGGATTCTCTGCGCTCTGCCGGCACCATTACAGGTGGTCCGGCACCATTTTCACCACGTGACCGTTCTGCATTTTTAAGCGCTCTTGAGCAAACAATACAGCTTTTAAAACGTTCAGGATTTGAAAGCTGATTTAAGTTGAACGACCATATTGGCTCAGCTTTCGGGTGTCTTTTCTAAAGATAAACTTGCATCAATGAATGTAAAAGCATCTTCGCTGCTCCAGTCTGCCGGACCATTCATTGCTGCGATCTGACAACCATCTTCATCAATCAGCAATGTGACCGGCAGGCCAAAAGCCAGGCCTTTGCGCTTCAGATCATTAAAGCTGTTCATGCTTGCATCTCTATAAAGTTTCAGATGCTCAACCCCGATTTCATTTAAAAAATTAAGTGGCTTCTGATTGTCGCCCGTATCAATATTAAGCGCAAGGACTTCAAACTTATCGCTTCCCTTGGCTTGCTGCAGCTGATCAAGAGCTGGCATTTCCTCGCGGCAAGGTGCGCACCATGTTGCCCACAGATTAAGCAGCAGGGTTTTACCCTTATGGTCTGCCAATGTCTGCGGCATGCCGTTTTGATCATTAAAAGATAAAGATGCGAGCGATAACGGCTTTTCTGCTGCCTGCATTGCAGCAACTGCTCCCTTCGCCGCCGCATTTACGGCTTTGAGAGTATCTGCTTTTGCCAAGCAAAAAGCTGCCTCCGGACTATCATCAACTGGTGAGATTTGCGAAACAATCTGCTCAAACGGATTGCCAGAAGGGCTTTCAATCACGTATACCGCTCCTAGCCCGGCTAAGATGCCAGCAATAGCTGCCAAAAATATAAAGCCCCTGTTTTTTACTTTGTCAGAGCGCTTTGTGGTTTCAGGCTTCGTTTTTGCTGGTTCTTCTGCCATATCATCGACTTCTCTACTTAAATTTACCCTGAGGCTATGAGCATGAGCGAACAAAAATCAAGCAACCAAATGTGGGGCGGCCGATTTGCCTCAGGCCCCGATGCAATTATGGAAGAAATCAATGCCTCTATAGGTTTTGATAAAAAACTATATTCGCAAGATATCCGCGGTTCACTTGCTCATGCTGCAATGCTTGCAGAAAAGCAGATTATCACGATGGATGATCTGAACCAAATCACGCAAGGCCTGAACCAGATACTTACAGAAATCGAAAACGGCGAGTTCACATTCTCGCGCCGTCTTGAAGATATTCACATGAATATCGAAGCAAGACTGGCAGAACTGATTGGTGAGCCTGCAGGACGTCTGCATACCGCGCGCTCGCGCAACGATCAGGTCGCTCTTGATTTCCGTCTTTGGGTTAAGGAAGAGTTTGAAAAAACTGCCAATGCACTCAAAAATCTGATCGCAGCGTTCCTTGAACGCGCAGAAGAACATTCCAATACCGTCATGCCGGGCTTTACCCATTTGCAAACCGCGCAGCCGGTTACATTTGGCCATCATTGCATGGCATATGTCGAGATGTTCGGCCGTGATTTATCACGCGTTCGCGATGCAATTGAACGTATGAACGAATCGCCGCTTGGTGCAGCCGCACTTGCTGGCACAGGCTTTCCAATCGATCGTCATATGACAGCAGAAGCGCTCGGCTTTAAAGAGCCAACCCGCAACTCAATCGACAGTGTCTCCGATCGTGACTATGCATTGGAGTTTTTATCCGTTGCATCCATTTGTGCGATACATCTTTCGCGTCTTGCTGAAGAAATTGTCATCTGGTCAACATCACAATTCCGCTTTATCCGTCTGTCGGATGCTTTTTCAACCGGCTCCTCCATTATGCCGCAGAAAAAAAACCCGGATGCGGCTGAACTGGTTCGTGCCAAGACTGGACGGATTAACGGTTCACTCATCAGCCTGCTAACGGTTATGAAGGGTCTCCCGCTCGCTTATTCTAAAGATATGCAGGAAGACAAAGAAGCTGTATTTGATGCTGCAGAAACTTTGGAACTTTGCCTCGCTGCGATGAGCGGCATGGTTCGCGACATGCAAATCAATCAGGATGCAATGAAACTTGCTGCTGGTTCCGGCTATTCAACAGCCACAGATCTCGCTGATTGGCTTGTGCGTGAATTGGGCATGCCATTCCGTGAAGCGCATCATGTAACGGGCAGAGCCGTTGCATTGGCAGAAGAAAAGCAGCTGGATCTTGCACAATTGTCCTTGGCTGAAATTCAATCCATCCATCCAGATATTACCGACGCGGTATTTGATTATCTGACAGTAGAAAAATCAGTCAAAAGCCGCCAATCATTCGGAGGCACCGCACCTCATGAAGTTCAGCGCCAAATCACCTATTGGAAAGAGCGCCTTAAAAAAGCTTAAACCTGTATACTGGCTGGGCTATTTAGCTCAGCCAGCAATCATTTTGAGTCAATAGTCTTTCACATTCGCAATCCTACAGTTTTCTTAGGTTGCAAATTACGATCGACCGCGCCACAGTAAAAAATAACTGGTACCGGCAAATTTAAATCGGGATTTTTTAATAATGGCTAGCCGCTCACTATTTTCTTTCGCTGTTATAGCTGTCGCTGTAATAGCGGCTTTGTCCGGCTGCGGGCGTAAAGGCCCATTGCAGCTGCCTCCGGCATCAGTAACAGATGACCAATACGGACAAAGCGGTAATGAAAGCAAACCTGAAAAACAAACGAATAAACCGTTTTTTCTTGATCCGCTCATTCCTTAAAACTACCGCAACCAGCGCAAAGTAAGCAGCCGACTGCTCTACCTCCTCGAACGATAAAGACAATAAAAGTGAACCACTTTACTTACAAAGATGGCGTGTTATTCGCCGAGAATGTTAGCATTCCTGAAATTGCCGCTTCAGTTGGTACGCCTTTTTATTGCTATTCAAAAGCAACCATTGAGCGGCATTATACCGTTTTTTCCTCTGCATTCAGCGGCATGGAAACACTGGTTGCCTATGCGTTGAAAGCCAATTCCAATCAGGCAGTGCTAACTATTTTGGCCAAACTTGGCGCAGGTGCGGACACAGTCTCTGAAGGCGAGATGCGCCGTGCTTTAGCTGCCGGAATTCCAGCCGATAAGATTGTATTTTCCGGCGTTGGCAAAACGGCTCGCGAGATCGATTTTGCCCTCAATGCCGGTATTTATTGCTTCAATGTTGAATCTGAACCGGAATTGGAACTGATCTCTGCACGCGCTGTTGCACTGGGCAAGATTGCACCGATTTCATTGCGTGTTAATCCCGATGTGGACGCAAAGACGCATGCAAAAATTTCAACAGGGAAATCAGAAAATAAATTTGGTATCCCCCGCATCCATGCGCGCAAAGCCTATGCCCGTGCCGCGCAGCTTGCAGGCATCAAAGTAACCGGTATCGATATGCATATCGGCAGCCAGATCACAGACCTTCAGCCATTTGATGATGCTTTTGCACTTATGGTTCAATTGGTTGAAGAGCTACGTATGGACGGACACCAGCTCGATCACGTTGATGTTGGTGGTGGCCTTGGCATTCCCTACCGTGATGGCAATGAACTTCCACCCTCACCACAGGCTTATGCAGAAATTGTTCATAAACACATCCGCCCCCTCGGCTTGAAATGTGTTTTTGAACCAGGCCGTTTGCTGGTTGGCAATGCAGGAGTTCTGGTATCAGAAGTCATCTATGTTAAAGATGGTGATGGCCGTAATTTCATTATTGTTGATGCCGCGATGAACGATCTCATCCGACCAACACTTTATGAAGCCTATCACGAGATTAAGCCCGTTGTTGCGCCAGATGAAAATGCTGAGCGTTTCCGCGCTGATATTGTTGGGCCTGTTTGTGAAACTGGTGACTATCTGGGCCTTGACCGTGATATTGCGCGTCCAGAATCCGGCGATCTGATTGCCATCTTTTCCGGCGGCGCATATGGAGCGGTTCTGTCCAACACCTACAATACCCGCCTGCTGATACCGGAAGTTCTCGTTGATGGCGATCGCTTCCATGTTGTGCGCAAGCGCAGCACTTATGAAGAACTGATCGCACTCGATAATATCCCTGATTGGCTCTAAAAAGTCGGAGATTTATGCTTTGAATTTCATGGTTTAGCCTCGCCTTTGCCATGATGCTTTTTTAGTCTCATCAAGGCGTTCCGGTAAAAAACTAAAGCCAAAGGCAAATTTTAAAATATGGCTGAAAATCAGCACAGCAGAAATTCACATCGCTACGGGCAGTCATCTTATCTGCACCGCATCAGACTTCGTGCCTTTCTGCTGATTATTTTTGAACGCCTTTGGCCATTAATACTACCTTTTCTACTCTTATGTGCAGCATTTACGACGATAAGTTGGTTCGGGCTTTTCCCCTATATGCCGCGCTGGCTGCACATCACAGTCATTGCATTTTTTACAATAAGCGGACTTGCAGCTTTATGCCTGCCAGTTGCTTTGCGCATACCTGAAGAAGCAGAAGTTGACGCATATATCGAGCGTCAAAACAATCTTCTGCATGCGCCGTTACAAGTGCAAAAAGAGCAGTTAATCAATCCTGACAATGATCCTTTTGCTCAAGCTTTATGGCAAGAGCATCAACGCCGCATGAATGAGACAATTGCGCAGTTGCATCTCGGCCTGCCGCATCCTGATATACCGCGACGGGACCCTCTCGCCCTGCGCTCTATCGTTGTTTTGCTTTTTGTAATCAGCTTTGCATATGCATCCGGCAACTCCGGCGGACGGATTGAGCAAGCATTTATGATCAGTCCCAAAGCGAATGCGCTACCATTGCGTCTTGATGCGTGGATCACTCCTCCTGATTACACAGGAAAAGCGCCCATTTATTTGAGCAAATTGCAAACACCCTCAGAACAACAAAAAATAACGGTCCCGCAAAATAGTGTTGTGGCGATTCAGATTATTGGTGGTCAGTCAGTGAAGCTCACCAGCCAAGATAAATCAGGCTCCGCAAAGCTTATCTCCCCTGAAGCTCCCGATACTGCTGCCACAACCAATCGTAAAACTGCTAACAAAAGTGATGCTGTAAATTTTCAACACACACTCACCAATGAGCAGAGCCTAAAGCTGGATACAGGCGGCGAAAGCTACAATTGGAGCTTTGCCGTTACACCTGATACACCGCCAAAGATTGAGTTTAAAGGCAATCCTGTTCAGGCTGCAAATGGCACTTTGACTTTATCTTATGAGTTGGAAGATGACTATGGGATTGCAAATGCCTATGTCGAGATAAAGCCGGAAGCCGAGGAGGATCACGAAATATTCCCGCTTTATGAAGCGCCGGAAATGCTTTTATCTCTGCCAAAATCAAATGCCGGACAGGCAAAAACCACCAAAGATCTCACCACCCATCCATGGGCCGGTAATAGAATACGCATGACACTCATTGCTTTGGATCATGCAGGCCAAAGAGGAACGAGCAGCACCAAGACACTCATCCTGCCAGAACGTCCTTTCTCCAATCCCTTGGCCAAAGCCGTTATTGAGCAACGCCGTCTTCTCGCAATGGATGCGATGCAGCGGGATCATATTTTGGACATGCTCAATGCAGTGATGCTTCGCCCAGCCGATACCATCAAAAATGCTGCCCATTTTCTGGGCTTACAAACCATTCGTACCAGACTAGAAATAGCTATGAGCGATGATCAGCTACGGGATACAGTCGCTTATATGTGGGATGTGGCTCGCGGGATAGAAGATGGTAATTTATCAGCTGCCGAACAGCGTCTTCGTCAAGCACAGGAAGCATTGAAGCAAGCGATTGAAAGAGGCGCTGGACAGGAAGAGATAGCAGCACTTTCACAAGAGTTACGTGATGCGATGCAGGCTTTCATGCGGGAAATGGCACAACGACAACAAAAGTCACCATCACAAAACGGTCCTCTCCCGCCAAATACGAAAATGCTGAGTGAAAAAGATCTGCAACGCATGCTTGAACAGATCGAAAATCTTGCACGCCAAGGCTCCCGAGCCGAAGCTCAGCAGTTGCTAGCTGAGCTTGAAAACATCATGAACAACTTGCAAATGGGGCAATCACAGGCTCAAGGTCAAGGCCAAGGAAAGGGCGAAGGAAATCAACAAGGACCTGCCGGACAAATGCAGCAGCAGATGAACAAGCTTGGTGATATCATGCGGCGTCAGCAACAGTTGATGAATGAGACATTCAACCTAGATCAGAAAATGATGAACCAGTTTAACAACGGTTCAGGCTGGCCAGATGCTGGGCAAAGCAATGAAACAACTGAGCTACCTGATGAGAACACCACAGATGTTCCAGAAGACAGCCAGAGCTTTACTCAACCAGAATTCACCGACTCCATGCGTGCATTACAAGACCAACAAAAAAATTTAAAAAGTGAGCTTCAAAAATTAAGTGAAGAGCTTGATTCCATGGGGCTGGCGCCTGCTAAAGAATTTAGTGATGCTGAAGACTTCATGACGCGTGCGGATGAAGCATTAAACCAGTTGAATGGTGGCAGCGCCACGAATATGCAAGGTGAAGCACTCGATGCTATGCGCCGTGGCAGCCGTGAAATGATGAAAAAAATGCAACAAGCATTAGATGAACAGAACGGGGGCACACAATCACAAGCTGATCAGCAAGGCAGAGACCCTCTGGGTCGTATGCAAGGCTCGTCCGGGCCTGACTTTGGCTCCGATGTTGAACTGCCAGCAGAAATTGACATTCAGCGGGCACGCGAAGTTCTTGATGAAATCCGCCGTCGCCTCGGTAATGCACTCAGTCCCCAGCAGGAAAAAGAGTATTTGGAGCGGCTTTTAAAATTTGATTAAAGCCGCTTCAGAAAAACGGATCAGGCCGTTTTTCTGAAGATAGTGCGCCAAATAAGAGCCTCAGTCGCTCTCCACAACACGCCCGACATATGGCAATTGGCGGAATGAATGTGCAACATCCATACCGTAACCAACAACAAAATAATCCGGACATTCGAAAGCAACAAAATCTGCTTTCATATCAACGGTGCGCTTATGTTTTTTATCCAGCAGAACGGCAATGCTGACACTGCGTGCACCGCGCTCGATCATCAAATTACGCACAAATTTAAGCGTTTTGCCGGATTCGAGAATATCATCAATCAGCAAAACATCTCTGTCTTTAACTTCACTGTCAATGTCGCGCAGCAGTCTTACATCCGTGCTGGATGTATTTTTACCATAGCTGGAAACAGTGATGAACTCGACATCCGGTTCCACACCTGCATCATGCATTGCTCTGATAAGATCAGCGGCGAAGATGAATGAGCCCTTCAAAATGGAAACAGTGAGCAAATTATGATAATCGCGCTTCGCAATTTCACGCGCCAGCGCAAGATTGCGGCTGGCAATTTCTTCTGCACTAAACAGAACTTCTATCACTTTGCCGCCGACTTCAGGCATTGTGCCAATCTCCGATCAAATTTTGCAGATATTTGCTTAAAATAGAAAGACGCTTCTATAGCATGAATTGAATATAATGCATCTGCAAAGCATTTATTTTCTATACGTTCAAATGGCCAAAACCAATTGCACTCAACTGTGATTAATTAAAAAAACATATTAATGCCGCAAGCAAGCGCTATTTGAGCCATTCAAGTGCCCTCATAACCCGCCAACCATAAAAAATGCAAAATACTGTTCATATTTCTTTTTGAAGCCCGAAACATTAACGCAGCATTAACCATCTGCGACAATGGTCTATTCAAACAGATGAAATGCAATATCTGAGGAAACAGCAACGTGATTCGCTTTGAGAATGTCGGGATTCGTTATGGTATGGGACCTGAGATCCTCAAGGATGTCAGCTTTCATATTCCGCCCCGTTCATTCCAGTTTTTAACCGGCCCGTCCGGTGCCGGCAAAACTTCATTGATGCGTCTGCTTTTTATGGCACTCAAGCCGACACGTGGATTGATCAGCCTGTTTGGTAAAGATGTGACACGCATCGAACGCCATGAAATTCCATTGCTGCGCCGTCGTATCGGCATTGTTTTCCAGGATTTCCGCCTGCTCGATCATATGACCACTTATGAAAATGTGGCTCTTCCTTTGCGCGTGCGCGGCAAAGAAGAGGCAACCTACAGAGCTGAAGTACAAGAACTTCTGCAATGGGTGGGGCTGGGCGACAGAATGCATGTTTTGCCACCTGTCTTATCTGGTGGTGAAAAACAACGTGCCGCAATTGCCCGCGCTTTAATTGATCAACCCGAATTATTGCTTGCCGATGAGCCGACGGGCAATGTGGACCCGCCACTTGCCAAGCGACTGCTACGCTTATTTGCCGAATTGAACAGATCCGGCACGGCTGTTATAATCGCAACGCATGACCTGTCCCTGATGGATCAGATCAATGCGCGGCGGATGATCATCGATCAAGGCAGGCTCGATATTTATGAATAAGCGCTCACAGATCAAAGATCATCTAACGGACCTGCGTGACATCCTTTTTGAAAAAATAGGCAAGAAAAAACGCCGGCAAGGTGCAACACCTATCGTACCTGACGGTAGTGTGACCGGCACGGCTATGGTCATTGTCATTGCGATTATGACATTTTTGGCCTGCCTGACATTGGGCGGTGTTTCCTTGGTGCGCGACAGTGCTGCCACTTGGCAAAGTCAGATATCGCGTGAGGCCACAATCCAGATCCGTCCAATTGATGGTCAAGATATGGAACAAGCCTTGCTTGCTGCCAGCACGATTGCGCAAGGTTTTGCGGGCGTGAAAAGCACCCAGATTGTTGACCGTGCCGCAACAGCGCGCCTTCTTGAACCATGGCTTGGTACGGGGCTGAATATTGATGAACTCCCCGTTCCACGGCTCGTAACGCTTCTCATTGATGAAAGCTCGCCTCCTGATTTTGAGACACTGCGCAGCGAACTCATTCGCTCCATTCCAGGGGCAAGCCTGGACGACCATCGCACATGGGTAGACAGGCTTGTCTCTATGGCACATACAACCGTTTTGATTGGTTTTGCTGTGCTGAGTTTGGTTATCTTCGCAACGATCCTAACAGTTATCTTTGCAACGCGCGGCGCAATGGCTGGCAACAGTCATATTATTGAAGTGCTTCACTTTATCGGAGCTGAATCAAAATCTGTTGCACGGGAATTTGAATGGCATTTTTTCCGTACAGCCCTTAAAGGTGCTTCAGTGGGTGGCGCTGCTGCAATGGGATTATTCCTCATCATTTCATGGTGGAGCGCCAGCCGGATGGCCACACCAGAGGGCGACCAAGCTGCCGCTATGTTTGGCAATTTCGCCATCGGCCGTGATGGCTATATTGGTGCCATTGGTATCATTCTTCTGGTTAGTTTTTTAACCATGCTGACAAGCAGAATGACCGTTATCAGGCAATTATCACAGATGGACGGCTCTGATATGACGGCTTAAAATCGTCCGGAAAAAGCTTTCAACAATTGTTAAACAGATAATAACTTTAAAGAAATCAAATATTATGCGGCGACAAGCAAAGATAAAATGCGCATATATGCAGCTTTGCTCCATTAGGGTGGCAAGCTCATGATGGCATTAATCCGTCGCGTCATTCGCCGTTTTCAACCAATCAGCATTATTTTATTCGCGCTCATCATCGCTTTTCTGATTGGCTTCGTCGTTTTCAGCGAAAAAGTAACCAATCTGGAAGTACCAGTTCTCACGGAATCTGCGGATGGAATAATTGTGCTGACCGGAGGTAAAGCCCGACTTGATGTCGCGATCGATCTGCTCAAAGACAAAAAGGGTGAGCGGCTTTTGATCAGCGGCGTCCATCCCGATACCAGCCGCGCAGTCTTGCTCAAAGTAACCAATGCTGATCAGCAATTACTGGAATGCTGCATAGATCTCGACCGCTCTGCCTTAAATACAGTCGGCAATGCCACTGAAAGCGAGCGCTGGATACGCAGCAATCAATATAAGCGCGTCATCATCGTCACCAACAATTACCATATGCCTCGCAGCATATTGGAGCTCTCGCGCTTGATGAATGATGTCCAGTTCATACCCTATCCGGTTATTAATACAGATTTGCGGAGTAGCAGCTGGATATCACAAGGCGATGCCTTGCGGGTTCTGCTCACAGAATATGTGAAATATATTGGCTCCTTGACGCATATAACTGCTATTTGGTCGAAATTATCGCCCGCAGACATATCGCAAAACTCAAAATAAACTGGAAAACCAGCGCTTCAACCGCTAGTAAGACATGCACTCAATCAGTTTTAAGCTAAAGTGAAACTAAATTAATATGCTGGTCGCAATCCGGTCTTTGTTATTTAACACGGTTTTTTATCTCAGCATCATTATTCAGATGCTGGTCTATACTCCGTTTTTCTTTTTGTTACCGCGCAAAAAAGCTTGGGTAATTCCAAAGTTTTGGGGCCGATCAAATCTATGGCTCCAAAAGCATATTGCAGGTACTGATCTGATTATTGAAGGCTTGGAAAACCTGCCGGATGGTGCGTATATTGTTGCACCGAAGCACCAGTCTTTCTGGGATGTTTTTGCTTTTCTTTCCCATTTTGAAGATCCGGTCTTTATCCTGAAACGGGAACTGATGCGCATTCCTTTTTTCGGGTGGTATCTGGCAAAGATGAAGATGATACCTGTCGATCGCGGTTCCGGCTTGAAGGCAGTCAACTCCATGCTTGCTGGCGCCAAGGTTGCGGTGAAAGATGGCAGACAGATTGTTATTTTCCCTGAAGGCACGCGTCGTGAGCCGGGCGCCGAGCCAAATTATAAGTATGGTATCATCCGTCTTTATTCAGAGCTCAACATTCCTGTTGTACCCATTGCTCACAATGCAGGACTTTATTGGCCACGACATAAATTCTGGCGCTATCCCGGTGTTATAAGAGCCCGTATTTTACCACCAATTGAGCCTGGACTGGAAAAAGATGTTTTCTTTAAGCGCCTGATTGAAGAAACTGAAACGGCCTGTGATGAGCTCCTTGTGCTTGCAAGCCTTGATGATAATCCACCGCCTATGCCGCCAGCAGCGAAAAAACGGCTTTCAGAACTGAACAGCGCCCCCTGATATGCTATTGCTTAACCTTCATAGCCACGCCTTGAGCGCATATCTAATATGCAAAAACGAATGAATACTGTTCTGATATTCGTACTATCTTGAATAAACCTGTGCGAATTGCTCGTTTTTTATAACCATAAGCATGAACAGCCTATGGTAATAAGCATCTTTATTATGCAAACGACAATTAGCCGCTTTTAAACATTTTCCTTTATCTTGCAGCCAGCCGTGAAACTGGCTATCAGTTCAAAAAACGAAAGGACTCGTCATGAATATTGATGCCATTTCAATCGGCTCCAATCCTCCAGAAGACATTAACGTTATTATTGAAGTTCCAGTCGGCGGACATCCAATTAAATATGAGATGGACAAAAAAGCCGGTGCTCTAATCGTTGATCGTTTTCTCTATACGCCTATGACCTATCCAGGCAATTACGGCTTTGTTCCGCACACATTGTCTGAAGATGGTGATCCGATTGACGTATTGGTGTGCAACACCCGCCCACTCGTACCAGGTTGCGTGATCAATGTGCGCCCGATCGGTGTATTGGTCATGGAAGACAATTCCGGTAAGGACGAAAAAATCATTGCGGTTCCTTCACCACATTTGACGCGCCGCTATGAAAAAGTTCACGACTACACAGATCTACCAGAAATTACGTTGGAACAGATCTCACACTTTTTCTCACACTACAAAGATCTAGAGCCAGGTAAATGGGTTAAGATCGGCGACTGGGGTGATGAAGATTATGCACGTAAATTTATCGTAGAAGCGATTGAACGCGCAAAAAAAGCTGAAGCTGAAGCATAATTTACAAAGCTTACATTTCATAAAAAAAACCGCAGCTTAAAATCTGCGGTTTTTTTATGATCTCATTTAACAGGAAACTGTTCTAATTTTTCTCTGATTTCATTTAAATTGCAACTTAGCAAAACTTGCTTCAATCGTGAGGTCGAGCCACTCACAACCTCGACCTGGCTGACAGGGACAGCAAAAGTTTTTGCTACCAGTTTTTCTAATGCTTTGTTGGCAAGTCCTTTTTCAGGAACCGCTCTGACGCGTGCAAGAAGATATTTCCGCCCTTCTGCATCGCTTACAACCGCTTCAATCGCATCCTTAGACGACTTAGGCGTCAATCTTACAAAGAGACTAACGCCTTGCTTTTCTTCACGATAAAACAACCTTCATGCTCAATAAAACATTGGTAACAAGGTTGTCCACATAAAGCGGCGGATAAAATAGATAGCAAATAGAACGATTACTGGCGAAATATCAATGCCACCAAGATCCGGCAAAATTCTGCGGATTGGTCGCAACACAGGCTCGGTCACCTTGTACAGAAACTCACCAATCGAATAAACAAAGCGGTTGCTGGAGTTAATGACATTAAACGCAAACAGCCATGAAATCACCGCACTGGCGATAATAATCCACGTGTAAAGATTAAGCGCCATATCGATGGTTTCAAATAATGCGATCATAAAAGTCTCCTGAATTTAGTTTTTTATGTAGCCCTTGTTTTGCCTCATAACAAGTGAAGTTTCTTTAAAAACTATATTCAGAATCATTGAAGTGCTCAAATTGCTTTCTAAGTTTTAGAAACACGCCCTTTTTACATTTAGCGCTGAAGGAAAACCGAATGAAATGTCCAATTGATGATACCGATCTGGTAATGTCTGATCGTCAAGGTATCGAGATCGACTACTGCCCGAAATGTCGCGGTGTATGGTTGGATCGCGGAGAGCTTGACAAGATCATTGAACGCTCAGCTCCAAATCACGCGCCTGAGCCTATCCGTAATTCATCGGACCGCCATTCTTATGAAAATGAAAGAAGGCCAGATCACCGTGATCATGATTATCGCTATGATCGCCCTAAAAAGAAAAAATCTATTCTTTCAGAGCTATTTGATTTTTAAATCAACATTTGCTGCCATGATCAATGCATACATGATCAATTCTGATTATGGCAGCACTATTCATACCGCATTTTTCAAGCGGAGCAGATCGGCAATATTTTCTAAATTATTGTCCTGCAAGCCCATTTCTTTAAGATGCGATACCGTATTAACCACATAGTCAATATTGGGACCGGATATACCAACGGCTCCCCGAACAATAAGAGCTGCATCATGCGGGCTTAAATTATCCGCATATTGCGCATGGCTTTCGTCGGCGACATAAACAAGAGCTTCGACAACACGACCATCATCCAGCTTTAGCGGATGCAATTTCTCGTGATAAACCTGATTTGCCAGCTCCCGCTCCCGCAAATAGCACAAAACTTCATCAGCCTGTTTTTCAGGAATGCTCAATGCCAGCCCATCACATGTTCCGCCGCGTTTCAACCCCAGAACCAGCCCGGGATTGTCAACCGACCCTCTGTGGATATGAGAATAGACGCATAAACTGCGGTGATAACCTTGCAGATGCGCCATACGTGTCTCCACAGGTGTAAAACCTGGACGCCACATCAAAGAACCATATCCGAAAACCCACATATCGCTCATTCACTGCACCCGACATGATTTATTTTGCTATTGCACTGTTTGGTTTAATGTTAATGTCCCCACATTATAGGACATTGATTAAATTTTGAGATATAAAATTTCAATCACATATAGATCCGAGCAAATTATGACGTCACTGGCAGGCAGAGTTAGAAATTGACCCCTATTCATGATGAAACCGATAAGCTTGCTCTCGCTAATACCGCATCGTACTTATCTGAAATGAAAAAAAAACGTAATAAGCGAAAGCTCATCCTTTTCAGCTTAGTTTTGACTTGTATAATTTATACTATCGGCTGGTTTTACATAGCGGTCAAAATCGAGGACAAAGCACGCCGTGAATTAGCGCAGATCATGGCGCAACAACCCGCCACGCGCTGCGAAAATCTGCATATGGAAGGGTTCCCTTTCCGCTTCGACATTGTGTGCGAATCGATTTCCTTTTCCAGACCGGATGATTCAATTAGTATCCAAGCTGGCCATCTCGTCAGTGGCTTTCCAGTTTATGCCCCTTATAGCCTCAGCCACTATTTAACCGGTCCTGCTTTAGTCGAGTGGCCTGAGATAGTACCGCTTGAGCTCAACTGGAGCAGCCTGCAATCGAACACAAGGCTTACGCGCCCTGTTCCCGACAGAATAAAATTAGAGGGACAGGATGTTGCGATTGGCCTACGCCGCGAGCCAACTTATAGCGAGCCATTTGCGGATATATCAGAACTCGCTTTCTCCTTCGCATTGGAGGAAAATGCAATTCATGCAAATGGTCGTTTTGCTGGTCTGACTTTTATTAAGAAAGCATTTAATACGCAGACAGTGCCGGAAATCGATGGGATAGCTGATATTGTTATCTATGATGCAGCCAGCTTAATGAGTGAGAAAAGCGCACCGCTGGCAGAAAGGTTGCGAGGACATGCAGGGGAGATCAAGCAATTTCTCATAACAACCAATAATGGTGCTATGATCTCGTTATCAGGCCCCCTCTCATTTGATGAAGAGGGCAGAGCAAGCGGAAAACTATCAGTCCGGCTTATAGAGCCCGCATTATTGGCGCAAACGGCTCAAAACTATGTGCCTGAACAGGGCAGCAATATTTCTGCCCTGTTATTTGCACTCACCGCTGTCGCCGGAGAAACAGACGGAAACATTACCCTGACCGTTGATATTGATAAGGGCAGAATACGTGCAGGCTTTATCCCCTTAGGACGATTACCCGCTCTTTGACGCTGACGCCGCCTGACGACCAAAGTCCGGCGCGTCAACTTCCTGTCCAGCATCAATAATACCGCGGCGAATATTGCGCGTACGACTGAAGAGATCAAACAACGCGTCACCATCGCCCCAGCGGATAGCACGCTGCAATGATGATAAATCTTCGGAAAACCGACCCAGCATTTCCAAAATTGCATCTTTATTATGCAAACACACATCACGCCACATTGTTGGATCAGATGCTGCAAGGCGTGTAAAATCACGAAAACCAGAAGCTGAATATTTAATAACTTCTGATTCAGTGACCTTTTCCAAATCACTTGCGGTTCCAACAATATTATAAGCGATAATATGGGGAAGATGCGAGACTATAGCTAACACCAAATCGTGATGCTGAGCTTCCATAATATCTAATTTAGCACCGCACGCTTCCCAAAAGTCTGACAGTGTTTGCAATGCAGCAGGATCTGTATCCGGCAACGGTGTCAAAATGCACCATCGTTTGACAAATAATTCGGCAAAGCCAGCATCCGGCCCTGAATATTCAGTACCTGCAATCGGATGCCCTGGGATGAAATGCACATGCTCCGGCAGTTCCGGCTGCATTTGAGCGATCACAGAACCCTTGGTAGATCCAACATCAGTGACAATAGCACCCGCTTTAAGACTTGAAGCAATTTGACGTGCGACTATGCCTGACGACCCCACAGGCACAGACACAATAACCAAATCAGCATCAATAACAGCTTCTGCACTGTTGGTTGTGTAGCTATCGCCAAGAGACAATTCTTCAGCGCGCTTCAATGTATCTGCACTGCGTGTTGCAATTGCAATATGATCGGCAAGTTTCTCGCGCTGAATAACTCGAGCCAAAGATGAGCCGATCAGACCAATACCAATCAGCGCAATTTTTTTAAAATGAGGTTTCGACATTTTTTTACTTTATAAATTCAGTCAGTGCGGCAACAACACCGCGATTTGCTTCTTCAGTTCCAACAGTCATACGCAGAGCATTAGGAAAGCCGTAGCCCCCTACTCGGCGCAAAATATAACCGCGTGCGGAAAGCCAAGCATCGGCTTCATCTGCCGTTTTGCCTTTTTCATCCGGAAAGTGAATGAGCAGAAAATTTGTCACTGACGGTGTCACCCGCAAGCCCAGCTTTGTCAGCTCTTCAGTCAGCCAATTCAACCAATGGTCTGTAAAGCTAACCGCTGTTTCAAGATGCGCCCGATCCTGAATGGCAGCAGCACCAGCAGCAATAGCGGCTGAGTTCATATTAAACGGACCACGGATACGACCAACGGCATCAATCACATGCAAAGGCGCATACATCCAGCCAATGCGCAGAGCTGGCAAGCCATAAATTTTTGAAAATGTGCGTGTCATCACTACATTTTCAGAATCCGACACAAGCTCGATGCCCGCAGCATAATCATTACGACGTACATATTCTGCATAGGCTGCATCCAGAACCAGCAATACATTTTGCGGCAAACCTGCATGCAAGCGACGCACTTCTTCCATCGGCAAGTAAGTGCCCGTTGGATTGGCTGGATTGGCTATAAAAACAATTTTGGTTTTGTCATTCACAGCCGCAAGAATTGCATCGACATCAACACGCTCATCTTTTTCTTTAACGGTTACCGGTACTCCGCCAGCCGCCTGTGTCTGAATTTTGTAAATGGCAAAACCATGTTCAGTAATAATCGTTTCATCGCCCGGTGCCAGATATGTCTGACACAACAAGCCCAGCAATTCATCCGAACCATTGCCGCACAAAATATTATCAATATTCAAACCATGCGCTTCAGCAATCGCCTTGCGCAATTCATATACCTGCCCGTCCGGATAGGTATATAAATTATCGCTTAGATATCGATAAGCTTCAATCGCATGAGGACTTGGCCCCACAGCAGTTTCATTGGAGGAAAGTTTATAGACCTTTGCGACACCCTCAACGCTTTCCTTACCAGGAACATAAGCAGCTATGTTTAATACACCGGCTTTAGGCATTGGACGAGTATTCTTAATCGCAGAGGTCATGATGATGATCCGTTACTATTTTGAACGAGACACAAGTGTCGTAAAGTTGGAAGCAAAAACGACTATGTATTTTTGCTGTAAGTATTAATATTTTAATCCATCGGCAAAGCATCTGTCACTTTAAGTTTTCTTATGCGAATGCAGACAAATTGAGATATAATAGTTAACTAATCTCAACGCGACAGCAAGTCGAGAAAAACCTTCAAATTTATAGCTATGAGACAATTCGTCATGGCTTAGCGTGTTGGCTAAAAAATCAAAAAACGAAATTGCTGTAAAATCAGCTTTCCACACTCTTTTCTTTGCTCATTTTACGCATCCCTTGCGGAGCAAAAACTGGAACAAAGACTCTTCTCGATGAGCGTCTGATGGCAGGAATTCCCTGATATAAGCGCTTTTGTGCCTCAATAATCAAAACACCAGCCAATAATGATCTTTTACCTCCACCCATTTTTTCAAACACAGGTGCAGTCTTTTGCAACCAACGGCGATGCGATGGCGGAAAACTCAACGCATGCGTTTCGCGTATTACGGTAAAATTAGCCTTTTGCAACAGTAGGGATAACTGGCTGCGGCTATAAGGTCGCCCACTGCCAAAAGGCGTATTCTCAAACCTCGCCCACATGCCCCGCCGATTAGGAACGACAATAATCAAGCGACCATTTGGAGCTAATACGCGCCACATTTCCTTTAAGGTTTCTTCAGGGCTTTCAGTAAACTCCAGCGAGTGAACCATCAGCAATCTATCAATTGCTGCTTCAGCGAGAGGGAGATCTTCTTCATAAACAAGTGCTGTTTTAGAATTGCTTGTTAATGGCCAGCTAAAGCTACCCTGTCCGGCTGGCATGAATGCCAGACAGCGCTCTGCATCTGCCTGAAAGCGATCTAGATAAGGCGTTGTATATCCAAGCCCTACCAATCTTTCATCAGGGATCGGCTCCCAGATTGAAGAGAGTGTCATCAATATCGAGCGCTCGGCCAAACGACCAAGGTCAGATGCGTAAAAGCTTTGCAACTCAAGAATGTCAATATGCATCAATCACACCGACATTGAAAATGTAAGGTTTCATTGCACACAGCACAGCCATCATCGTTTAAGCAGAGAGGCTTTATTGCCAGCACCCTAGATTGCGCCCTTTAAGATTATGCGCGTCTATAGCCATTGCCAGTTTGGGATCTTCACGCATTAAAACGTAAGTTGTTCTGGTTCTGATATCAATTTTTTCCCAACCAGCGCATTCCTGAGGCAGGTTTTTTTGCTCAATTGAAATTTTCTCTGTCCACGCAGTCGCCTGACATCCAGTCGCCAAAACGCCAAAAGAAAGCACGCACAAATTACGCCAAGATATTTGCTTCTTCATTTTTGGGTTTTCGTCCTCTGTCTTCACCAAAAAAACCAAATCAAATTTAGCATATTTTACGCTTGAGGCGCAAATAAGCGACACAAGCGCTCAGATTTACACAGTACAATCATACTTATTTATCATTAGCGCATCTATCTTGAATAGCAAATCCTGACAATGATTTAACCTCTGCCAAGCAATCATTCTGAATTTTGCAACCAGTCTAAATTTCATAGCAAATATTTTTATTTAATCTTTGAAGGATTTAATCATGAAAAAATTGCTGGCAGAATTTATTGGAACTTTCACACTTGTCTTTGGTGGCTGCGGCAGTGCAATACTTGCAGCCGGTTACCCAGATTTAGGTATTGGCTTTACCGGAGTCGCTTTAGCTTTTGGCCTTAGTCTTATGGTTATGATTTACGCTTTTGGTTCCATATCCGGCGGGCATTTCAATCCGGCAGTGACATTTGGCCTCTGTCTGGCAAAGAAATTCCCGATAAAAAAACTGCCATTTTATTGGCTTTCACAATTACTGGGTGGCATCATTGCCGCTTTTTGCATTTTCTTCATCGCATCTGACCATAGCGGATTTCAGGCAGGTGGATTTGCTTCAAATGGCTATGGTGAATTATCGCCAGACAAATATGGCTTGAAAGCAGCGTTTCTCATCGAAACATTGTTAACTGCATTATTCATAGTTGTTATTTTAAGCACCACAACACAAAAACAACTAAAAACCATGGCACCTCTTGCCATCGGGCTTGCTTTGACATTGATACATTTGATCTCAATACCCGTCACCAACACATCCGTTAATCCCGCGCGGTCTACAGCCGTTGCGCTATTCGCACAAACGGATGCACTCGGTCAGCTCTGGTTGTTCTGGGCTGCACCTTTTGCAGGCGCCATTATAGGCGCGATCATATGGGAGCTCGTTCAATCAGAATTAAGCTAGGCGATATCACTGCACTAGAGTGAGGGTATCATATGATCAGGTCGGGCTTTAACTGACCTGATTATGAGAAAATTAAAAAATGAATTTAAATATCATTACTCTTGGCGGCTTTTTGAGCAATGCTTAATTCGGGCTCTTTGATGCCCATGAGATCAGTAATACGCCACATAATACAATCTTCATTTTCGTGAAGGTCGCCATCGGCATAAACCATTTCCCACATCAGGCGAATAAAATCTCTCTTCTCGTCTTCGTTAAAGTGCTGATTTAAAACATCGGTAAAAACCGAAAAATCAATCATTTCACGATTAGCATTCTCGGCCTTGGTAATAAATCTTACGACCTCGGAACCTTTAATTCCATAAGATTGGATAAGTATCTGCTCCAGTCTTTGACGCTCTTTGGTGTGTTTTTCCCCATCAACTGTCATGATGTGAATGAGCAAGGCTGCGGCTGCAAGGCGTGGATCATCCGCATCAAAGAGCTCTGAGCCGCTGCCTTTAATAATAGCTGGCATATCTTTAAAGAGACTCTTAAAACGCTCCAACATAACCACCACCAACCCTTACTCCAGCCTGACACATTTAAAAACCATTCTGACTGCGGCTGTTACGGTCAATTACCCAATGTTACCCCGGTTCGAAATGAATAACTGAGGATGTAATACTTATATAAAATACCTGTTTTTTAACAATTATCCAAGCTAGAGCCCGCTTATTTTTAAATGATACAAATCGGGCGCTGACTTTTAAAATCTAAGGAATATGAATTAAAGGCACCATTCCCAAACAGTTGTGCGCTTTACCTCCGCATCTTCCAAAGCTCTTGTTACCGGAACTTCATAGGTCATGCAGGCTTTTAGTCTGTCTTTAGGCAAATATGACCGCCCGGGATCACCAACCAAAATTAAACATCCCCGCTTATAAAGCTGATCAAACCAAGGAATCAGCAGTTGCGCCAATCCTTGATCATAAAAAACATCACCAGCTAAAACGACATCCCAGCCTTTATCTTCACCGATCAAGTTACTGCAAACAAATACAGCCTCGACATTATTGGCTTTAGCGTTCAGACAGATCGCAGGCCCTGCAAAAACATCAATGTCATTTGCTTCAACTTTTTTGGCATCTGCAAGGCAAGCCGCAATGGCGACAAGACCGGAACCGGAAGCAAAATCGAGCACATATTTATTTTTGAAAATTGACTTATTATTGAGTATATAGCGGGCAACGCCCTGACCGCCCGCCCATGCAAATGCCCAAAAAGGGGGTGGCAAACCAATTGCGTGCAATTCTTCTTCGGTTTTATGCCATAGGTCATGGGCTTCATCCGCCAGATGAAGTTTTATTTCGCTAACATGCGGCGGTGATTGCAGCACTGTATTTTGTAATATAAAATTTTGGTGCCGTGCATCATCCGGAGTGAGGTTGTCTAATTGATTCACAGCTTTAACTGCCCCACTTCCGGAATGCTAAAAGATTATCAGTCATTTGATTGACTAGTATGCCGCGCGATCAAGCCCGGTATTATTTAATCGAATTCGGATCAAGCCCACCCATACGGCAAACCTCAATCCATTCATCAAGCCGAACTGGCTGCACAGACAAGCGCATTGACGTGACCAGCGCCATATTTTCCAACAAAGGATTAGCTTTGACATCCTTGAGCGTCACGAATTTCGGCATATCGCAAACTGCTTTAATATCAACACATTCCCAGCGCGGATCATCGGTTGTACTATCAGGATGTGCCAGTTTGCACACTTCAACAATACCGACCACTTCCAATCCGATATTCGAATGATAGAAAAAGCCTTTATCACCAATTTGCATAGCACGCATATTATTGCGCGCTTGATAATTGCGTACACCGTCCCATTCTTCGCCTGCATCGCCTTTGGCTTTTTGCATTTCCCAGGACCAGGTGTCCGGCTCAGATTTAAACAACCAGTAATTTGTCATATCCAACCTGTTACTTTAAGTGCTCCGGCTTATTCATCACCCAATTCCATGGACGTACCGTTACGCCGGAAAATAGTCCGGCCTTAGCATATGGATCAAGAGCTGCAATATTTTCAGCTTCTTCAAGATTAGTAGCTTGCACTACAACCAAACTGCCATTCGGCTTGCCCGCATCATCAAGAAAAGGGCCAGCAAAAACAAGCTTATCGGACAATTGCGCAAGATAATCCAGATGCGCCGTACGCGTATCTAAGCGCAACTGCAAATGATCAGCTTTATCATTGCACAATATAGCAAATAGCATAATGAAACTCCGTTCCCGTTTTTCTCAATCTTCAGTCTTTAATGGACGATTTATAAGAGTTTTCACGGCCTCATCAACTGTGATCTTTCCGTTCAGCAAATCAGCTGTCGCTTCAATGATCGGTGCAGAAATAGCATTCTTTGCACAGATTTCTGCTGCAATCGGCGCTGTTGCAACCCCTTCTGCCAGTGGTCTATGCGTCAGATCTTCCCCCCTCCCCATCGCCAATCCATAAGAAAAATTTCTTGATTGTGTTGATGAGCAAGTCAGCATCAAATCACCAAGGCCGGAGAGCCCCATAATGGTTTCAGCTTTTGCCCCCATAGCGTGACCTATGCGCCGCAATTCAGCAAATCCACGTGTAACAAGTGCCGCTTGTGCACTAGCACCAAGTCCACGCCCGATTGCAGCACCCGCAGCCAGTGCCAACACATTTTTAAGCGAACCGCCAAGCTCGACCCCAACCAGATCTGTTGTTGAATAACAACGAAACACAGGCCCTGACAGTAAAGCCGCCACTTGATCCGCAATCAAAGCATTTTCAGCAGCCACAGTCACGGCTGTTGGCAAACCTTGCGCCACATCTGTTGCAAAACTAGGTCCTGATAGAGCCGCAATATGATGTTCCGGCAGAACTTCGGCCACCACTTGCGACATCAACATGCCGGAACTACGCTCAATTCCCTTTGCACATAGAATAACCGGAGCCTTTTTGGGCAAGACATTTTGCAACTCTTCCATGGCAACACGCATTGATTGCGCCGGAATAACCGCGAGGACGGCATCTGCTTGCGCAGTGACTTCCAAAACATCAGTGCTCGCTTTCAATGATGTCGGCAAAGCAATCTCACCTAAATACCGATGATTACGATGCTCTTTATTTATTTCATCAACAGTTGCGCCGTTACGGGCAAAAATCATCGTTTCATGGCCGCAATTTGCAGCCATAACAGCCAATGCAGTCCCCCAGGCACCACCACCCAGAACAGCAACCTTGCCGGTTTTTTGCTTTTCAACAGCCATTTATGCTTTTGCTCCTCTGCGCCCTGTACCAATTAATGGTGCTGATTTTTCATCGAGCGGCCATCGTGATCTTGGCGCAACATCAAGCGAACTCGCTTCCATGCTCATAGCACGTTCTGCACCAGCCCAAGCAATCATTGCAGCATTATCCGTGCATAATGCATGCGGCGGTGCAATAAAATGAAAACCATGACTGTCACACAATTCTTCTAAGGCTGAACGAAGACGCTTATTGGCAGCAACGCCCCCCGCAACCACCAATTCCGGCATTTCTTTATCCGGAAAGTCTTGCTTAAAGCGCTTGAGAGAACGGCTGACCCGATCACTTAAAGTATCTGCAACAGCTTCCTGAAACGCCGCGCAAATATCTGCGACATCCTGCTCACTTAAAGGAGCAATTTCTGTAGCGGTTTGACGTACTGCTGTTTTAAGTCCTGAAAAGGAAAAATCGAGACGCGCTTCACCCTTGAGCGGACGCGGCAATATAAATCGCGACGCATTCCCTTCAAGAGCCGCTTTTTCAACCGCAGGCCCCCCCGGATAGGGTAAGCCGAGTAATTTGGCTGTTTTATCAAAAGCCTCGCCCAGAGCATCATCAATAGTTGTGCCCAGTCGTTCATAATCGCCCAATCCCCGCACGAGCACCATCTGTGTATGGCCACCGGAAACGAGCAACAACAAATAGGGAAAACTGATTCCATCAGTAAGGCGCGCCGTCAAAGCATGCCCCTCCAGATGATTAATCGCATAAAAAGGCTTATCAGCAGCCATTGCTATAGCCTTTGCAGTCATGAGCCCAACAATCAAACCACCTATGAGACCAGGGCCGGCGGTTGCCGCGATTGCATCAATATCATCAAGCTCAAGATTTGCCTGCGCAAGCGCTTGTTTCACCAAGCTGTCGAGCGCTTCGACATGTGCACGTGCCGCAATCTCCGGAACCACGCCGCCATAGGGCGCATGATCCTCAATCTGGCTCAAAACGACATCAGACAATATGTGCCCTTTGCCCTGCGCATCACGCTCAACAACGGATGCAGCAGTTTCATCACAACTTGTTTCAATACCTAATATACGCATTTGTAATATAATCCTGCCGCAATAAAAGCCCGCATAAGTTGCCCCCGAGAGGATTTTTGTTTAGGGCTGTGTCAAAATACATATAATCCTATATGAATAAAACAACCCGGTATCATGGACGAGGCAATATGCAAACAGCATCTTTGAAGATTGGTACACGCAGCTCCAAGCTGGCGTTGGCTCAGGCAAACGAGACCAAACGTCGTTTGCAGGCTGCGCATGGCCTGAATGATGAGGCTATTGAGATAGTACCAATGTCCACAGCAGGCGATCGTATTCAGGATCGGGCTCTGTCCGAAATCGGTGGTAAAGGCTTATTTACCGAAGAAATCGAAACAGCGCTTTCTGATGGACGCATAGATATTGCTGTGCATTCAACAAAAGATATCCCGACCATATTACCAGATGGCCTGCATTTATCAGTTTTTCTTGAGCGTGAAGATCCACGTGATGCATTTATCGGACGCACCGCAGCCCGCTTTATCGATTTGCCATTTGGGGCAACTGTTGGCTCTTCATCCTTGCGCCGTCAGGCACTTATCCGCAGACTACGCCCAGACATCAAAGTTGTGATGTTTCGCGGCAATGTGCAAACACGCCTCAAAAAGCTTGAGCAAGGCGAAGTTGATGGCACATTTTTGGCATGCGCAGGTTTAAAACGCCTCGGTATGGAGCATGTCATTACAAATCTGCTGGATGCAGAAGCTTTCCCTCCAGCCCCAGGTCAAGGTGCAATCGCCATTGAAAGCCGTATTGGTGACACAAAGATTGATGCATATCTTAAACCTTTAGCGCATCATGACACGCAAATCGCACTGGCTTGCGAACGTGCATTCCTTGGCGCTTTAGACGGCTCCTGCCGCACGCCCATTGCCGGACTTGCCACAATTAGTGACGATCACATTTATTTCAACGGCATGATACTCACTCCCGATGGAACCACTGCCCATCGCATCACTGGCGAAGGTCATATCAATGATGCCGCCGCAATCGGCCATGATGCGGCAGAACGTGTGCGCGCAATTGCTGGCCCTGACTTTTTCAAGGAATGGTAATTACTGATTGTGAAAAGCAGATGGTGAAAGCAATCATTCCGCAGGGTAATAATCGATCTGTTCTGATCACCCGTCCGCAGCCAGCGGCGCAGGTGACAGGCCAGCTTCTTCAAGCGGCAGGCTATCAGGCGCAAATTTTACCGCTGAGTAAAACACTGGCTCTGCCCGTTCATATTGAAGAGGGCCACGATGGTGATCTTGCAGCAATAACTGTCACGAGTGTCAACGCATTGCGTCATTGTCCTCATGATATTTTGCAACGTTATCACCATCTCCCGCTTTTTGCTGTGGGTGTGAGAACCGCAGAAGCTGCAAAAGCCGCAGGGTTTCAAACCGTGATTGAGGGTGGTGGTGATGCTGTGCGACTTGCTGCCACCATGGCCAGAGAGCTGCCTGAAGCCAGCCATATAATTTACCTTGCTGGCAAAGTCCGGCAGCCCGTTTTTGAAAACGAGGTCAGTACAGCAGGTTTGGTTATGCGGACTTATGATGTCTATGACACCGTTTTTATGGCGGATCATGACTTTAATAATCCGCCCAATGGAACATCGCGCAAAGCGCTCGACTTGGTTTTGCTATATTCTGGTTCCGCAGCAACAGCCTTGAGCGAACTTCAACCCCATTTGCCTGTTAATTTTTTCAATCAGGAAACTAAATTTTTATGCATTTCGCGCAGAGTTGCGCAACTACTGCCGCCGGACTGGCAAAAGCAAAGTCTGGCAGCTGACCATCCGGATGAAGAAGGCATTTTTCGCTTATTGGCGCAATTATAAGATAATTATTTGCAACCAATCCTTCATCTGTCGCTTTTATTTGGTAAGTTATAGCAGTCATTCAGACTGCTACTGAAAAGAAGATGTGAGGACCCATGGCCAAATCCAGCACACCGAGGCATTCCAAACCGTCTCGAAAGCCCGCGACCATTGATCTGGATGCCTCACAAATTCAGCGGCTTGATCAATCTGCAAAGCCGCAGCCGGAAAAAACACCGGAGATATCTGTGCGCCCCGCTGAGCCGGTAGGAGACTTTGCCAAAACAGCGGCTGTTAAAGATAGCCCTGCTGATAAGGCAATGAAACCTGAAGAGCCAGTGAAAAAAATAGCACAATCAGGGCAAAGCAAAACGGAAGCACCTTCCAGCAAACCTTCACACAGTTCTGCAACAAAACCAGAGGCGACAGCACGAGCCGATATGCAGCCACAAACTTCTGAACAAACGAAAAAAACACAAGCTAAATCCGGCATATTTGTTGCAGCTCTGGTTGGCGCAATTGCTGGTTTGGCAGGAACATTTATTGTTTTATCCAGCACCACAGCCCTGCAAAATTCTGGCTGGCTTCCTGCATCCACATCAAAGCAGGAGAATTCTCAAATCACTGCATTGCAAGAAGAAGTCTCCGCCTTGCAAAAAATGGTTACATCATTAAGCCAACAGCCAGCACAGACACAAACCGATAGTGCAACATTAAATGCGGTTCAGTCTGCCAGCGATAAAGCCGATAATGCACTCTCCCAAGTCGAAAAAGTTGCAGCATCACTTGCAGCACTCTCAACAGATTTTGAAAAACTCAACAACGCACCCAATAACCCTGCCCCTACAGATGATAGTCGCGTTGAAGCTTTAGAAGTAAAAATCAATAATTTTCAAAGCCTCCTGCAGCAAACGCAATCACAAGCCTCGCAAGCGGCCACCACCTCCGACAATGACAAAGCACTCATCATTGAAATCAAAAATGAATTGGATGCTTTAAAACAACAAAATGCCGATCGCGCCAGCCAGCCTGACGCTGCTTTCATGATCGCTGCCAACGCATTGAAAAATGCCATTGATCGTGGTGGTTCTTTTCAATCGGAATTAGAAACCTTTAAATCCGCGGCTCCGGCTAAATTTGATGTCACAACAATAGAAAGCCATGCGAGCAATGGCATCCCGACAACGACACAGCTGAGTAATGAGTTTACTGCAACTGCGGATAAAATTGTTGCAACAACCAACCAACTGCCAGCCGATGCCGGTATTGTTGATCAATTGATGGCCAGCGCCAAAAATTTGGTCAGCATCCGCCCCGTTGGCAATGCAACAGGTACGGATGTTGGCTCCATTACTGCTCGTATAGAAACAGCCTTGCAAGAAAGTGATATTGAACGTGCGCTAAATGAATGGGAAAACCTCCCAGACAATGCCAAAGCAGTATCAGCCGATTTTATCGATCGATTGAAAGCCCGACGGGATACCGACAATCTGCTCAATAGGATTGTTGCGGATAGCCTCAAGCCCGTTCAAGAACTAAAATCGGCAACCCCATCGCCGTCTCCGGCACAGTAAGGAGGAGTTATCAGATGATTCGCATCCTTACTTATTTGGCTATCATCATTGCATTGGGCTTGGGCTTTGCATGGCTAGCTGACCGGCCTGGTGAAATGGTGGCTGTTTTTGCCGGCCAACGCTATCGCATATCCATCATTGTTGCAGCTGCATTTATTATTGCAGTCGTTGCAGCCGTGATGATTACATGGTGGTTCACACGCTCTATCATTCAATCACCAACAACTCTGAGCCGGCATTTTCGCGCACGAAAAAGAGACCGTGGTTATCAATCATTATCAACGGGGCTGATCGCTGCGGGATCTGGTGATACAGAAGCTG